>NZ_CP011456.1:2722500-3045000 GCF_001277295.1 Anabaena sp. WA102 | reverse complement strand
ATTATAAATTTTGTGATTTCCTTCTATAGATTGGATTTACTTCTAGTCAATTCAATGCGAATATTACCATCAAAATCAGGAATTGGTGCAGCAGGTTTAATGAGAATAACTTGTACTTGGGTGGTTAGACTACTTTCTTGAAGAATAGCATTAGCGATCGCACCTGCCAACCTTTCTAATAAATCAAATTTAGATGTTTTTAGCAAGTTCTGGACTAAACTAATAATATTACGATAATCTACAGTATCTTTAATAGCATCAGTCTCCGCAGCTTGAGCAAGATCGACCCATAATTTCAAATCCACCTCAAACCATTGTCCTAATACCTTTTCCTCCGGTAAATACCCAACATAGCTATAACCGCGAATCCCTGTTAAATGAATACAGTCCATAAAACCCTGATTATAAATCATAAACTGACTATTTTAGATTTTAAATTGAATAGCCTACACAAAAATAAAATCGATAGAATTTAACCAAGATGTAAAAAACCGAATATTAAAAACAAACCCTGCCCATCTAGACAAGGTTCTGTTTTAGATTTATTATTTTTGTAAAGCAACTGGTGGTAAAACCTGATTTAATTTACCACTACGATAACCTTCTAAATCCAAAGTTATATAAATAAATCCCCAGTTTTGAAATACAGATACTAGACTTGGTAAATCTGTCATTGTCACAAAATCTTTAATTTTATCTGGTGATAATTCGATTTTAGCTGTATCACCCTCGGAACGGACTCGTAAATTTTGCCACCCTAGAGTTCGTAAATAAATTTCGGCTCTACCTACCCGCTGTAATTTGGCTATGGTAATTTCTTCACCGTAGGGAAAGCGCGAACTTAAACAAGGTTGAGCGGGTTTATCCCACCAAGGTAAACCTAGTTTTTGGGAAATTTGCCTCACTTCGGCTTTAGTCACACCAATTTCTGCTAAAGGCGATCGCGCACCCCTTTCTTTTGCAGCTTGAATTCCGGGACGATAATCATGTAAATCATCGGCATTTACACCATCTACTACATAAGGATAACCCAACTCTAAGGCCAAGGGTTTGAGGGTGTCGTGTAATTCACTTTTGCAAAAATAACAACGATTGACTGGATTAGATGTGTAATTGGGATTGTCCATTTCCTGTGTTTGGACAACTTTATGAGAAATTCCGATGGTTGCGGCTTGAATTTTCGCGTCTTCTAATTCTTCTGGTAATAGAGAAGGAGAAACCGCAGTTACAGCCAATGCGCGATCGCCTAACACATCATAAGCAATCTTAGCCACCAATGTACTGTCAACTCCTCCCGAATAGGCTATTAAAGCCTGATCCATTTCTATAAATAACTCTTTTAACTGCTCTAGTTTTTCTGTCCAACTCATTCTACTAAAACCCCATAACGCCTAATCACTTCTATTTTAGTCATCGATTATTGACTTCATCATTTTCGGTTCTTCCGTACCTGTTATGCCAGATATGAGTTTATTTACCCCATAACCCATATAAATAAAGGGTTTCATGGTTTTTAATACCAAATTTGTAGTTATTCACTCCCCCCCCCTCTAAAATTATCGAAACCCTTGATCTCTCGTTAAAGATAGGGGGGGAGTGTGAACAGTTACCAGAAATTTCTCCCATGAAAATACCATTTTTACCAAAACGCCGTACATTTTTCAACCGATTTGCTCAATATTCATTGCTGGGATTGTTTGCTCTATCTACACCCATAACAGGTATTTTATTTGATATAACCTAAAGCCATAGCACCATAACCAATTAAACTACTACCTAAAACTAGCCAAGCAGCATTGATGCGGTAGCGAGTAATCAAAACTGTGGAGATGAGTGCGATCGCTATCCCCAAAATATCTACATAGGGTGGTTTTGCTATTTTTAAAGTAGCTATTCCCAGTTGCAAGGCAGCTACTACCATCAGTGCTACAGCACTGGCATTCACAGCATCTAAAAATGATCTTGTCCAAGCAGAATTGCGTAAACGGGGAATAACCGGATTTAAGGCAGCAACGAAGAGAAAAGATGGTAGGAAAATGCCAATGGTAGCTACTATCGCACCAGGTACACCAGCTAAGACATAACCGATAAAGGTGGCCGTAGACAGCACTGGACCAGGGGTAAATTGACCAATAGCGATCGCATCTAGTAACTGCTGTTGTGTTAACCAGCCATATTCTTGAACTAATCCCCCTTGCAAAAATGCAATTAACACATAGCCACCACCAAACAAAACACTACCAACTTTCAGAAAAAACCAACCTAATTGCCATAAAGGAATAGATGTACCTGCCATAGCACTAATTGTAGATGTTGTCTGTAAAGTTGCGCCTGTAGTTAAGACAGCAATCAATAAGTTAGGTTTATTTCCTGGTGGTTTGTCTTGATTTCTAGGATGTAACCAAATCATACCTAGTAATCCCCCAAACAATAAGGCAATTACTTCATTCACTTGCCGAATTAATATCAATAGTCCTACAGCTATAGCAATAATCAGTAATTGATGGTTTTTAACCGCTTTTTTTGCTAACCCCCAGAGGGCATTGACAATAACCGCTAAAACAGCAGGTTTGATACCATAAAGTAAAGGTGCAATTTGAGGTAGACTACCATAATTAACATAAATCCAGGCAAATATACCTGTTATTAAAACCGCAGGTAATATAAAACAAACACCTGAGACAATCAACCCTGCCCATCCTGCATAAATATATCCCACATGAATTGCCATTTCAGTGGAATTGGGACCAGGAATCAAATTGGTTGCACCTAATAAATCGAGAAAATGGTCTTGTGTCAACCACCGACGACGCTTCACCACTTCATCTTCAATCATGGCAATATGGGCAACTGGTCCACCAAAGCCAATAACACCTAGTTTAAAAAAGAGTGTAGCTATTTCACCCAACCGACTAAATAATAAGTTGTACTGCCTAACTTGCATAATCTATACTCCGCAAGGGGGTCAGGGGAAACGCATCTAAATTATCTTGATAAAATACTATATTAGTGCATCAATATGGAAAAATATGTCATTTCATTCAAAATCTGATAAATTCCTTTATTAGTATCCTAAAAATTTAATAAATTTAGAGTAATTATTTATTTTTGATGATGGATTTATTTTGTTAAGTTCTATATATTAATAGCTATATTTTTTGACATCAAAAATCTAGATTCTATTGTAGAATCAACAGAAAAATAAATTGTTTATATTTATGTTTGTCTATATTTTATGATTTTTATCAGATACATTCTAAAATCTTTTCTAAATATTCATCATCCCATCCTGCACAAAAACGCTTACTTTTAGTTCCTAGTTTTTGGCTTTTTTCTTTTCCTAAAAGATTAACTGCTATATGACGGAGAACTGCAAAGTTTTGTGGTGCGTTATCCTTTCTTATCCGACAATCATCTTCTCTAAAAGCTACATCCAAAACCCAATGTAATGAGTTTTCTATACCCCAATGACTGTGGACTGATTGTCCTAATAATTCGGCATTATTCGTCAAGCTACTAATATAATAACGGGTTTTAAATTGAGTTTTTCCATTGAGTTGTCGTATATATTCTACCATTCCTACACTTTGAAGATTTAGCCATTTATTGTCTGGATCTATTCTTTATTTTATGTCTGATAGCATGAGATAATGACGGATTTCTTCTCCTCCATGCTCGTCTTCTTTTGTGCTGAATTCACTATATTTGAATCCCTCAAATCCTTTGTTTATAGCCTCTTTGAATGCTCTCAACTCTTGTGTCTTCTAAATCTTTAAAGTGATCTGCGATTGTGATTTTTGGTGGTAACTTCATTTCTAGATTTTCTCTCCTTGTTTTCAACGTTCCATATGGCTAAGCTCTAGAACTTCAAAGTTAAACAGGCTTAAGGGTTAAACCAGTGCTTTTAAGATAGTTACCGGCCTCTAACATTGTTGTTCGCGCCAGCGTGCCGGAGGCATCTAGCTAACATTACCCGCAAGGAGGGACTTTATGTCTTTATGTCCAAAGTATTTGTTTTAGATACCAACTTCATCCCATTAAATCCAATTCATTCTGCACAAGCCAGACAACTATTAAGAAACAAAAAAGCAGCAATATTTAGACAGTTTCCGTTCACAATTATTCTCAAAAAATCCTGTCCTGACTCCCCAGTATCGTCCCTAAGACTAAAGATTGATCCTGGGGCAAAATTCACGGGAATGGCATTAATTAATGATTCAACTGGCGAAGTTGTATTTGCCGCTGAATTAAAACATTTCTGGCTTTGCAATTAGAGATGCTTTAACTTCTAGAAGTCAATTAAGACGTTCTAGACGTGCCAGAAAAACTCGTTACAGACAACCAAGGTTCTTGAATAGAACCCATCCAGAAGGATGGTTAGCACCGAGCTTACAAAGTCGAGTTGAAAATATTGAAACTTGGGTTGAAAGATTGCATAAACTCGCACCAATTAGGGCAATTAGTCAAGAATTAGTCAGGTTTGATATGATTATGCTCCAATGATCCGGTTTGCGCCCAGCATAAACCAGATAATGAGCAAGAGGAGCGTTTTTTACATGGTGCTGCTTGTCATGGGTGTTTACTGATTGCGGAAACATCTTGCGAACGGCGTAATGAATTTCTTGACAGGGCATTGGTAGTTGCTACTGTTGAAGGAACAGGAGCAGAATTCTTTGAGGATAAAGGAGGATGAAGAGTTTTCTTAACCTCAGTCGTCCAGCCCTGGTTAATTTAGCAACGGCTTTGGTGGCGATCGCTCTTCTACTTCCTAACAGCTAATTTAGCAATTTCAGAAAGTGGAGAAAATGGACTACAAAAGTTTTTCTCGGAGCGACACAAAGTAATACGAAAATTGCCAATCACTCAAAATCATCCCCATCAAATTAATAATAGTTCAGACCTTTAAAATTTTCTCAATCATCCGATTAGCTTGGGAACTATAACTACCACCAAACAAATTAAAATGATTTAAAACATGATACAGATTATATAATGTTTTTCTGGTTTCATATCCTGTATGTAAAGGATATATCTCCTCATAACCTTGATAAAAAGTTGGCGGAAAACCTCCAAATAATTCTGTCATAGCGACATCAACTTCTCTATCACCAAAATAAGTTGCAGGATCAAATATTACTGGTTCACCCTCAACCGTAAAACCTGCATTTCCTCCCCATAAATCCCCATGTACTAAAGCCGGTTGAAGTTGATAATTTGCTAATAATTCGGGAATAGCTGCTAATAGTTTTTCTGCTAATGGAAAACTACCGCCGCGTTTTTTTGCTAACTTAAATTGATAACCTAAACGGTGCTGAATATAAAATTCAATCCAAGAGTTAGAAAAATTGTTAATTTGCGGTGTAGAACCAATAGTATTATTAATATCCCAGCCAAAACCTTGATTACTGGTAGTTTTGTGCATTGCTGCCAATTTGCGTCCCATTTCTTGCCAAGACTTATGGTTACCAGTGGTCATCTCTAGCCATTCCAAGACAATATAGCTAGAATTGCCTGTAGTTCCCCAACAGATTGGACCAGGAACGCGGATAGTTCCTGTGGTGGACATTTGCTGTAAACCAAGCATCTCTGCTGCAAACATTGAGACTTGAGAAGCTTGATTTAGTTTAACAAAGTAAGTCAATTGGCGATCGCTAATAGCAAAACCCTGATTAATACACCCACCACTAATGGATAAATGCTGCTGACTAACAAATTTTTCGCCAGTAACTTGGCTAATATGGGTATCAATTTCCGTCCAAATCATAAAACCTGTAGGGGCGGGGTCTCCCCGCCCTCAATATTACTAAATTCAGTGATGAAGATGAATACCTATGAAGATATCATAGACAAATTCCAAAAAGTCCTGCTTCTGCAATAACCCGGAAGTTTGCGGACTGCCTTTTTCGTCTAATAATGGCTTCATCAAATAATAAGCTGGCTGGTAATTATACCAAGGAATCGAAGGCCAAAGATGATGAATTAAGTGGTAATTCTGCCCCAAAATTAGGATATTGAGAACCTTGCCAGGATAGACGCGGGCGTTTTTCCAGCGATTTCTCTCAACAAAAGGACGGTGAGGTAAATAATCAAAAAATAACCCCAAAGTTATTCCTACCAAGAAAGCGGGAATAAACCAAAAGTTAAGAATATAGCCCAAAAAATGATATTGGACAGAAATATAAACAATAGTAATGATAATTAGGCGACTAATAAACCATTCTAGTAGTTCATAATTACGCCATAACCGTCTTTGAAAGAAAAATACTTCATGGTACAAAAATCTCACCGCAATTAAGAACAGGGGACCACCTGTAGAAACATAATGATCTGGATCATCTTGGGGATGATTAACATTACCATGATGCTGTAAATGTACTCGTGTAAATACTGGAAAAGCAAAGGCTAGAATCAAGGCACTACAATGGCCTAACATAGCGTTAACAATTCGATTGCGATGGGCAGATTGGTGACAAGCATCATGAATCACCGTTCCTGAACAATGTAGCGCTAGAGTATTGACACTAAAACACAACCAATGCGGCCATTCCCAAAGCCAATACCCAAAGTTAGACAAAACTAACATCATCACCACAACTAAAAACATTAATAGCGTGGGATTAAAATCACCAGGAGGTGATAAAAGTTCTTTGGGGGGAATTGTCAGTGGCTTTTGTGCCTCCGACGTGATCATTCTTAACTCCTTTCATAATCAATCTTTACGGATCATACTATTAATCTTAGTGAAGAGTAAAGTTATGTAAAGCAAGATTTATCCAGAGTTGTGGTTAAGAATGTGTAAATAAGGCTATGATTCTTGGCTAAAGCAGTGCTTTGAGACAAAAAACTTTCTGAGGAGAAAGTGGCCGATCAGATTAGTGTACGATATCAAAACTATACCATGATTAGCTCTCTAACTGCTTATAACATTGATATAGTAGTGACCCAAAAGAGAGAGTCTGTTTAATTCATAACCATTTGCAAAAAGATGGCGATCAATGGAAAAATGATTTGCTGATACAGTCAGGTTTTCATGATCCAAAATCTCAGATCTTAAATGGTATGAGAAAAGATGACGATAAATTCCCAGGTAGATCCCCAAAATTTTGAACCCAGCCCATGACGCAATTAAGAGATTCTCAGCGCCGAACTAAAATTGTTGCTACTATCGGACCTGCTACCAGCAGTCCAGAAATGCTGAAAGGGATTATTGAAGCGGGTGCAACAACACTACGGCTCAACTTTTCCCACGGAACTCATGCTGACCATCAGCGCAGTATTCGATTAATTCGGCAAACCGCTTTTGAACTGAATAGACCGGTAGCAATTCTGCAAGATTTACAGGGTCCGAAAATTCGCTTGGGGCGGTTTGAAACTGGTTCGATAATTTTAGCAAAAGGCGATCGCTTCACATTGACAAATCGCCTCATAGAAGGAACACAGGAAATAAGCTGTGTTACCTACGATTACTTAGCCGAAGAAGTCCCCGTCGGTTCAAGTATCCTCCTCGATGATGGCAAAGTCGAAATGGTAGTGGAGGAAATTAACCGCGAAAAAGGCGATTTACATTGTCGGGTAACAGTTCCAGGTAAACTTTCCAACAACAAAGGTGTTAACTTTCCGGGAGTTTACTTATCCATCAAAGCCATGACCGACAAAGACCGCGAGGATCTGATGTTTGGTTTAGACCAGGGAGTTGATTGGGTAGCCCTTTCCTTTGTCCGCAACCCCCAGGACATTATCGAAATTAAAGAACTAATTTCCAGCACCGGCAAGAATGTCCCTGTAGTTGCCAAAATCGAAAAACACGAGGCCATTGAACAAATGGAAGCAGTTTTGTCTTTATGTGATGGGGTGATGGTTGCCAGAGGTGACTTAGGGGTGGAACTACCGGCGGAAGACGTACCCGTGCTACAAAAACGGCTCATTGCCACAGCAAACCGCCTGGGAATTCCCATTATTACCGCTACCCAAATGCTAGATAGCATGGTCAGCAACCCCCGTCCTACCCGTGCAGAAGTATCCGATGTTGCCAACGCCATTTTAGACGGCACAGATGCGGTCATGCTGTCCAATGAAACCGCCGTTGGTAGTTTTCCCATAGAAGCTGTAGCCACTATGGCCAGAATAGCCGAACGGATTGAACAAGAGGAAACCCTGAACACCAATTCCCGTCTATCACGAGATAAAAGGCGTTCTATTCCCAATGCGATTAGCCAAGCTGTTGGTCAAATTGCTGAGAATTTGGGCGCAGCGGCAATTATGACTTTGACACAAACCGGGGCTACAGCCCGCAACGTTTCTAAGTTTCGCCCGAAAACGCCAATTTTAGCCATTACACCTCATGTTAATGTAGCCCGACAGTTACAGATGGTCTGGGGAGTTAGACCGCTGTTGGTGTTAGAACTACCTTCTACAGGTCAGACATTCCAAGCCGCTATTAATGTCGCCCAGGAAAAAAACCTCCTCACTGAAGGTGATTTAGTGGTCATGACCGCTGGTACGCTTCAGGGGGTTTCTGGGTCAACGGACTTGATTAAGGTAGAAATAGTCACTGCTGTACTAGGTCAAGGCATTGGACTGGGACAAGGTTCTGTGAGTGGTCGCGCTAGGGTAGTTCATAATGCCATGGATGCCAGTAACTTTAACCCTGGAGATATTTTGGTAGCATCCCGCACTGGTGTTGATTTTGTGGAAGCAATTCGCAAAGCCGGGGGGATTATTACTGAAGAGGAAAGTCTCACCAGTCACGCCGCAGTTATTGGTTTACGTCTCGGTGTACCAGTAATTGTAGGCGTAAATGATGCGACACAAGTAATTAAGGATGGTGCAATTTTGACTTTGGATATACAGCGGGGTTTAATTTACTCTGGTGTGGTAGGAACTTAAACAATTAAAAATTCAAAAAAAATAATTTTGGATTTTTAATTTTTGGGTTTTGAAAACAAGCTACGGTGCAGACTTCTGAGATGGTGTAAAGGGGTTTTTTCACGCAGAGACGCAAAAGGCGCAAAAGGCGTTTTCTGCGTCTTGATTTTATTCAGCGAAAATTTCCGCTAAGATATCCAAAACGGCTTTTTGTTCTTCTGTGGTAATTTGACCTAGAAGTTTGATTAGTCGAGTTTTATCTACTGTGCGAATTTGGTCAAGTACAATTTGCCCTTCTTTTCCTTGAAATTGACAGGTCACTCTTGTGGGGTATGGTTGCCCTTTTGTTGTCATTGGTGCAACTATTACGGTAGAAATATGATGGTTGATTTCGTTGGGTGAGATTATTAAGCAAGGGCGTGTTTTTTTAATTTCACTGCTAATGGTAGGATCAAGATTAACTAGGAAGACATCAAATCTGTTGACTACCATTGCCATTCATCTTTATCCCATTCTGTTGTGTTGATATCATCTAATAAGATATCATCGCCTTTTTCTGCCATTTCTATAAATGCTTTTTCCCAACCTTTTCTGACTTGTTCAACTGGGCGAATAATGAGATGATTTCCTTGAACTTCTATTTCTACTTCTGAGTTAATTCCACTTTGTTCTAATAGGGTTTTGGGGATGCGTAACCCTTGAGAGTTACCGATTTTGACTATTCGGGTTTTGATAGCTGTACCCATTTTGTGTGATTGGGGGTAGGGTGGTGTTTACATTGTAATTACAATGATAAAAATAGTCAAGTAGAGGAAGATATGTTGATTTAGTTTTATTAAGACGAGATATGTAAACAGGTTTTTGAATATAATGAAGTAATGAATAACAAATATTGTTATATATGAGTAAATTTGCGAGTTCGATTAATTTACAATTATCACCTGATTCTTTAAGTCAGGGTGAGTCGGGTATTCGTCAGGAATTAGCTTTACAGTTATACGCACAGAATATTTTTACTTTTGGTCAAGCACGACGTTTGGCTAATTTATCTGTTTGGGAATTTCAGCAGCTTTTAGGAGAAAGGAAAATTGAACGACATTATAATGAAGTTGATTTATTGGAAGATGTAAAGAGTATTCAAGAAGGTTTTTAATAATTGTGACTGTTATTTGTAACGCTACACCTCTAATTAACTTTGCTGCTATCAATCGTCTAGATATTTTGAAGGAGGTGTTTGGACAAGTTATAATTCCCCAAGCTGTTTATGATGAAACAACAGTTTCAGGATTTCTGTGGTCACAATTTATTTTACAAGCTGTTGTTTCTGGATGGCTACAAGTTCGCACTGTCTCAAATATAGACCCTATTATTTCCCCAGAACTAGATGATGGAGAACGAGAAGCTATTGCTTTAGCTCTTGAAACTGGTGTACATAAAATTTTGTTAGATGAACGGGACGCTCGTAAAGTAGCTCAAAGTATAGGATTACGATTAATTGGTACTCTTGGTATTCTTTTATTAGCTAAGGAGAAACATATTATTTCTGAAATCAAACCGTTACTTGATGGGATGATTGATGTGGCTCAATATTGGGTAAATCAGAATCTGTATGAACAAGTTTTAAGGCAAGCAGGAGAGCTATGACAATGCAATTAAAATAATCATTACTAATCTTTTAGTATTGTTAGGAGTTGCTTCAAGTGCAAGACATTAAGTAAAGTTAATTTCATGTGAGGAAAAGAATATGAATTTATGCTATCTGTGTGGCAGAGAAATGTTTGACAAAAAATATTATCTTGAAAATGAAGAGAAATTTACAGAAAACCCTGCTTTAAAACATGATGAACATATTATCCAAAATTCTTTAGCAGGTAAATTAAAATCTAATAATATACTTTGTGAGACTTGTGGTAGTAAGTTAAATGAAAGTGTTGATAAAAATTTTGGAGATTTATTTGCACTAATAATTACAGAACAATTGCGAAAAAAGAATATTCATAAAGAGAGAAGAAATAACAGTCCTACATTAGAAGGTTATTGTTTTGATAAAGAAAAGCAAAAAATAATTAAAGTTCATATAAAAGATTTTAAAGCTAGTCCAATCAAGCCTTTTCCAAAATTTGATGAGGAAAATAAAATCATAAAAATTTATGGTAATTTATCTAGTGTAAAATCTTATAAAGATAAAGTTATTAGTGACCTAAAAAATCAAGGAAAAGATATTAATTCATATAAAATACAATGCATAACAGATATATCCTCAGATAATGATTTTTTTTATTTGCCTTTTCCTGAAGGTAATGATAATTTTAATGAAATATTGGCGTTGCTGAATCATGGGATGATTTCATCCAATTTAGAACGGATTTTCGATGGTTTAAACCGCCAATCCATCCTGTATTTATGCAACTCCGAAATATTCCGTAAAGGTTTAAATAAAATAGCCACTGGATTTGCATATGATCACGGAGTTAAAAGATCAGATTTGGTCAGAACACTTGACATAACAGAAGGAAATGAAAAAATAATTGATTCAGACAATATAATTCCATTTTTTTCTCAAGGGATGTTTGATATTTTTCTAGATTTACATAGATCTGAATTAGAAAATTATTATCCTACCCATACTCTGATTCTATTTACACAGAAATACACTAATAATAAAAAATCACTTTACTGCTATATAGACCTGTTTAGTACATTTCAATATTATGTTATTCTAAATGATAATTATGAAGGTGAAGATATATATGAGGTATATTACCAAACTGTACTGAAGCAGGAAATAACTAAGATAGATATTAGGAAAGTAAGACCAAAACATTTGAATATTATAATTGAAGATTTTGGTATAGATAGGAGTAAATACCAAGGTTCTTCAGTCAATGATTTGTATGATTTTATTGAAGAAGAATATAAAAAGCTAAATCCCGAATATCAAATAAACCTGTATGATGAGTTAGAAAATATTGCTAATAAGTTAATTATCTCATATTCAGTTTCTCAAGAAATTCAGTTACCCATGCCTAATTTACCGCAAGAAAAAGTAATTCAGAGTTTTCGGAACTTTCAAGATTTAGATGTTATATCTTTTTTATCAGAAATAAAGCATTTTTTAGATAAAGATAATTACATATTTAGAAGATGTTTTTATAAAAGTGATGAAAATGATGAAGTAGAAATTCTATCTACACCAGATGAAATGATTGTAACCTTAAATTTACAAAAAAGTCATGCACTGGCTCAAGAGTATGGTAATATGAAGTTTCAACAATTACAAAATTTTGCTAATTCAATACCAAAAGAAGATATTTTACACACTCTACTCTTAAAGATGCTTTACCATCAGCCAATCAGTAAAGTAATTGAAAAAAATCCTGATCAAGTAGATATAGATGTTGATAATTTCTAGGTTAGGTTAAATAATAAAAATCAACATAATTAAGTTGTATTTGAGTTTAGATAAGTTGATTATTGCAAGATTTAATTCTAATTAAAGATAGTGTTAATTATAATTATTTTTACTCTTATTTGGGAGTAATACACCTCTGTAAAAGTTTGTTTGTCTCTCCAAGTAAATTATAACTAATAATACGTGCTGTTATTGCCCCATCTAAATTATCATAAAAATATGAAGAATGGGCATCTTCAGCAGCAATAACCATTGCCATATCTGATTGACCGATGTTTCTTAATGTTAGTTCAGTTCCATTTGCATCTTGCCAAACATACTGGTCACAAAATAGTAAATCAGAACTTATTTCATTTTCTATAGCAGCTTTTAAAGGATAAGCAATTAAATCAGATGAATGGATAATATTTACCCATCTGAGTTTATAACTATTACCAGAATTTTTACTACTAGATTTATCTATAATAGAATTAACAATAGAAAAATCAATATCTAGCATCTCTTTGAGAAATAACAAAGGAGAACCTAACGTAGTAATGCTGACTAAATCTAGTTTGTGTAGTTTATCTCGAAACTGTAAAACGGAGTCATCATGAGAAATAACATCTGAAAAAAGAATATCCCAAAGAATCAAACTACCTAGAGAATGAGCAATAAAATGAATTTGAGTTTCTTTAGGGTGATCTTGGATAAATTGGTTAAATTCCTCAAAAATACGTTTACGAATAAGTTGACCACGTTTAGGATTTTGATAAATTAAGAAATCTCCTAGAAAATTACTAATTAATTCCTTTCTTCTTGACCTATAGCTAATGAATATTATCAAATAATTCAAGATTTTTATGTATGGCTAACTGAGAGACAACATAATATTCATCAACAAGACTTAGAAAATCTTAAAAATATGCAAAAAGACCTCTAATATACAAGATTGGGTTGAGTAACAAAACCTTACATAATTAAGTTTTTGAGCAATTTCCCTAATCTTCTTCTCACGACACCAAAACTAGATTGAGATGCTATAATATAGATAGCAGTCAAGAGGTCTGACTTTTTCGGATCGCGGTAGCAAGGTCTACCCTTGACTGATTTTTATTGTCTAAGGATACATAACAGCCATGTACTTGCTGTATGCAGATGAGTCAGGTACTACCCATGACCAAAACCAGCAATATTTTGTACTGGCTGGATTTTGTATATTTGAACGTCAAGGCTATTGGATTTCTGATCAGCTTGATAAAATTGCTGCTAGATTTGACCCCGCAGATCCTTTATCAGTTGAATTACACGGTAGTCCAATGCTAAGTGGTAGAGGAAAGTGGAGAAGCTATTCTAAAAGTGATAGAGAGAAAGCTATTGAAGATATTTTGCAGGTTTTTTTACAGTCACACCCAAGTAACAGATTATTTGCAAGTGTTATTAAAAAGACTTTAGTATCTCCAAAAGACCCTGTTGAAGTTGCATTTGAACAACTTGCTAGTAGATTTGATAGATATTTGATAAGGCTTCATAAACATGATAATACACAGAGAGGTATTATCATTTTTGATAAATCTACGTATGAAACAACCATTCAATCTTTAGCAACTGATTTTAGAACTATTGGCTACAGTTGGGGTGTAATCAGAAATTTTTCTGAAGTACCATTATTTTTAGACTCAAAAGCTTCGAGATTAATTCAACTTGCTGATATAATTGCTTACGCCATTTTTAGGAATTTTGAAAAGGGAGATAGTAGATTTTTTTCTATCATTCAGCAAAGGTTTGATTCTGAAGGTGGTATAGTTCATGGATTACATATCCTGCAATAAATTTCAAGAAATTGATATGCAAATCCCTGTAATTGAGTAATTAAAGTAGATGCACAATTACAAAAGAAGGGAACAGGGAACACTTCGACAAGCTCAGTGCATCGCAGAGAACACTTCGACCCTTCGACAGGCTCAGGGCATCGCAAGCTCAGTGCATCGCAGGGAACAGGGAGCAAATAAGAAACACTCATTTGCACAAGTTTAAAGCTCAGTCAAAAAAAGGATGTTTTTAAAAGATGCGTAGCACGAAAAAAACAGCACTTCGACACCGCTCAGTGACCGTGTCATTATTTCAATCTCATGTTTTTAAACATGAGTTTTTCCTGCGATGCACTGAGCTTGTCGAAGTGTTGCCCGTTCCCTAGCTAATGAGTGAAGCAATAAAACAAGATTGTGAAAAGGTTGACTTTGATGAATGGTAGATACTTACTCGATCTCAAACTCTCATTCCTCTGTGTTCTCTGTGTTCTCTGTGGTTCGTTTTTAGTAACTTGTGCGTAAGTCCTAAAGATAAAAAGAAATAATCATGACAGAACATATTGAAATAAAAGCCAGTTGTAGCAAGGTATTTATAGTATTGCTAAAACCAGCCTTTTTATTGAATATTGGTACAGTGTCTAGAAGAATACCTCTTGCCTTCAAGTCAGTTCAATTTGCGAATCATCACCAATTAAAAAGCGTAATGCTTTAGGACGACGGGGGGCAATACTTAATTGGGCGCGTTGTCCAATTAGGCTATCAATAATTCGTTGTTGAATTCCAGTGATTTTAGCACCTTCTAATACTACGCTGTGTTCTAAATCTGTTTCTATCAGTGTTGAATTATCGGCAATACTACTATAAGGACCGATAAAACAGTTTTCTAAATAACAGTTATTACCAATGATCACAGGTCCGCGAATTGTACAGTTGGTAATTTTAGATCCAACGCCAATTTCCACTCTTCCAGTAATCTGGGTTGTAGAGTCAATATCACTCAGAATTGATTTTGTTAAATAGGTATCAAGAATGAGACGGTTAGCTTCTAATAAATCATCTTTTTTACCTGTATCTAACCACCAACCGTCAAGATTACAGGCTAAAACTTCTTTTTCTTGATCTATTAAACATTGAATTGCATCAGTAATTTCTAATTCTCCTCTAGCTGAAGGTTTAATCAGAGAAATTGCCTCATGGATAACTGGTGAAAAGAAATAAACCCCTACCAATGCTAAGTTTGAAGGCGGAATTTTCGGCTTTTCAATTAATTGTAATACTCTGCCTTTTTCATCTACCTTTGCCACACCAAAAGCGCTAGGATTTGTGACTTCCCGTAACAGAATTAAAGCATCTGGTTGTTGTTGAGTAAATTTATCTAAAAATGAACTCAAATCACCTTGTTGAATTAGGTTATCACCTAAATACATGGCAAAGGGTGAATCTTTTAAAAAAGGACGGGCAACCTGGACAGCTTGTGCTAATCCTGCCGGTTTTTCTTGTAAAATATAGGTAATATTAACGCCGAACTTTTCACCATTTCCGGTTTTACTCTTGACTTCTTCCCCGGTTTCTGGGCTGATAATAATACCAATATCAGTAATCCCTGATGTAGCCATTTCTTCAATGCCATACCATAAAATTGGTTTGTTGGCAACGGGTACAAGTTGTTTTGCTCCTGTATAAGTTAATGGGCGTAAACGAGTACCTTTTCCACCGGATAAAATTAGGGCTTTCATAGAGATTTTTCTTGTAATTCTTTTAACATTAATCTGAGTCCTTGTCGCCAATGAGGAGAATAAGTTCCCAAGACTTTGGATATTTTCTCACAAGCTAAGACAGAATAAGCAGGACGTTTTGCTGGTGTAGGATATTCGGGAGTGGTAATGGGGATAATATTTTTGATGGTGAGGGGGAAACCGAGTTTTTCTGCTTCTTCAAAGATAGCTATGGCGAAGTCATACCAACTGGCTACACCACTATTTGTATAGTGATAAATTCCCGCAGTTTCTAATGTTAATTGGGGGATAATTTGGGTAATTGCTAAGGCTATATTTCGCGCCCATGTAGGACTACCAATTTGATCGGCAACTACTCTAACTTCCGGTCTTTCAATACCTAGTCGTAACATGGTTTTAACGAAGTTGCTTTTTCCATAAGTTCCATAAACCCAGGCTGTACGGAGAATTATATGTTGAGGGCAAATATTTTGAATTGCTATTTCTCCGGCTAATTTTGTTTGTCCATATACGCTCAATGGATTGGTAATCTTGTTTTCTTGATAGGGATAATTACTGTTACCATCAAATACGTAATCTGTGGAAATATGAATTAAAAAATTTCCTAATTTTTGACTTTCTTCAGCAATAACTTGGGGGGCTATAGTATTAATTATGTGAGCGATTTCTGGTTCACTTTCGGCTTTGTCTACTGCGGTGTAAGCAGCAGCGTTGATAATTATTTCGGGTTGGGTTTCTCTGATAATTTGGCGTAAGTTTTCAGGTTGAGTTAAGTCTATTTGCGGACGCGCAACTGTTATAACTTTGTAGTTGGATGAAAGGGTATGTTGTAGTTCTGTTCCAACTTGTCCGTTACTACCTATTAATAATATTGATTTATTCATAAACTTCGGCGTTTTTGAAAGTTCGAGCGTTGCTATCTTTAGCTGATAAAATTGGGGGTGTTTTTAAAGGCCAATCTATAGCTAAATCTGGATCATTCCAAAGTATAGCGCGATCGCCTGCTGGTGTATAATAATCTGTAGCTTTATACAAAACTTCGGCAGTTTCTGAAAGCACGAGAAACCCGTGAGCAAATCCTGCTGGTATCCACAATTGGCGTTTGTTTTCGGCGCTGAGTTCGTAACCTACCCATTGTCCAAAGGTGGGGGAGTTTTTTCTCATGTCTACTGCGACATCAAAGATTTTACCAACAATGGCGCGAACTAATTTACCTTGAGGTTGGATGATTTGGTAATGTAAGCCTCGTAGCACATTGTATTCAGATTTTGAGTGATTATCCTGGACAAAGTTGGCTGTAATTCCCAGTTTCTCTGTGAATGTTTTCTGATTATAGGATTCTAAGAAAAAGCCCCGTGAGTCTTGGAAAACTTGGGGCTCGAGGAGAAGGATATCAGGAATAGAGGTGGAGATAATATTCATTGAACTGTTAAATCTCGGAAATAACACTCATAACAATATCATTATTTCAGTTAATCCCTGATCCGAGAACCCAGAGGAACTATAAGTAATTGGACAAAGATATTTACAGTCATTGCGAGCGAAGGGAAGCAATCACAACCCTTGGAATTGCTTCATTTCACTTCGTTCCATATGGCTAACGCCAAGCTTCGCTTACGTAATGACATTACGTAATTAATTCTGTCTCACTACTTATAGGGTTTGCTGAATAATTTGTCTGTGAAGGCAGGGAACAGGGAACAGTTTCAACGATCTGGATATCCTCAATTTTCCAAATCCGACAAAGAAAAATGGGCGTTGCTGGTTAAGAGTATGATTTTGTTATGCCTACGGCACGCTGCGCGAACACGCAGAGGCGCTCCAGTCGCAGAGAGTAAGAGTTTGAAATCATTGATTTTTCAATTTCATTCCCTAATTCAGCAACGCCTTAATTTCGTCTTGCGGCGGTACTAGCTTCCAAAACTGTTCCCCGCAAACACACCCGATCTAAATTTGCCCCATTTAACTTCACTGCATCTAATTCAGCACAGAGTAAATTAGCTCCGGTCAAATCAGCCCCTGCTAAATTTGCTGCTCTTAAATCTGCTTCTTCAAGATTCGCTTCAATTAGTACAGCACCTTGCAAATCTGCACCGCTTAAATCTGCACCTTTGAGATTAGCTCCCGTTAAATTTGCACCTCGTAAATCTGCACATCGCAAGTCAACACTCTGCAAATTTACACCATGCAAATTAGCACCACTTAAAAAAGCACCCGCTAAAGAGGCATCGTTGAGGATTGCTCCCATCAAGTTACTACCCCGTAAGTTGCTACCACGTAAATCCGCACTTGTCAAGTTAGCCTGCATCAAGTTTGCACCCATTAAGTTAGCCCGCAAGTCGGTTTCTTGCAGATTAGCCCCCATTAAATTTGCACCTTCAAAATGACCACCCTCTAATTTAGAACCAGTGAAGTCAGTCCCCACCAGTTTAGCCCCTGTTAAATTTATCTTCCTTAAATCTAGGTGAGATAGATCCTCATCTTCTAAATTTACACCGGGGAGTTGTTTGTTTTGCCCTAATCTAATGGTTTCTATATTCATTTGCTGTACACTGAAATCTGCTCACTACTTTTGCTGTCGGCATCCCAACGGGAGTCAAGTAACCATAAACCGCTGCTGACCTTGGGTGTCATTATCGGTAAATCAAGCCCCTGTTGTAAACCCATCACTAATAAACCTAATGTATCTACAAGTTTAGGATCAAAGCGGGTAGATTGTTGTTTTCGACACTGATCTAGGGCTTGAGTAAATATCTCTGCTTCTCCTTTGCTGGAGTATTTATACTGATTGACTTGTAGCTGAAATTCTGCTATCAATGACAAAATTCGTGATTCTAAAGGAATATCATCACCAGCTAAACCGGCAGGTTCGCCTGTACCATTCCACCATTCGCTTTGGTGAGTGATAATTTGGGCGATCGCTCGTAGTCGTGGCATGATTCGTAATGCTTGCGCTCCTGGGACGAGGGGACAAGCCAGAGGACAACTAGGAGATTGTTCTTGATAAGCTGTTGTTATATGAGTGGGACTAATCAGGCTTTCGGCTTTTTGCAGTTGGTCTAAGCGATGCAAGAGAGCAGCTAGGCGTAATCTTTTAATTTGCCATGCGGGTAAATCTAATAATTGCCCCATTGTTTCAACAACAGATGCTACTTCTGATGCGGCTACAGGGTTACGGCTATCTGCTAGATCAATCAACTGTGCCATCCGCAAAAATGCCTGAATTTCGTTAGATACCAAGTTACGATCTAGAAATTTTTGGTGGGATGCGGTGAGCACAGGTAAGTTACCTTGTCCGGTTTTGAGGTAATCAACAACACGAGAGACAACGGTAGCTACTTCTTCCCCCGGACATATAGCTGGGTGAATTGCTTGTTTATATTGACTCAGTTTGAGCGCTAGTTCGGGATGATAGTCTTGAATGTGAGCGATCGCTAACTCTGCGGTTTCCTCCACCAATTCCGGTTCAAATGTCCATAAACCATAGAATTTACGCTCTAAATCGCAAGTTGGCAACCCATCTTTCCCATAGTCAGCTTCAGATAACTCTTGACAAATTACCATAGCCGTGTAATCGGGAGCTAGAATAATCAAGTGCCACTCCTGCGCCACAGGATCATCAGCAGCTAGTCCCACCAAATCAATGTTAGGTAATTGACCGGTCGGATGTTCAGCAAAACCAGAATCAGCCGTTGCCATAATGACAATTTCCCGGCTGTGTTTTGCGATATCTGCGTATCTTTGAGCCTCTTCCAGATACCATTTACCCTGCTGGAAAGCCGTAATCACAAAAGGATCATTATCTTTCGTTAAAATATGATCTTCCAAAGCATGACAGAGAGACACTAAGGTATTTTTATAGTACACGCCAAAATGAATAGGTCTAGCACTATGGCGGTGAGATGCTTCTAACTGTTGGAGAATTGAACCTTGTAACATGGAATTAATTGGGGATTTCCGATAATACGGCTTATAAGCCGCGTCTACACAGGCAAAACCCACCTGTGTGGGTTTTATTTCAAACCCTTAATTTTTAATTAGTCCGCGCAGGCGGACTTTGTTTGTGTAGCCGTGATTTCTAATCACCCGGGCTAATCGCCAGGAGTTTTAAGATACGCTTGCCAACTGTTTCTCTGGTTTTTCTATCGGTGCAGAAAGTGCATCTTCCAAATCAGCACAACCCAATTTGGCTTCTAAAATATTCATCACTTCTCGTCCGAAGTCATTGGGATTTTGTCGCCAAGCTTGTAAGCAAACCTCACCAAAGAAAGAACCTAATGGTTCAGGATTCCAGAGGAGTTTTTTGGCTGTCCAAGGCATTAAACTCATAGGATCATAACCAGGCTTGAGAATACCCTCTTTAAAGGCATATTCTTCTAAATGGGTATGGGGTTGGAGTCCAATGAAGAAAATAGCAGGTTCAACTTTATCAGCCCCAAAAATCCGTTCTAGTTCGCGGTGATAGGCAATAGTTTGACGAATAGTTTCGGGACGTTCATCAATCACATTAAAGGAGTAGTTAACAGAAACTACATCATTGAAACCGGCGGATTTTAAATCACGACAATTTTGTAAAACAGTCCGCAAATTATAACCCATTCGCATTTTGCGAACCAGTTCTTGAGAACCGCTGGTAATCCCGATTTCAAAATAATTCATGCCTGTTTTTACCATTAACTCACACAATTGGGGTGTTAAGTTGTCGGCTCTGATGTATGCTGCCCAATGGATATCCGACATTCCCGAATCAACGATTTTCTGGAGAAGTTCTACAGCATCATCAATGAATTTCCGGGCGGGGATAAATTGAGCATCTGTAAACCAAAAGTTGCGAATACCCCGGTTATATAATTCTCGAATTTCTGCTACAACTTCATCACTAGGGTTAATGCGGACTTGTTTACCTTCAACTACTGTATAAACACAGTAACAGCAATTATGGGGACAACCGCGTTTGGTTTGGACACCAATATAAAAGTCCTGTTCTTGCAGGTAATAATTAAATTCCGGCCAAATAGTTTCGATGTAATCGTAATTACAAACTGTTTTTTCTAGGGGTGTGGGTTGTTCATGAATTAGCCGTTGACGCGGTTTATTTTCTCCCACTACATAACAGCGTTCATCCTGAAAATCTTCACCCTTGAGTAGTTTTGTGAGTAGGGTTTCTCCTTCACCGACGGAAATAATTGTTCCGGGCGGTAAGCTTTTACCCAACTGTTCATAAAATACGCTAACTGCACCACCACCTAAGACTACACGGGCTTGAGATTGATATTTTTGGGCGCGTTTTAAACCCCGTTTAACTAGTCCCAAATTGCGCCATAATTCTACATAATAAGCAATAAAAATTCTCAACCCGCCCAAAGCACCACGCAATTTTATAAACGGGTTTTTTGCGTAGTAGAATTCAAAGGCGTTTTGGAGAGGATTGCCGCCCCGTCCACCCACTGGGGCGTAAATTTGAATATCTCGCCAGGAAAAGACTAGTAGGGTGGGTTGAAACTCATCAATACATCGGTCTAGGGCGGAAGTATAATCTAGGGGGGGGATTGTGCCTAAGTCAAAAATCCGCTGTTCGGCATGGGGAAATAATTTGTGGACATGATCGGAAAGATAGACAACCCCAATAGGAAAGATAGGGTTACAGGGAAGGCGAACGTAGAGGATTTTAGTTGCGTTCATACGTGGTTTAACTGTAATGCTTGCCGTAGTTGAGAAAAAGACTAGAGGAATTGTGAATTTGCTGCTGACTGGACTAGCATTATCTTTGACATTTCAGTTGTTTTGTGCTATGCAAAAACTTTTGCCGTTAGTGATCAAAGTGAATGTGAAAACTGCACTGCATAAAATTTGCTTGTTATATATAGATGGGATTTATGAACGAAATTTTCATATACATTTACCATAACATCGAGTTTATGAATTTAGCGATGATTTTTCGTGGTAACTCCGAAGATAGATGCAAGAAATAATTCAACTTACCAGGGATGATAAATCTTGGCGTAAAGGGGGGAAATTCTTGGCTGTAAAGGATTTACAGAGATTCTAGCGGATATGACAATGGAGATTCTCGTTTATCGTCTTTTTTGTTAAGTAAATACAGATTTATTTACAAAAATTTTATAATCTCTATATATCTTTAGATAGAAATAATGCAGAAACTCGCAGTTGGTAGTGGCGGTTACAGTAACCGGGGATCATCGGGTGTTAGCTTTACTGATGTAATGTAAAATTGTGGAGCAAATAAGCTCTTCAGCAGTTATGGCTCAGATATTAGATCCTCTACCACCGGAGCATTCGGGGAAAATTCTCTGCTGCTACGTCAATGCCACGAGTAAAATCCAGGTGGCGCGTATCTCCAATATTCCTAACTGGTACTTTGAAAGGGTTGTCTTCCCTGGACAAAGGCTGGTGTTTGAAGTGCCTCCAGAAGGACAAATGGAAGTTCATACTGGGATGATGGCAAGTGCGATTATATCAGATACAATTCCGTGCGATCGCCTGATCATCCATGAACCTAGCTATGATGAGAGACAAGACAACTTATCTCCAGAGATAAATTCTAGTAGTAGTAATCCGATTAAGTCGGAAATTAATAAAAAAATTGTAGATACGACAAAATCTTTACAACCGGTTAAATTGGCATCTATTGATTAAAAACACAATGTTGCTCAATATTGGGGTTGCTGAATTCAGCAGCCTTTTTTATGTGGGGTTGGCTGATAGCGTGACATTAGCCATCCAAGTTTTTTGCAAGGCATAGGAATCAGGATTTATCACTATTACCTGTTGCCTGTTCTGCCAATTTTGGTAATCAGTCAGTTATTCAGCAGTCAGGGTTAAAACGCAACCACTGACAACTGACAACCTACAACTAACTAATGAATATTCATTAAGCTGTAGCTTCTACTTCGGCATCTTCTGTGGATTCCAAATCTACTTGCCGCAGTCGAATATGCTTTTTCCCTAAAGTAATGACAAACTCATCCCCAGGCTGAAGATTCATCTGTTTTGTGTAAGCTGCACCGATTAATAAATTGCCATTTTGTTGGACACTAATTCTATAGCTGGCACTGCGTCCACCACGTCCATTAGCACTAGGTGAACTATCCAACTGAATACCCTCCGCATCAATTAGGGCATTCAAGAATTTCATCATATTGACGCGCTCTATACCATTTTTGGTAATGGTATAGTAGCCACACTGTTTAGCTTTGTCGTCTTTGCTGATGGCTTCTAGCTCTTTAACTTTTTTGAGCAGTTCTTCGCCGACGAGGGGTTCAATTTTTTTCTGTTTAGGCATCAACTTAGGTCGAAAATGAATTTTTGAAGTTGTCAAGTGGATTTTATTTTAGCCGACATTGAACTAATAGGAACATAATCCTTTAATTTTGGGATCAGCCTAGCCAAGTATATTACACTCATAGCCAAAATTGTTGCACTATTATCAATTTTGTTAAAAAATTATAGGAAATATAATTACGATGATGTTGATAGCTACTATAGATATAGCAATAGTCAAGAAGATATCAATTTATTGATGTAGGCAGGGAAGGGGGAACAGGAGAAAATAGCTCTTAGATGTGTAATGAATTTTTTCAAGCATCAAATGGGAGTCTTATGTAGTATTGTTATTTGATTTGCCAAATTATCAAATCAGGTAGGGACGAGGAAAGAGAGATTGGGAAAATAAAATTCATGATAACTGCTATATGAAACTAACGACAAGAGGACACTATAGTGTGAAAGCATTGCTAGATTTGAGTTTACGTCCAAAATATGGACCTGAATCTGTCAGAGCGATCGCCAAACGTCAAAATATTCCTGCTCCCTACCTAGAAAAACTACTCATCGAAATGCGTCGAGCAGGATTAGTTACATCAATTCGTGGTAGCGATGGTGGATACAAACTAGCCAAAAAACCGGCACTTATATCTATCGGTCAAATTTTAGAAGCAGTTGGTGAAAATATTACTAACTTACCCTTAAATAATCCCACACCTACTCAAACAGCAGATTGGGTAACATCCAGCCTCTGGAACAGACTCAACCAAAAGCTAAAAGAAGCCTTGTACAATATTACCCTCGCAGACCTTTATTATGATGCCCGTAGTTGGCAAGCATCTCAAGGAGAAGAAACCAATTTTGTAGTTTAGTAGGGGCTGTCCAGAGTCAGCAATGACAGCGATTTCCAATCATATAAGGTACATCTTAGCCCCCTCATCGCTTGCGGGGAGGGGGTTGGGGGAGGGGTTCTTGTTCCGGGTTTGATGACAATTTGCTGTAGGAGTTAGGAAAAAGAATAAATGACATCTGCTGTTTTGGTTTTCGCTGCCTTATTAGATTACTTAATAGGAGATCCTTGGGGTTGGCCTCATCCCGTGCGAGTCATGGGATGGGTAATTTCTCGCTTGAGTAAACTCGCCCTCCAATATTGTCAAAATCCTCTTTCTCAACGTCTCGCCGGCATTTTCTTAGGGATAATTGTGATAATTGGTAGTGGTTTGGTGGGTTGGATAATAGTTCAAGCTGCCAAATGGGTACATCCATTTTTAGGAATTGCCGTAGAAAGTATTCTTATAGCTAGTTGTTTTGCTTTCAAAAGTTTACGAAATGCAGCAATGGAAGTTCTGCAACCTTTAAAAAATGGAGAATTAGAACCAGCGCGACAGGTTTTAAGTAATTACGTCGGCAGAGATACAGCCAATCTTTCCACAGCAGAAATTCTCAGAGCAGTTTTGGAAACCGTCACCGAAAATGCTACCGATGGCGTAATGGCTCCTCTTTTTTATACTATTATTGGTGCGTTCATTCCTGTTATTGGCGCTGTCCCTTTCGCTTTAGCATATAAAGCTAGTAGCACTTTAGATTCAATGGTCGGTTACAAGGAAGCACCTTATACTTATCTTGGTTGGTTTAGTGCGCGGTGGGAAGACGGTTTAACTTGGTTGCCTTGTCGGTTAACAGTGATAACCTTATCATTATTATCCTTGCAACCTGTAAAAGTTTGGCGAATTTGTCGCCGGGATGCCATCAAAGATCCCAGTCCCAATTCTGGTTGGAGTGAATGCGCTTATGCTGCGGTTTTAGGTGTGCAAATGGGAGGCATAAATTGGTATCGTGGAATAGCTAAAGAGAAACCACTTTTAGGAGATCCTATTTATCCCATTACGCCAGATTCTATTGATCAAGCTTTACAACTAACCCGATATGCGTTTTTACTATGGTTAGGACTAGCAATATTTTTAATACCTTAGTTATCTCCTTATCTCGTTCCCAGTCTCTGACTGGGAATGCTATCACAGAGGCTCTGCCTCTACTATTATTGAAGGCAGAGCCTTCTAGCATTCATTCCCATACAGAGTATGGGAACGAGAAAGCTCTGCCTCTGCTGTTATTGAAGGCAGAGTCTTCTGGAATTCATTCCCATACAGAGTATGGGAACGAGAAACGAGAAATCACCAATTTATCTCGTTCCCAGTCTCTGACTGGGAATGCTATCACAGAGGCTCTGCCTCTACTATTATTGAAGGCAGAGCCTTCTAGTATTCATTCCCACACAGAGTATGGGAACGAGAAAGCTCTGCCTCTGCTGTTATTGAAGGCAGAGCCTTCTGGAATTCATTCCCATACAGAGTATGGGAACGAGAAACGAGAAATCACCAATTACCAATTACCTATCACCTATCACCAATTACCAATCTTATGTCTACTAAAGTAGTTGAAATTCTCTCATCAGAAGAACTGCGTCGGACATTAACTCGAATGGCTTCTCAGATTATAGAAAGAACACGAGATTTATCTCAGTTGTTACTTCTGGGTATTCACACTAGAGGAGTACCATTAGCTTATTCATTAGCTCGTCAAATAGAAATTCTCGAAGATGTCAACGTTTCTGTAGGCTCTTTAGATATTACATTTTATCGTGATGATCTTGATAAAATCGGCTTGAGAACTCCAGAAAAAACCGATATTCCCTTTGATTTGACAGGTAAAACCGTGGTACTTGTAGATGATGTCATTTTTAAAGGCAGAACTATTCGGGCTGCTTTAAATGCCGTAAATGAATATGGTAGACCAGAAGTAATTCGCCTAGCCGTATTAGTAGATAGAGGTCATCGGGAGTTACCAATTCATCCAGATTTTGTTGGTAAAAAGTTACCCACAGCGAAGGAAGAAATTGTCAAAGTTTATCTGCAAGATAGTGATGGACGAGACGCTGTGGAGTTAATTAGTAATTGAAATTAACTTTTTTAGACAATTAAATATAAGATGGGCAGGCTAGAAGCCCACCCCACAATTAATATTTTAATCTTGTGGGGTGGGCATCCTGCCTGCCCTAGTCAACAGGGATACCTTATTTACTCTTCTCCCATAAATCGGGTATTTGGAAACAATCACCAAGAACTAACTAGCGAGGCTGAACCTTCAACCCCCGACGTTCTAAGATTTGCCGTACCTGGGGACTGGGTGTGTAATTATAACCGTAAGCAGAACGCTCTGAGTCATCCATAATTTGAGGTGTAAGTAAGACAATTACCTCTCTGCGCTCATTAGTTCTATTGGACTTTCTAAACAGCGAACCTAGTAGAGGAATATCACCTAAGATAGGCAGTTTAGAAATAGTTGTCCGGTCTGAATCTTGAATAATACCTGAAAGAATCAGTGTTTGACCGTCTCGCAAGCGAAGTTGACCAGATGCCAGACTTCTTGAAGCTAACAGGGTAATATCACCATCAGGACTACTTGTTGTCCCAGCCAGAGAAGACACAGTAGGGGCAACAGACAAAGAAACAAAACCATTATCATCTATTCTTTCTACTTTCACTGTCAAGGTTAGCCCTGCGTTCTTGATGATAGGTTCTCTTAGTAGATTAGTTATTTTAATTCCCCCGTATACTTCTGACGTTAAAGCGACTGTTGCGTTCTGTCCCTCTTGAACAATTAGGGTGGGGTCTGTCAAAATCTTGGCATTGCCACTTGTAACTTGTGCTGTCAAACTAGCCAGAAACTTTTTAGGGAACTGGTATAATTTTGGTAGTTCGTATGTCGGAGGGGTTTGATCTGTAACGCTACCGGATACTGTAGGGGTAGAAGTTGCACCTGCTGTAGGATTACCTGTACTGGAATCTCTTTTGTCCAGAAAAATGTTAGCACTGCTAAGTGGATTAGTTGTAATAGGTGTTTCGGTAACACTACTTGCTACTTCACTGCCTGTAGCTGGTCGAGAACCACCAAAATTGAAAGTTGCTGCACCACCATCACTGGTAAAGTAGCTATTACCAAGACCAAAAGAAAAACTAGAGTTAGAGTCTTGAATACCTAAAAGGTTGACATCAATAATTTTGACGTTCACTACCACTTGGCGACGACGGACATCAAGCTGTACTAATTGAGATACTGCCATTTCCACCATCTTAGGATTACCAATCAATGTCACAGAATTGGTGCGCTCATCTCCTGAAGCTTGTAATCCTCTCAATAAAGGTGTTGAATCTTGATAAGTAATCCGTTGAGTTTCGACTTTTGTTTCTGTGGTTGTTTGAGTTTGGGTAATGGGAGCTACTCCAGTCCCAACAGTTACAGCATTGACACTCGTAACCAATCTTTCTCGGCTGACGGCACTTTCTGCACCCAAAGCCACCAAGAAGTTTAAAGCAACTCCCACTGTTACCTGATTTAGTCGTAAACTCCGCATGACAGTATCACGGGTGGAGTTAGGTAATTTAGTCCCGACAAAAATTGTCCGTCCCGTGCGGTTAGCTTCTAAAGCACTCAACCGCAGTACATAGTTAAAGACATCTTGCACAGGTTCGTTTTCTATATCCAGAGAAATTGTTTGAGAAGTCTTTGTTGCATCCGCACCCTGTGTTTTTTCTGCTTCACCACCGATATAAACTACGTTTAAATTAGCAGCCCGCGCTAACAGTGATAAAACTTCTCTCACAGGTGCATCACGTAATACTAAGCGGGGAACTCGTTCTTGAGTACCTAAATCAATCACTGTGGGTGATGTATCAATATTCGATTGAGTAATATCTCCTACTGGTGGGGCGACGGCTCTGGGTAAGAAAGGAGGCGCTTGGTTATAAGGTTGATTTGGTCCTGCGGATTGGGCAATTTTACCGTCAATGGTGACTTGGGGATTAGGGACTAGGACATCTGGAGGTTTACCTGGTTCATCGGGTTTAGATTCAGGTGTGGTAGCTGGGGCTGCTGATACTTTTTCTATGGGCTTAGTGGCGGTTGATGCTGTTGAATTTGTGGTGGTGGTAAAGCCAAGGGTAAGATTATTATCCTTTCGCATGACGGGCTGATTGCTGGGTGCATCATCAACACCTGTGACTATTACCCGAATGCTATTAGCATCTAATTGTTTAACTTCAATAATCTTGATTCCCGGTGCGGGGTTTTCTTGACGGAAGTTATCACCTTTGGGTAGACGCAGTTGGGCATTAATTACATCTGCAATTAAGGATTTATCTTTTTTAGTTGTAAATACTTGGGGACGATTGCCGGCAGCAGTTTTTAAAATGACGCTGATTCCGCCCTCAATGGGATTGAGTTTGACATCAGTAATTTGTGTTAATTGTGCCAGGACTGGTTGGGCGGCTAAGAGTACACAAGCCGCTGCACTTGATACGAAAACACTATTATGAAACTGTTTCACAGTTCATTCCTCACATAAAATAAAAGTCTAAATTGTCACGTATAGCAGGGAACAGAGAATAGAGAACAGGGAACAGGGAACAGGGAACAGGGAACAGGGAACAGGGAACAGGGAATAGGGAACAGGGAACAGGGAACAGGGAACAGGGAGAATATTTCATTTTGCCTCTTGCCTCTTGCCTCTTGCCTTTTGCCTCTTGCCTCTTGCCTTTTGCCTCTTGCCTCTTGCCTTTTGCCTCTTGCCTCTTGCCTCTTGCCTCTTGCCTCTTGCCTCTTGCCTTTGCCTCTTGCCTTTGCCTTTGCCTCTTGCCTCTTGCCTCTTGCCTGTTGCCTCTTGCCTGTTGCCTCTTGCCTTTTGCCTCTTGCCTGTTGCCTCTTGCCTTTTGCCTTTTGCCTCTTGCCTCTTGCCTCTTGCCTCTTGCCTCTTGCCTCTTGCCTCTTGCCTCTTACCTCAAATTTGATTATTTTTTCGGTGTTGCTGCTGTTTTAGCGGCTAAATCGGTTATTTCTTCGGGAGTTAGTGGCATTAAAGCTTCTAGGGCAAAAGTTGTTGTTAGTTTACCGATACCAATTTGCACGGGGTTATCTTTATCCTCTGACATTTCTGGTGTAGATAATCTAGAGTCATAGTTTTTAACTAACAATAAAGGCTGTAATCGCTCAATGTTTCGTATGATTGATTGAGTTTGTTCAAAATCCCCTTCCATGTCCACAGTGATAATACTGTGTTTGAGTTTATTGTTAACTTCTACCCCAAAACTGCCATCTTCTACGAGAACAGGTTTTTCAGAGGTCGGGACAAATCTTTTTAGTTTGGCTCTAATGGCATTACCAAAAGCTTTACTATTACTGGAATCTATTAACCGACTGGTATCTAATAATAGAGTATCCAAACTTTTTTCATCTGCAAATAAAGCTAGAATTTGTTGTTGTTGTTGTTTGGCTTCGACTAAATCGGCTTCTATTTTACCAATTTGTTGAGCTTGGGTTTTCTTTTGATTAACTTCTGTTTGTAGTTGATCTTGTTTGGTTTGCAGTTGTTGATAGGTATCCCAAACGGGAAGGGCAATGTTAAATAGCATATAACCTGCACCAGCTACACCTAAGAAGCCGACTAAACCACCAATAATAGTTGGTGTTAAGGTGACACCAAAAACAACAGGACCAGAATTTTGAATCTCTGTACCTTGATTGGGGAAATTTAAATCATCACTGAATGTCATTGGGCAATGACTCCTACTTTTTTGATATTACGAAGTCTATCTACTAGTCCGACTGTACCTTTTTTCTCTAATTCTTGAATTAAATCAGATGCTGGCACATTACTTAAACCTGTTTTAATAGTGTATTTAACTACTTGAATGGGTTTAATTTTTAGATCAGATTTATCAGTTTTTGGGGGAAGAAATCCTGTTATGGCTGGTGCATCTATTAATTCTGCTGTGATGATTCTGGTTTCTTCTTTATTGAAAAATTTAGATTGTCCTATACTTAGGGCAAAATCGTTAACTAAGGGATAGGAAATGGCAAAACCAGAAATTTCTAAGAATCCAGCGGTGTTGGTGTTGTTGGGGGTGGTAGCAGCTACGGCATCTTTACCAGGGAGAGGGGGGGCAATTTGCTTAATGGTTTCGATTTGCACTTTGTTAGGAATGCGATCGCGCAAATCCTGTAACATTGCTGACCAAGGACGTATTTGATCAAACACTGTTACTAAGGCTTTATTTTGGGTACGAATGCCGGCTGATTCTGCTTTAATTTTGCTAATGTTGGCTATTTTACTATCTAAGCTCTTACCTTCCTCCTCTAACTTGGCGATTTCTTGGGTGACTTCAGCGGTTTTCCCTTCCAGGATGGATAAACCAATAAATATTAAAGCTGGGAATACTAAACCTACTCCCACTCCTATATAAACTGGGATTAAATTCCCTAGTTGAATAGGTGACTTCTCAACTTTCGTTGCTATTTGCTTTTGATATTCTGGGCGATCTTTAAGAAAGTTAATATCTAAACTGTACATTTTATTACACCCCTCGCATTCCTAAACCCAGGATAATACCCAACCCAGGACGTTTAATTAAAGGATATTTTTCAGCATCTACCTCCAAGGACAAAGAAGTAATTGGATCTATTTGGGTAGTTGGTAAACTCAATCTTTGAGTAAAAAACTCGTCAATTTGTGGTAATCCTCCCCCAGGACCTGCTAAAAGAATCTGTGCGACTTCTAGATTTTCACTTTGATTGAGGTAAAAATCAATGGAACGGCGCAGTTCATCGGCTAATTCTCCCAAAATTCTCAACATAGAAACCATTCCAGGATTACTACCTGTTACCCCAGTATTGACTGAATCTGCTGAGGTTGTGGGAATAGTCATGCTCTCTAATATATCCATATCCCGTGATGTGGGTAGGTTCACGGCTCTTGACAGTGCTGCTTGTAGTTGATAAGTTCCTATTGGCACTGTTCGAGAAAATTGTGGCACACCATTGATAATGATGGCAATTTCTGTACTGTCAAATTCAATATCAACTAATACGGCTGCTTCTTCTGGACCAAATAGCCGCAGTTGATCACGGATGGTGCGAATGAGGGCAAAGCTGTTAATTTCTAAGATATCAACGGTTAATCCTGCCTGTTCAAAGGTATTCAAATAGGTTTGAGTGACATTTTTACGAGTCGCCACTAATAATACTTGTACTTTCTCGATGCCGTCTTCGTCTATAAAGTACCCAAGTTTTTGATAATCAACATCAGCTTCTTGGCGGTCATAGGGCAAATATAAGCAGGCTTCATGGTTAAGTACCATTTCTCGCAATTCTTGGTCATCTAATTCCGAGGGGACGGGAATTAAGCGAACGATCGCATCTCTTCCTGGAATACAAGTAGCCACCCGTGTAGCTTTGATTTTGCTTTGGGCGATCGCTTGCTGAATAATTTCGGACATTCCCGGAGAATCAGTAATTTGACCATCAGTAAATATACCCTCTGGCACTGGTACTGTTGTCAAAGATTCAATTTTTAAGTTTTGGCGTTGTTTGCGTAGTTGGACTACGTTCACCCGTTCCGGTGCTAGTTCAATCCCAATACCTCTATTGGATTTACCAAAGAAACTAGTAAAGGCTTTAACCACTGTTTTACCCGTTAGATTACTAAAGAAAAATATTAAGGTTAAGTAGGTTGGCGTTGAAAATTGTCGTTATGGCAAGGCAACAGGCAAGAGGCAACAGGCAAGAGTGAAGAGGGTTTGGGCGATTTTACGTTTATTTACACAGTTTGGTTTTATTGTGTTCACCTACTTAGTTGTCAGTTGTTAGTTGTTAGTTGTCAGTTGTCAGACAAAAATTTTTACCCATTACCCATTACCCATTACCCATTACCCATTACCCATTACCCATTACCCATTACCCATTACCCATTACCCATTACCCATTACCCATTACCCATTACCCATTACCCATTACCCATTACCCATTACCCATTACCCATTACCCATTACCCATTACCCATTACCCATTACCCGTTACCATAATTGATATATCCTAAGTTCTCTATCCTCTTTTTACCCAGATTAATTCTAAAAATACTACCACCTACTACGATGATTCGATTGCAAAAATTTAAACAACTGTTTTGTTTAGCATTACTAGGCTTATTTACTAGCTGGATTGTTAGTTGTAGCACAAGCAATGTTAATAATAATCCCAAACCTGCGGCTGCTGGGGTTGCCACCATTGAGTTTTGGACAATGCAACTCCAACCGCAATTTACCGACTATTTCCAAGGTCTGATTAAGACATTTGAATCACAAAACCCAAGTATCAAAGTTAAATGGGTAGACATACCTTGGTCAGCGATGGAGAACAAGATTCTAACAGCAGTCTCAGCAAAAACGCCACCAGATGTTGTTAACCTTAATCCTGACTTTGCTTCCCAATTAGCAGGTAAAAATGCTTGGTTAGATTTAGATGCTAAAGTTCCTAGTCAAGTCCGTTCTACCTATTTACCAAATATCTGGCAAGCAAGTAGCCTCAATGGTAAGAGTTTTGGGATTCCTTGGTATCTCACCACGCGACTAACTATTTATAACACCGATTTGTTAAAACAAGGGGGTATGACAAAACCTCCTGCCACTTATGCAGAATTAGGGCAAGCAGCACAACAAATTAAGGATAAAACTGGTAAGTATGCAATATTCGCTACTTTTGTCCCCCAGGACTCTGGTGAGGTGCTGGAATCTTTGGTACAAATGGGTGTCACCCTTGTTAATGCTGAAGGTAAAGCCGGTTTTAATACCCCGCAAGGAAAAGCTGCTTTTCAATATTGGGTAGATTTGTATAAAAAAGGTTTGTTGCCCAAGGAGTCTTTAACTCAAGGACATCGTCATGCTATAGATTTATACCAGTCTGGAGAAACAGCTTTTTTAGCATCTGGTCCTGAATTTCTGAAAACTATTGCCAATAATGCTCCCAAGGTTGCCCAAGCTTCGGCAATTGCGCCACAAATTACGGGTGATACGGGTAAGAAAAATGTCGCCGTGATGAATATAGTTATTCCTCGTGATAGTAAATATCCTGATCAGGCTGTTAAGTTTGCTTTATTTGTTACAAATGATGAAAACCAATTAGCCTTTGCTAAAGCTGCTAATGTTCTACCTTCTACAGTTAAGGCATTGTCTGATACTTATTTCCAGGAAGTTCCTGCTAATGCTACATCGGCGGAAAAGGGGCGGGTGATTAGTGCGGCACAATTAAAACAAGCGGAGGTATTAACCCCCAAACTCAAAGATTCTAAACTTTTGCAAAAATCAATTTACGAAAATTTACAAGCGGCAATGTTAGGACAAAAAACAGTAGATAAAGCTGTGGAAGATGCCGCCCAGCAGTGGGATAATCGGTAATTGATTATGGGGGATTAGGTATACTAAACACGGTTCAGACATGGACTTTTACAAAATTACGAAAAACCTCAAGTCGTCTCATTCCTAGTCAGAGACTAGGAACGAGATGTGGTAGGGATTTGAGCTTAAGTTGACACATATCAGCTTTTGCCTTACCCCTACTACACATCTGGGTTCTTTGTCATTTGGCAAAAGTTTAAATCTCACCCGTGTTTAGTATATTTGTCACAAATCGGGATTTTCAGGATGATTTATTTTGTCTGATAGCGCGCTATCAGACAAAGATGCTAAAAAATGACCAATTAAATACAAAGAACCACATAAAACAACTTGATTATCTGTAGCACTAAAAGCAGTCTCTAAAGCTGAAAATACATCTTGATATATATGACAAAATTTCAAATCTGGACAAATTGATGTTGCCAACTTAGTTAATGCTGTTAAATCTGCTGAATTGCTATCAGGTACTGGAACTAAATATAATTTATCTCCTGCTTTGAGAAGTTCCTGAAAAATCTCACCATGATCTTTAGTTGCCAGCATTCCCATTACCCAAGTTATATTTTTGATATTGAGAGTATCTACATAATCACGTAAAACTGTGGCTGAGGCTGGGTTGTGTGCGCCGTCAATGAGGAGTTTATGGCTTTTCCATGTTGTCCATTGCATTCTCCCTGGCCACTTGGTTTTAGCCATACCATTAATCATAGCTTTCTCAGAAATTTGCCAATTTTGTGTTTGCAATATTTCCAAAGCAGCTAAAGCTAAAGCTGAGTTATGTAATTGAATTTTTCCCTGTAATGGTAAGGGATATTTGATTGTTTCTGGACTTGATATTTTTTGATATTCTGCCCAGTTTTGATTAATTTGATCAGATGGTTGTGGGGTAAAAATTGGGCATTCTAACTCTAGAATCCGCGATTTTACAACATTTTCCGCAGCTTCTGGCAATGAACCCACCACCACAGGACATCCCGGTTTAATAATTCCGGCTTTTTCTCTGGCAATATGGGCTACAGTTGGTCCAAGTTGTTGCCAATGTTCTCGACTAATAGAAGTAATGACTGTAACCAAAGGATTATTGCAGACATTAGTAGCATCTAAACGCCCCCCTAATCCTACTTCTATCACGGCAATATCAACTTTTTGCTGGGCAAAATATAACCAAGCCGCAGCGGTAATGACTTCAAATTGAGTAGGTGATTCTTCTTCTGGATTAATGGCTGCTTGAACTTGTAGTATTAATTCACACAGGTTATTACTATCAATTGGATATTCATTAATACAGATTCTTTCTGTCCAATCTATTAAATGGGGAGATGTGTAGCGTCCGGTTTTATAACCAGCCTCAGTAAGTACCGCAGACAGGTAAGCACAAACAGAACCTTTACCGTTAGTTCCAGCTACATGAATAATTGGCACTTGGTGATGGGGATTTCCCAAGGTTGCCAGTAAGTTGACAATCCGAGACAATCCCAAATTCACACCAAAATGCTGAAAGGGTTGAAGCAGGGAATCTACGTTCATGAGAATCGGTAATTGGTAATTAATTGGTAATTGGTAATTTCTTCCCTGTTCCCTGTTCCCTGTTCCCTAAATTACGCTTCTTTGCTCAAAAAGTTTTGTATTTGTCTGATAGCAGCAGCACCGATATTGAAAGCAGCCCAACCAGCAGCGATCGCTACAGGTGCTAAAACAATTAATACACGATTATCAAGGTCCATATCTAGAATCCCTCTGTAAATTAAAAAATCTTAAGTTTTGTCAACAGTTCTCAACTTTTATTTTTATCTAAATTGGGGAATTTTTCCCAGATTCTATGTAAAGTTTGATTAAAAGTCAGGGAAAAGGGAACAGGGAATAGGGAATAGGGAATAGGGAAAAGGGAACAGGGAACAGGGAACAGGGAATAGGGAAGAAAAGAAGAGTTTTATTACCAATTACCAATTACCAATTACCCATTAGCAGCGTGAAGAAGGGCTAATTGGTGGTATTTTTCGGCGTGTTCGATGAGTTCGGTGATTTCAGTGTCTGTGAGTTGACGGACTACTTTACCGGGAATACCCATGACTAGAGAACCGGGGGGTACATTTTTGGTGACTACTGCACCTGCGCCGATAATGCTACCTGTGCCGACTCTTACGCCATTTAAGACTATTGCCCCAATACCAATTAAACAACCACGCTCAATGTGAGCAGAATGTACCACAGCGCGATGACCGACAGTGACATGATCTTCTAAGATTGTGGGGACACCGGGATCACCATGAAGAATTGCCCCGTCTTGAATATTTGTACATTCGCCAATTTCAATGCGTTCTACATCACCTCTCACCACAGATCCATACCAAATGCTGGCTTTGGCTGCTATGGTGACAGAACCAATAATGATGGCATTTGCTGCCACAAAAGCAGCTTGAGAAAATTCTGGAGATTTCCAGACGGAAGAGATAGACACGATAGAATATGGATATGGTACCCAGGAACACTGGAGAAACTCCAACCTTTAGAACTGGTTGCGAAACCAGAATATCACGACATTAACCTTCTATCGTTAGGCGGTTGTGAAACTTCTTCTCAAGCACTATCTTCATTTTATGTAGCATTGAGCAAGTTATCTAAAGTGGTGGAACAGGAGTGTAAAGTTAAACCTACCGGTGCTGGCAAAAAACACAATATTATGTTTATACGCACTTCATGATAAATCCAGGCTTTCAGTACCCGATATTTGGCCCTGAAATACAGTGTCCTCACTGTCGCCAAACGATTTCGGCATTGACATTGACGGATACTTATTTATGTCCTCGTCATGGCGCATTTGAAGCTGAACCCAAAACTGGGGAGTTAGTTCATTTACAGTCTGGTCGTCATTGGCGCAGATGGGATGGAGAATGGTATCGTCAACATACTCATCCTGATGGGATTCGCTTTGAAATTCATGAAGCTTTGGACAAGCTTTATACTCAAGGTTATCGAGCTACGAGGATTATTGTTGCTAACCGTTATCAGGAGTTGATGAGTGGCTATTTAGAACGGAGTACACCTTGGCGTTCTGGACAAGGGGAAGTTGCTACGGGGGCGCGATTATATGGCTTACCTGTAGAGTTTAGCCCCGATTCCGCTGCTGAACCTTGCTGGGAAGTAATTAACTTTGATTTGGATAAAGAACCTGGTGTGCCGGTGCGTTACCCATATTTTCGGTTGTTTGAGTAGGTAATAAGGCAAGAGGTAAGAGAGAAGAAAGTCTAAATAAATATCTTACTGTTCCCTGTTCCCTGTTCCCTGTTCCCCAATTTGGGTTTTAGATTGTAGATTAATCCAAAATCTAAAATCCAAAATTCTATGCACCATGCTTCTATTAGAACGGCAAATATCCATTTAGCGATCGCTTTTTATGAGCAGCTAGGGTTTAAGGTGGGCGATCGCTTCACTACCGGTTATACTCTAGCTTGCTGGATGGAAGGTTTAGGGACTCGAATTGAACTCATCCAAATTCCCCAACCCAAACCAGCCCCAGATGCTTTTAATGATGAGCATTATGTAGGCTATTATCATCTGGCGTTTGATGTGACACAGATTACATCAGATTTACCAACTTGGTTGGAAAGTTTAAGAATACGGTTAGCAACAATAGAATATTTACCACCCCTGAAAATTCTTTTAGAACCTACACAGCAGCAAATTGGCGATAACATTTTAGAAGTTGCGTTTATCGCTGATTTTGACGGGTTGCCTCTGGAATTTTTGCGGTTTTTGCATAAATCAACTTGAAAAGGGAACAGGGAACAGGTAATTGGTAATTGGTGAAAACTATTCTTCTTCCTCCTGATAACGCAGCGTGGCGTTAGCCATACTCCTGAATGGGCGCAAGCCCTGCGCCCCTACCTCTTGATAGCGCAGCGTGGCGTTAGCCATACTCTTGATAGCGCAGCGTGGCGTTAGCCATACTCCTGACTCCTTCCATGAGGTACAGAAACATTTGCCCAATTTTCTCAGTCAATCAATATATGTAACTTAAATTACATATATAGGACTCCTATTTGATTTTTGAACAGAACTCGGTACATACTGAAATCCTTCTTCCCTGTTCCCTGTTCCCTGTTCCCTGTTCCCTAACTCAACGGAAAATTCAGGAATCAAACCGGATTCCTATAGCTATTCGCCAAAGAGTATGTCTTTTTTCTCTATCGCACAACGACATCGCTTTTCCTTATTTATCTTGGGTATCTGGGTAATAGCAGCTTTTATCTTCCATCAAGATGCTGCTTTTAGCGGAGACAAGGCGGATTTTTCTCCCCGTCTCCACAACTTCGACTCAGAAAAATCTCATAAAACACTAGTCGCTAAGGAAACACCAAATCTCGCTATTACAGCAAATGTTCGGAAAACAGTCCTTGATAATGGGTTAACTGTTCTCACTAAAGAGGTTCATAATGCTCCTGTAGTCACAGTGCAGGTATGGTACAAGTTTGGCTCAGGACAAGAAGCATCTGGGGTAAATGGTATTGCCCACCAACTAGAGCATCTTATGTTTAAAGGTACTAGCAATCGTCCCATTCAATTTGGGCGGTTATTTACTGCTTTAGGCAGTGATTCTAATGCTTTTACCAGTTATGACCAAACTGCATATTACAACACGGCAGAACGGGATAAACTCACCGCTCTGTTGACATTAGAAGCTGATAGGATGAAAAACTCACTAATAGATCCTCAACAGTTAGCTAGTGAGAAGCGAGTAGTTATTTCTGAATTACAAGGTTATGAAAATAGCCCAGCATATAGGCTGAATCGCGCTGTGATGATGTCGGTTTTCCCAGATCATCCCTATAGATTACCCATTGGTGGAACTAAGGCGGATGTGGAAAAATTCACAGTTGCTCAAGTGCGGGAATATTACCAAAAATTCTATAGTCCTGACAATGCTGTTTTGGTAATTGCGGGAGATTTTGACACCTCACAAACTTTGAAAAAGGTAGAAACTGTTTTTGGTAAAATCCCTAAACGTCAATATTCACCCCATAAGCTCATAATTCCATCCCCAGCCGCTACTCCTACACCTGTGATTAAGTTACAAGAACCGGGGGGAAATCCATTACTACAAATAATTTACCCACTTCCTCGAATTAATCAACCAGATATCCCCGCACTGGAAGTCATGGATTATATTTTGACTGCGGGTAAAAATTCTTACTTGTATCAGGAGTTAGTTGAATCAGGTTTAGCTCATGATGTTTCGGCAAATGTCGCTAGTTTACGCGCGGGTGGTTGGTATGAAATATTAGTGACATCTGTGGGAACTCAGAATTTAACTAAACTTGATGCGGCGGTAATCAAGGCTCTGGATAAACTTGTTAAAATCAGTGTGACAAAGGAACAAGTAGAACGAGCAAAAACCCAATTAACGGCTTCAGTAATTTTAAATAACCGTGATATTACCAATCAAGCTATGCAGTTGGGTAATGATCAAATCACGACCGATAATTACCAGTATACCGAAAATCACTTAGTAAATATTCGTAAGGTTCAAGTTTCTGATGTGATTAATGTCATCAATAAATACTTGCAACCAGAAGCACGGAAAGTGGGATTTTTTGAACCGACTAAACAAGTAGCAACAATTCAAAGTTCATCTTATTCAACACCAACACAAGAGAATTTTGGTACTGATATAGCTGTAGTTCCTGCGGAGGTTCAGCAGTATTTACCACCTTTAGACATATTAACCAAAGCTGAGAAAAGACAAATACCCCAGCAATTACAATTTGCTAATGGGTTACGCATACTACTGTTACCAGATAAAACTACGCCGACAGTTACTTTAAGCGGCAATATTAAAGCGGGAACAGAATTTGAGTCCGACAATCAGGGAGGATTAGCTTCTTTAGTGGCAGTAAATCTGATGAATGGCACTAAAAATCAAGATATGCGGACTATTGCCAAAGGATTAGAGGCAAAGGGCGCAAATTTGAATTTTGAAGCTTATCGTGAAGGTGTGCAGATTAAAGGTAGTAGTTTAGCGGTGGATTTACCTATTTTGCTGGGGACTTTGACGGATGTAATTAGAAATAGTACATTTCCTGAAAAAGAGTTTGTTCTTGCGCGTCAACAAGCTTTAACTTCCTTAGATTCAGATTTAGATGATGCCGATAAGGTTGCAAATCGGACCTTTGTGCAGTCCATTTATCCGAAAAAACATCCATTACATACCTTTCCGACTGCGGAGAGTATTAGCAAAATTCAACGTCGAGATGTGATAGCTTTTAAAGCGCAACATTATCGTCCTGATACTACAGTTTTAGCAATTGTCGGTGATTTTGATGTTAACAAAGTGCGATCGCTCATTCAAGCAAAATTAGGAGATTGGCAAGTTCAAGGCAAACCACCAACGGTAAAATATCCCAATGTAGGGATGCCGAAAAATATGATTAACGTTAATCCTGTTGTTCCTGGTAAACCCCAAGCGATAACTTACATGGGTTATACTGGCATTAATCGTCAAGATAAACGATTTTATGCAGCGATGATCTTGAATCAAATTCTCGGAGGGGATACATTATCGAGTAGACTAGGGGTAGAAGTGCGCGATCGCCAAGGTTTAACCTACGGAATTTATAGCAATTTCATCACAGGTAAAAATGTTGGTACATTTCTCATTGAAATGCAAACCAGTCCAGAAGACGCACCCAAAGCAATTTCCAGTACCCGCAACCTCCTCAAACAAGTTCATCAACAAGGTGTTACCCCTATTGAAGTAGAAACAGCCAAACGCAATTTAATCAGCAATTATAATATTTCCTTAGCCAATCCCGAACAATTAAGCCAAAAAATGGTAATGAATGAAGTTTACGGCTTAAATCAGGAAGAATTGCGATCATATATCAGCAAAATAGAGCAAGTCAGCCTCAATCAAGTCAATCAAGCTGCTCGTGAATTACTTCATCCTGATAAAATTGTAGTTGTCACAGCAGGTCCACCAATTCTTGCCCATAAAAAGATTAAATAAATCTGGTTCTACCGTTCCCCTTATGATTAAATATCCCTTTTATATGTACAAAACCATTACTGTATATGTGTTTTGCCTAAATTAAGAGCGATAGCGAAGCGCTCCGTAGGAATCGCTTATTTTTGAAGATATTAAACCCTCAAATCCAGTTAGAGCAAGGGTTTCAATGATTTTTTCGTAGAATATCATAAAGGGAGCGGTAGAGCCATAAATCTTAATGATAAGAATAGATGTGATTTGCAAATATCCATTTAGTCATGAGTAACTTCTTAATTCAGGTCTACTACAATCTACCTCGAATCATCTGTATATTTTCCCTGCTAATCAGTCTGGTAATCATGGGTGTATCTCCAGCAACAGCAGAAAACCTATCTAATAATTTACTAAAACAACCAGCTATAGAAATTACAGTTAACTTGGGTAATTCTAGTAATGAATTAAAATTTGAGCCAAATCACTTAGAATTGATCTCAGGTAAACGTTACAATCTCAAATTAAGTAATCCTAGCTCACAAAAACACTATTTTACAGCCAAAGACTTTGCCGATGCAATTTGGACGCAAAAAGTCGAAGCCGGAAATGTAGAAATTAAAGGTAATATTCACGAATTAGAACTTAAACCCGGCGCAGAGGCAGAATGGGTATTTGTACCTATGAAACCAGGTAAATACACTTTACGATGTACTATTGCTGGACACACAGAAGCAGGCATGAAAGGAGAAATTATCATTAAGTAAGTGATAATCTATCCCTAGAGACGCAAAATAAGTTAACTTAAAATATAGATATTTTTGGCAATAAATCTCAACAACTTCAAACCCAATCGGTAAAGCGCCGCTAACTCCTAAACTTCATATGAATATTTTCACCAACCTACTTTCGCAACCAGCACAGCCAAAACCTGAAAAACAACAACGCCGAGGGATTGAAATTAAATCAGCCCGTGAAATCGAAATTATGCGGCAATCGGCGAAGATTGTGGCAACTGTTCTTAAAGAAATTTCTGAGTTAGTGCAACCAGGAATGACAACGGCTGATTTAGATGCTTATGCGGAAAAACGCATCCGCGAAATGGATGCAACTCCTAGCTTTAAAGGATATCATGGGTTTCCCGCTTCCATCTGCTCTAGCATTAATCATGAAGTTGTCCATGGAATTCCTAGCCATAAAAAGGTAATTCGGGCAGGTGATGTATTAAAAGTTGATACAGGTGCTTATTATCAAGGTTTTCATGGTGATTCCTGTATTACTATCGCTGTGGGTAGTGTGACGAGTGAAGCCGCAAGACTGATTAAAATAGCCGAGGAATCTCTATATAAAGGGATTGAACAAGTAAAAGCTGGTGTCCATTTAACGGAGATTGCCGGTGCAATTGAAGATCATGTCAAAGCCAATGGATTTACAGTGGTGGAACAATTTACTGGTCATGGTGTGGGTAGAAATTTACACGAAGAACCAGCGGTTTTTAACTATCGGACTCGTGAGATACCAAATGTGAAATTGCGTTCAGGAATGACTTTAGCAATTGAACCAATTTTAAATGCTGGTTCTAAGAATACCCGAATTTTAGCTGATAGATGGACTGCGGTAACAGTTGATAATGCTTTATCTGCTCAATTTGAGCATACTGTATTAGTTACAGATAGTGGGTATGAAATTTTGACTGATAGAACTCATCTTTAACTATGATTCTTGTGATTTAGATGATTTATATGACCAATTACCAATTACATTGTTAATTCCCACCAAGTTTTTTGACCAACGACACCATCTGTTGATAGACGGCGACGATTTTGAAAAGCTCTGACAGCAGTTTCGGTGACTGGTCCAAAAACTCCATCAATAGGTATTCCATAACCGTTGGCAATTAAAAGTTTTTGTAAAGCTCTCACAGATATACCTGAACTACCAAAACTAATAACCGGCATGGGTTGGTTCTGGGTTCTGGGATATCTTGTGGATACCGGAATACCTCTTTTTTTTGTGATGGGGATATTGCCAGCATCAGCTATTTTAAAAGAACTGAGGGGCATCTGTTTTTGGGTTATTTGCTCAAAGATTTTGTGCCTTCGGAATGAGAGGATTGAAAGATGATTTGGGGAAGTTATACCGATTTGAGTAAATTCTGGCGGTGTAATTTGATGGTAAACAGCTAATTTATTGGATTGATCATTTGTTAAACCCATACCATTCTCTCTGGGAAAGATTTTCTGTGAGAGAAAATGGGGTACATTTAGTGGTTTTGGATTCAATACACCCATCATCAGCAGTCCGATTTCAGTCATTTTATTTTATCGCTGTGCTTATTTATAAAGTAGTAAATAGCAAAAGAAAAGTAGAGGCAATGTAGAATGGTACTGAGTTATTTAGAAAATTAAATATATACTCAAAACGGCTTGATTGTTTGATTCTAAAGGTAGGGGTAAAGCAAGAGCTTCATTGGTGTCAACTTAGGCTACAGATGGCTTATTTGTTGGCTTCAACACCCACTCAGAAATGATAGCGTAGCGTGGCGTAAGCCATATTTCCGGGCTAATAGCGAAAGTAAACTAAAGTTTACTCAAAAATTTCCGGGTTATTTAGTCATCTTCAGATGACTTCTGCTATTAGACTGGGAATTCATTCCCAGGCGGGCTTTACCCCTACACATCTGGGTTCTTTGTCATTTGGCAAAAGTTTAAATCTCACCCGTGTTTAGTATAATACCTGTATACAGGTATCCGAGCAAAATTAATTGAATATCTGGGGAATAAATGGGAACAAATAAAAATCCCTATTCCCCACTCTCTTTTTTGTAAAGATTCTCACAATAAATCTAGTACACTGCGGCTTAAATAACCCAGCCATTCTCACTCGCTAAAAAGCTTATGACCTATTGCTTTTGATTTTTAACTTCCGCCTGGCGGTACTAGCGGTTAATATCGGAAGAATGATCTGATTTGAGACTATAATTATTATGAATTTTATTCATCTATCTTAAGGGAGTTAAAATTATCAAAAAAATATTTAGGTCTTGGTAAAGGATAAAAAATCCCAATTGATTAGATTGGGAATATCAAATCTTGAATAAATTTGTTGGGGTATTTGTCAGCACGGTGGCATGGTGTAATTAACCCATCCCATTAGTAACTGGATGGAAGTAGAAGGCAAAACCCAAGACAGTATAAGCTGCTAGAAGTAATGTTCCTTCTAACCAATTAGATTTACCATCGGAACTAATGCTATTAGCAATTAAAACTGATACAGCAACAGCTACTAATTCAAAGGGGTTAAAATCTAAATCCATTGGTTGTCCAACTATCCAACCGGCAATTACTAAGACTGGGGCAACAAACAGGGCAATTTGCATACTTGAACCTACAGCGACAGACATAGCCAGATCCATTTTATTTTTCATGGCTACGGTGACTGCGGTGGCGTGTTCAGCAGCGTTACCGATAATGGGAACTAAAATTACCCCGGTAAATAGTGCGCTTAGACCTAGTTTAGATGTAGCGACTTCTAAGGAATCAACTAGCAATTCTGACTCCCAGGCAACTAACAGGGTACAAACTAAAAGCACACCACTCCATAACCAGACATTTGGTTTTTCATGGGTAACTTCGTCTTCTTCTATTTCTGCTATACCAACTTCATACAAATAAGCATGAGTTTTCATCGAAAATAGTAGTGTTAAGCCGTAAACCAAAATTAGGACAATGGCTACAGCTAGGGAGAGATTCTGCACGGTTGCTTCGCTAATACCTATGGAGGTATAGTTCATTGCTGTTGGTAGCAAAATAGCAATTACTGCCAAGTTCATGGAGGAAGCATTTACTCGCGCTACAACTGATTCAAATGTTTGCTCTTTGTAGCGAATTCCCCCTAGTAGCATGGATAAGCCCATGACTAAGAGTAAGTTACTGATAATTGAACCTGTGATACTGGCTTTAACGACATCTATTAAACCCGCGTTCAGGGCAACTAAGGCGATAATCAATTCTGTGGCATTGCCAAAAGTCGCGTTTAAAAATCCGCCTATTCCTGGACCGACGACTACGGTGATTTCTTCGGTAGCTGTACCCATCCAAGCTGCTAGGGGGAGAATCGCTAATGCTGCGGTGATGAAAACTATTAAGTCTCCCCATTCTAAAAAGTGGGCTGCTAGAGATATGGGTATAAACAGCAGCAGAATGCTGAAAATAATGTTCTTGATTGACATTTTTACCTTGAGTTTAGGGGATTTTTACACAATGTCTAAAATATCATGTGCATTTGAATACCTATCATATCTGTACATTAGTCATTAGTCATTAGTCATTGGTCATTGGTTAAGTAGGTGAACACAATAAAACCAAACTGTGTAAAGAAACGTAAAATCGCTGAAAACTTCTTTACTTTTGCCTCTTGCCTTGCTATAACGACAATTTTCAACGCCAACCTACTTATTGGTCATTGAGCAAATTCTTCCTCCTGAACTCCTGATAGCGCAGCGTGGCGTTAGCCATACTCCTGAATGGGCGCAGGCCCTGCGCCCCTACCTCATGGTAGCGTAGCGTGGCGTTAGCCATACTTCTGAACTTCTATTCCTCACAGTGACAACAATTGTAAAAAGGTATATATAGTAAGAATATTCTTCAAAATTACACATTTATTTGGATAAAGATATATGACTTTGGCAGCGGAAATACCAAGTAGTTATGACTCAATATTACCATTAGATCAAGAGGCTAAATCCAGTCCTGAACATGATCCCCTGAAAACTGCTCAGGGTGTTTATGTGACGGTTCATGGGCATTTTTATCAACCTCCTAGAGAAAATCCCTATCTTGATGCGATTGAACGTCAACCTAGTGCTAGTCCTTTTCATGACTGGAATGAGCGGATTCATTGGGAATGCTATCGTCCTAATGCTTTTGCTAGGGTCTTCAATGACCGAGGCGAGGTTGTGAAGATTGTGAATAATTATGAATACATGAGTTTTAATATCGGTCCTACGCTGATGTCGTGGTTAGAACGCCACGACATGGAGGTTTATCAGCGGATTTTGGAGGCTGATGCTAAAAGCTGCGATCGCCTCAATGGTCATGGCAATGCGATCGCTCAAGTTTATAATCATATTATCCTGCCTCTAGCCAATGAACGGGATAAACATACACAAATTCGCTGGGGTAAGGAAGATTTCCGTTCTCGCTTTGGTCGTGAACCTGAAGGAATGTGGTTGGCGGAAACAGCCGTAGATTATGCCACTTTAGAAGCCTTGGTAGCGGAAGGCATTAAATTTATCATTTTAGCCCCTTCTCAAGCCCAGCGTTGTCGTCTAATCCCCACAGGAGATGATTCTGGTAGTCAATGGCATGAGGTGGGGGGTAATCAGATTGATCCTACTCGTCCTTATCGCTGTTATTTAGATAGTGACGAGTCTGCAAAAACATCAACTGCCTATATTGATATATTTTTCTACGATGGTCCAATTTCGCGGGATATGGGTTTTAGTGATGTTGTCTACAATTCCCATCATTTTGCAGGACGGATTGGGGCGGCTATTCGCGGGGATCATCGTCAGTCCCAATTGATTTCTGTAGCTACAGATGGGGAAACTTTTGGACATCATAAAAAGGGAACAGAGAAGACTTTAGCCTATGCCTTTATTGGTGAGTTTCCCCGTCATGGTTGGACTGTCACCAATTTTGCCCACTATCTAAGTTTAAATCCTCCCTCTTGGGAAGTAAAATTAAAGTCGGTGACGGCTTGGAGTTGCGCTCACGGTGTGGACAGATGGCAGGATGATTGTGGTTGTGGTGGTGAAGGGGGTGTGTGGCATCAAAAATGGCGACGACCCTTACGTAATGCGTTAAATTGGCTGCGAGATCAGTTAATTGATGTCTATGAGGAATATGGTAATCCCTTATTTCGTGATCCTTGGCAAGCGAGGGACGAATATATTTATGTCATGGGCGATCGCACTCCCGCTAATATTCACCGGTTTCTATCTCACCATCAAACTCGCAAACTCCAAGCGGCTGAACAGGTAGAAGCTTTACGCTTGTTGGAAATGCAGCGTCACTCTTTGCTAATGTTCACCAGTTGCGGCTGGTTTTTTGAGGAAATTTCTCGCCCAGAGGGAACACAGATTTTGCGTTATGCCTCTCGCGCTTTAGAATTAGCAGGAGATGTGGCAGGTGTACAATTAGAAAAAGGCTTTCTTAAACGTTTGGGTTTAGCTCCTAGTAATGTAGAAGAGTTTAAACATGGGGCGGAGATATATCGTCAGTTAGTGCTAACTGCCCAAATTGATTTTAAACAAGTTGCTTCCCATTACGCTATTACTTCCCTTTTTAATCATCACAAAAATACTCTCCCTCAACAACAAACAGATAAACATCACCATATTCCTCATCAGCGTGTTTATTGCTATAATGCCCATGAGCTAGATTATCATAAGCAAAGCTTGGGACCATTAACTATGGCAGTGGGGCATTTGCAGCTAGTGTCAGATATTACTTGGGAAAGTGAAAATTTAGTATTTGCGGTTTTGCATTTGGGTGGTTGGGATTTTCATTGCTGTATTCAGCAGTTTGCAGGACGACGTAACTATAGTCAAATCAAGGAAAAGCTGTTTACGTCCCTACAACAGGCTAGTATCGCTCATGTGATTTTGGTGATGACTCAATTATTTGGGGACGATACCTTTAGTTTACAGACTTTATTTGCGGAAGAACGTCACCGGATTATGCGGTTGTTGAGTCAGGATACACTGGCACGATTAGACCAGTTATATACTCAGGCATATCGTGATAATTACGGTGTGATTATGGCTTTTCATCGGGATGAGTTGGAAGTACCACGAGAATTACAGGTAGCGGCGGAAATTGCTTTGGGGTATCGTTGTCTGACAACGTTGAAATCTCTAGAACAAGATATTACTGAATTGCAATTAAGCTGGAATTTGATTGGAGAGTTGGAAGCGATCGCTACTGAAGCTGAACATCTGCGTTGTCAATTGAATATTCCCGATGGTAATCAAATTTTAGAGCAATTAATAGTCCGGTTATTGTGGCAATTATTATATACTGCCAATAGCAAGATAGATGCAGATATTCAGCGGTTAGAACGATTAATTGATGTTGGTTATAAATTACATCTTGGCATTAATTTAAACCATTCCCAAGAACTCTATTGGAGTTGTTTACACAGTCAAATATTGCCACGAATTACCAGTCTTGATAGTGAAGCAGAAACTATGCAATGTCGTCAATTACTGAAACTAGGACAAAAATTAGCTGTTGATGTCAGTCCTTATTTAGATAAATTGCCATAAACTTGTCCTGTGGGCATTGCCAACACTATAGAACGCAAAAGATAAATTCTCTGATCTTTTTAACCCACCTTTGCCAAAAAGAAACTCTATGCGGTTAAAACCGCACGAGTCGCTTATATCTCAGCGGCTTTAGCCACTGAGCTTTACGCTTACCGGATATTCCTGTAAACTTTGACTATTAGCCATGAAATATGGCTAACGCCACGCTACGCTATCATTTCTGGGTGGGTGTGGAAGCCAAACAAATAAGCCATCTGTAGCTTAAGTTGACACCATTCAGCTTTTGCTAAACCCCCATTGACTTAAAATTTACACTTGGCCAGTCTGGTTGACGATAATAATGGGTCATATTATCAAATTTTCGTAATTCCACCTGATCAATGAGAAAATCTGGCGTATCTAACGGCAATGATTGATTAAACTCACAAAACATGGTAGTCAGGTTTACCCTGTTTAATTCTGGGGGAATTTCGCCAAAGTAACCCAATGTCACATGGGCTGTAAAATGATAATGCTGCTCAATACCCAAACCCATTAATGTGCGATTTTGATAAATTATCCGCCGAAATTGAATAATTTCCTCATAGGAACGTTTATCTTTTGGTACTAAACACATACCCACAGCCCTGGGCATGACAATCAATCCTAACATTTGCCAAGATATAGGTGATCCCTTTGTCATCAATTTTTGATATTCTTGAAACCTCTCAGCTAATTGAGAATTCAAATCTTCAGCAAATTGAGGGTTTTTTGCACAAGCATGATGAAAAGCGCTGTCCCAAATTAAATCTGCCACCGTCACATGAAAACTAGCAGGAGGAACAGGTACAATCAAATCACTAGCAATGGGTAACTTTAATAATTGCTGTTGATAGGCTTGTATTTTGCTGTAAAAAGCAGCGTTATTTGCGTCTTCTTGTGCTGGTGGGGTAATCAGCGTATAGCCTGGAAAGGGTGTAGCCTCTCTGACTCCAGCATGAACTCGAAATTTAGAAGATTCCTGAATATGCTGAATCTGGGTTTTGTAAGCTTCTGGTAGCGTCATGCGTGCTACCCGATTTAAATAAGTTTGGTAGTTGTCGTCCAATCTTGATCACCTTGCGCTCTTTTGATAGATTGTAGGGAGATTTACTCAATTTGACCAAATTAATTTTTAATTTTAATTAAATTACCATGCCAATATATGTTTACTGGGGCGAAGATGATTTTGCGATGGAAAAAGCCGTAGTCACTTTGCGCGATCGCATTCTTGATCCCCTGTGGACTAGTTTTAACTATACCTCATTTCCTCCAGATCAACCCGATCCTATCATCCAAGCTTTAAATCAAGCAATGACACCGCCATTCGGTGCTGGTGGGCGTTTCGTATGGCTCATCAACACCACTCTGGGGCAAAATTGTCCAGACCACATCCTCGCAGAATTACAACGCACTCTTAAGGTCATCCCTCCAGACTCTACCTTACTATTAACCAGTCGCAACAAACCAGATGAACGACTGAAAAGCACAAAACTCCTCAAACAATTTGCAACAATTTCCGAATTTTCCCTCATTCCCCCTTGGAAAACCGAACTTTTAGTCCAATCAGTTCAACAAGTCGCTCAAACCATCGGTCTAAAAATCAGTCCCCTAGTAGCCGAACTATTAGCCGAATCCGTAGGCAATGATACCCGTCTTCTCTACAATGAACTCGAAAAATTACGTCTTTATACAGAAGGTAGTGGCAAACCTTTAGATGTGAATACAGTATCGGAATTAGTCAGAAATACTACTCAAAACACCTTACAACTAGCAACAGCCATCAGAACTGGAGACACCCCAAAAGCCTTAGGCATCTTAGGTGATCTCAGCAATGCAGCCGAACCGGGTTTACGGATAGTTGCCACACTCATTGGTCAATTTCGCACCTGGTTATTAGTAAAAATGATGATGGACAGTGGTGAACGCAACCCCCAAGCGATCGCTCAAGGTGCTGAAATCTCTAACCCCAAACGCATCTACTTCCTACAGCAAGAAGTCAAATCCCTCCCCCTACAGCAACTCATCTCTGCCTTACCACTGCTATTAGAATTAGAAGTCAGCCTCAAGCAAGGTGCATCCGAAACCTCAACACTACAAACTAAAGTCATCGAACTTTGTCAAATATGCCGCCGCACTTAATATCCACATCGAAATATTCAATTTCAATCTTGACTGGAACTTCTAATTCAGAAAATAATTCAAACATATTATGTTATTCCCTATTTTCCCTCTGTGTCACCTGTTGTATGCTCAAAACTTATAGTCTTTATTTAACCAAACGGTTGCAGAGAACCCCCTATCAATCCTTGATCTTGGCAACTATTACCAGTACAAGCCTGATTTCTGGGACTTTTGGTCTCAATTCCAAAGTAACTGCTCAAACTTTAAACCTTAACAGTACAGAAGTAACTAATTACGCAAAAGCTGTATTAGGCATGGAGCCAGCCCGTCAGCAGGCCTTTAAAGAAATTAAAAACCTGATCGGTAGCAAAGACATTCCCCAAGTAATCTGTAATGATTCCAAAAGTTTCATTACACTACCAAACAAAGCCAAAGATATTGCCGTAAATTATTGCAACCATTCTCAAAAGATAGTTGAGGATAGTGGTCTCACCATCGAGCAATTTAACAAAATTACCGTAGAAATCCAAAAAACAGTAATTTAAAACGACAGCTTTATAATACATTACTGCGCTTACAAAAGGATTCCCCCTCAAAAACTTCCCAATAAATAACCTTAAATTACAAGAGGCAAGAGTAAAGAAGTTTTCAGCGATTTTACGTTTCTTTACACAGTTTGGTTTTATTGTGTTCACCTACTTAGGGCTTGCTGATAGCGCAGCGTGGCGTTAGCCATACTTATGTCCCTCACAGATAACTTTTCCAGCAACCCCTACTTACTTACTATATTTCTCTAACCTGCATCAAGCAGAAAATATCACTCTTGTTTTTTCGCCATATCCATAACATTATTGCCGATCCGATAAATCAAAAATACCCTAAATCCCTAATTGCATAGGGCTTTCAGCTATTTCCGACCCACCCCCTAAAAAATATTTCTCAAACCCCTTGACAGAAAAAGGAAGGATTGCTATATTAGATAAGTGCCGAGAGAAAGAAACAACTCCCGGACAACTGAACCGAGAAAAAATAATACTTTGAAAGAATAGATTAAACCAATCCTCGTCGTAAAGATAATTGAAAGAGGATTCGAGATTTTAACTAATTTCGGAGCCAACAAACTCGAAAAAACAAAATGGAGAGTTTGATCCTGGCTCAGGATGAACGCTGGCGGTATGCTTAACACATGCAAGTCGAACGGTCTTTTAGGAGATAGTGGCGGACGGGTGAGTAACGCGTAAGAATCTACCTTCAGGTTGGGGACAACCACTGGAAACGGTGGCTAATACCCAATGTGCCGAGAGGTGAAAGGCTTGCTGCCTGAAGAAGAGCTTGCGTCTGATTAGCTAGTTGGTGGGGTAAGAGCCTACCAAGGCGACGATCAGTAGCTGGTCTGAGAGGATGATCAGCCACACTGGGACTGAGACACGGCCCAGACTCCTACGGGAGGCAGCAGTGGGGAATTTTCCGCAATGGGCGAAAGCCTGACGGAGCAATACCGCGTGAGGGAGGAAGGCTCTTGGGTTGTAAACCTCTTTTCTCAGGGAAGAACAGAATGACGGTACCTGAGGAATAAGCATCGGCTAACTCCGTGCCAGCAGCCGCGGTAATACGGAGGATGCAAGCGTTATCCGGAATGATTGGGCGTAAAGGGTCCGCAGGTGGCATTGTAAGTCTGCTGTTAAAGAGTTTGGCTCAACCAAATAAAAGCAGTGGAAACTACAAAGCTAGAGTGTGGTCGGGGCAGAGGGAATTCCTGGTGTAGCGGTGAAATGCGTAGATATCAGGAAGAACACCGGTGGCGAAGGCGCTCTGCTAGGCCAAGACTGACACTGAGGGACGAAAGCTAGGGGAGCGAATGGGATTAGATACCCCAGTAGTCCTAGCCGTAAACGATGGATACTAGGCGTAGCTCGTATCGACCCGAGCTGTGCCGTAGCTAACGCGTTAAGTATCCCGCCTGGGGAGTACGCAGGCAACTGTGAAACTCAAAGGAATTGACGGGGGCCCGCACAAGCGGTGGAGTATGTGGTTTAATTCGATGCAACGCGAAGAACCTTACCAAGGCTTGACATGTCACGAATTCCGTTGAAAGATGGAAGTGCCTTCGGGAGCGTGAACACAGGTGGTGCATGGCTGTCGTCAGCTCGTGTCGTGAGATGTTGGGTTAAGTCCCGCAACGAGCGCAACCCTCGTTTTTAGTTGCCAGCATTAAGTTGGGCACTCTAGAGAGACTGCCGGTGACAAACCGGAGGAAGGTGGGGATGACGTCAAGTCAGCATGCCCCTTACGTCTTGGGCTACACACGTACTACAATGCTACGGACAAAGGGCAGCTACACAGCGATGTGATGCGAATCTCATAAACCGTAGCTCAGTTCAGATCGAAGGCTGCAACTCGCCTTCGTGAAGGAGGAATCGCTAGTAATTGCAGGTCAGCATACTGCAGTGAATTCGTTCCCGGGCCTTGTACACACCGCCCGTCACACCATGGAAGTTGGTCACGCCCGAAGTCGTTACCCCAACCGCAAGGAGGGGGATGCCTAAGGTAGGACTGATGACTGGGGTGAAGTCGTAACAAGGTAGCCGTACCGGAAGGTGTGGCTGGATCACCTCCTTTTAGGGAGACCTAATCCATTTAGAACTTGAAAGCAATGCAAGTTGTGAATAGAAACTAAATTGGTCTAACCTAGGTCGGTCGAGATTGGTAGATATCTTTCAAAGTATTATTCGGCTTAGTTCAAAAATTGAATCAAAGTCAGCACCTAACAACTATGGTTAGACTGCTGGGTTAAATTCCAGCCAGAACCTTGAAAACTGCATAAGAGAAAGAGAAAAAGCAGGCAGACACAGACATTGAGATGGATGTGAAAGCAAACAAGCAGAAAATGTGGTCAAGCTAATAAGGGCTAATGGTGGATACCTAGGCACACAGAGGCGAAGAAGGACGTGGTTACCGACGAAATGTTCCGGGGAGTTGGAAGCAAACTAAGAGCCGGAAATATCCGAATGGGGCAACCCTATGTACTACCTGTTGAATATATAGACAGGAAAGAGCCAACCCAGCGAACTGAAACATCTTAGTAGCTGGAGGAAGAGAAATCAAACTAGAGATTCCCTAAGTAGTGGTGAGCGAAAGGGGAAGAGCCTAAACCAAGGGATTTATCCTTTGGGGTCGTGGGACAGCGATATCGAATCTAGAGACTAGACGAAACAGCTAAATACTGTACCAGAGGGGGTGAAAGTCCCGTAGTTGAAAGTCAAAGGATAGTAGCTGAATCCCGAGTAGCATGGAGCACGAGGAATTCCATGTGAATCAGCGAGGACCACCTCGTAAGGCTAAATACTACTGTGTGACCGATAGTGAACAAGTACCGCGAGGGAAAGGTGAAAAGAACCCCGGAAGGGGAGTGAAATAGAACATGAAACCATAAGCTTACAAGCAGTGGGAGTCCGATTTAACGGATGACCGCGTGCCTGTTGAAGAATGAGCCGGCGACTTATAGGCACTGGTAGGTTAAAGCGAGAATGCTGGAGCCAAAGGGAAACCGAGTCTGAAGAGGGCGTGATATCAGTGTTTATAGACCCGAACCCTGGTGATCTAACCATGTCCAGGATGAAGCTTGGGTAACACCAAGTGGAGGTCCGAACCGACCGATGTTGAAAAATCGGCGGATGAGGTGTGGTTAGGGGTGAAATACCAATCGAACCAGGAGCTAGCTGGTTCTCCCCGAAATGTGTTGAGGCGCAGCGGTTGTGATTAAATCTGGGGGGTAAAGCACTGTTTCGGTGCGGGCTGGGAGACCGGTACCAAATCGAGACAAACTCAGAATACCCAGAGAACACACAGCCAGTGAGACAGTGGGGGATAAGCTTCATTGTCAAGAGGGAAACAGCCCAGACCACCAGCTAAGGTCCCCAAATCATCACTAAGTGATAAAGGAGGTGAGATTGCCTAGACAACTAGGAGGTTTGCCTAGAAGCAGCCACCCTTGAAAGAGTGCGTAATAGCTCACTAGTCAAGCGATCTTGCGCCGAAAATGAACGGGGCTAAGTGATGTACCGAAGCTGTGGGATTACTAATCATAATCGGTAGGGGAGCGTTCCGTCGTAGGTAGAAGCAGTAGCGGCGAGCAGCTGTGGACGAAACGGAAGTGAGAATGTCGGCTTGAGTAGCGCAAATGTATGTGAGAATCATACACCCCGAAACCCTAAGGGTTCCAGAGCCAGGTTCGTCCACTCTGGGTTAGTCGGGACCTAAGGCGAGGCCGAACGGCGTAGTCGATGGACAAAGTGTCAATAGTCACTTACTGTTCTGTGGGAGCATAGACAGGGACGCATGAAAGATAGCCATACCCTGATTGGTTTGGGAGGGGTTTACGAACTCCGAGTGGTGAAGGAAAGTGCCAAGAAAAGCTGTGTATGTGATGAAGATAGAACACCCGTACCCGAAACCGACACAGGTAGGGAGGTTGAGAATACCAAGGGGCGCGAGATAACTCTCTCTAAGGAACTCGGCAAAATGGCCCCGTAACTTCGGAAGAAGGGGTGCCCACCTAAGAAGTGGGTCGCAGTGAAGAGATCCAAGCGACTGTTTACCAAAAACACAGGTCTCCGCCAACTCGCAAGAGGACGTATGGGGGCTGACGCCTGCCCAGTGCCGGAAGGTTAAGGAAGCTGGTCAGCGAAAGTGAAGCTGGCGACCGAAGCCCCGGTGAACGGCGGCCGTAACTATAACGGTCCTAAGGTAGCGAAATTCCTTGTCGGGTAAGTTCCGACCCGCACGAAAGGCGTAACGATTTGGATGGTGTCTCAGAGAGAGACTCGGCGAAATAGGAATGTCTGTGAAGATACGGACTGCCTGCACCTGGACAGAAAGACCCTATGAAGCTTTACTGTAGCCTGGAATTGTGTTCGGGCTTCGCTTGCGCAGGATAGGTGGGAAGCGGTGAGTTATTCCTTTTGGGGAATAAGGAGCTAACGGTGAGATACCACTCTGGCGAAGCTAGAATTCTAACCCACGACCGTAAGCCGGTCGGGGAACAGTTTCAGGTGGGCAGTTTGACTGGGGCGGTCGCCTCCTAAAAGGTAACGGAGGCGCGCAAAGGTTCCCTCAGCACGCTTGGAAACCGTGCGAAGAGTGTAAAGGCAGAAGGGAGCTTGACTGCAAGACCGACAAGTCGAGCAGGTACGAAAGTAGGCCTTAGTGATCCGACGGCGCAGAGTGGAATGGCCGTCGCTCAACGGATAAAAGTTACTCTAGGGATAACAGGCTGATCTCCCCCAAGAGTCCACATCGACGGGGAGGTTTGGCACCTCGATGTCGGCTCATCGCAACCTGGGGCGGAAGTACGTCCCAAGGGTTGGGCTGTTCGCCCATTAAAGCGGTACGTGAGCTGGGTTCAGAACGTCGTGAGACAGTTCGGTCCATATCCGGTGCAGGCGCAAGAGTATTGAGAGGAGTCCTCCTTAGTACGAGAGGACCGGGAGGAACGCACCGCTGGTGTACCAGTTATTGTACCAACAGTAAACGCTGGGTAGCCAAGTGCGGAGAGGATAACCGCTGAAAGCATCTAAGTGGGAAGCCCACCTCAAGATGAGTACTCTCACTACAAAAAGTAGGTAAGGTCACGGGCAGAACACCCGTTAATAGGCTCTAAGTGGAAGTACAGTAATGTATGAAGCTGAGGGGTACTAATAGACCGAGGGCTTGACCTCTATTCAATTTGTTATTGTGATTTCTCTTTCTCAAATGCAGTCTTCAGGGTTATGAACACCCTCAGTTAGAATCTAAAATTATTCTTTAATTCTAAATTCTCAATTCTCAATTCTAAATTCTTTCCTGGTGTCTATGGCGCGGTGGAACCACACTGATCCCTTCCCGAACTCAGAGGTGAAACGCTGCTGCGGCGACGATAGTTTGGGGGTAGCCCCACGTGAAAATAGCTCGATGCCAGGTTTAATACTTACAATAAGCCCTCTCATTACATAATGAGAGGGTTTGTTTTTAGCTAGACATGATATAGTTACTACAACTGTCGGCGTTGCTGATTAAGAGTATGATTTTATTTCACGCAGAGGCGCAGAGTCGCAGAGAGTAAGAGTTTCATTTTTTTGATTTTTCAATTTCATACCTCAATTCAGCAACGCCCAACTGTCATTATAGTTTTTTATGGCACAAGTTTTTCCTTCACTAGAACAAATTCATCAATTACGCGCGAAACCTACTGATGGTGATTTGCATTTACTTAACTTTTTATCGGAAAATTTAGATAATAATTAGGACTTATGCACTGTACAAATTGATCATCTCTAGACAAAAACAACTAATTATTAGTCAAGCAAAACAACAAAAAATAAAAGGTGCAGCGGGTGCAGGAAAAACTTGCATTAAAGCTATTTCCAAAAATTAGTTATAGTAAAAGTACCGCGTTCATAAATAATAAATAATAAATAACCCTAAACCAATTAACACAAAGGGGACAATAGCCTGACGATAAATATTTAAAATATAACCAATAGTAGTTTAACGACTCAATAAATAAGCAATACCACCGTAAACCCCAACCATGCCAAAAAATATCACGAGAATAATTAAATTACTAAGTTAGCAAAATTTTCTCCTGCAAATAGAGGTATATAAATACTGATATTATCACTACCATTTGCAACCGTAACTGCTGCAACTTTACAAGTATTTGGATGTAGAATATTCGATAACCAAGAAAATACAGATTGAGGATGTAATGGCTTGACGAAATCACTATTAACAGTCTGAATTTCCGTATTTGTCTCTTCTCTATTTAGTAATTGTTTGATAATTATTGGTAATATTCCTAATAATCCAATTAATTCTCTCTTGATAAATAAACCACCAAAAAAACCTGGTAAACTGAGGAGAATAATAACAGCGAAGCCCAGATATTGACCGATAAAAATATGTCTACGGCGGAAATTTTGATCTATTTGCGAAAAAAATAGGAGCAAAATAATAATGTCATCAATATTAGTGACTGTAAAAGCAATGATGCTTTGAGTAAAAGTAGTAATTAGACTATTCATTGCCAATATTTATGTAAAAGTTCAGAGTTTAAAAAGCTGCTACACAAACAAAGTTCACATTTCGACAAGCTCACTGTAACACTTGTCGAACTGCTCAGTGACCACCTGCATAGGCTAACAAAGAATTAAGGGCTGAAACCCATGAAGGTGGTTTTTGTCTGTGTACAGGATGAACCTAGCCTTTTCAAATATCCTCTAACGAATTGCTTGATATCTTCCCAAAGCCATTAAAGGAAAATACTGTTGATAAAGGTGATACTTCAAATAAAAATGACAAGGAAAGCCCGTGCCGGTAAAGTAAATTTCATCCCAAGTACCATCGGATTTTTGCGTTTCTAGCAGGTAATTAATCCCCTTTTCAATACTATCAAGAGCTAATTTTCCCGTAGCTTCACCTGCTGCTATTAACCCAATTAAAGCCCATGCAGTTTGGGATGCTGTACTGTCACCTTTTCCTTTTAAACTAGGATCATTGTAACTAAAACAAGTTTCTCCCCAACCACCATCAGAATTTTGTACTTTTACTAACCAAGCTGCACCTTGATTTATATCTCTAGCATATTTCAAAGGATTAATTAAAGCCAAAGCTGATAAAACGCCGCTAGTTCCATAAATGTAATTTACACCCCAACGTCCAAACCAACAACCTTCTATTTCTTGTTCTTTCAAAAGATAATCTAAAGACTTTTCTAAATTATCTGGTTGAATTGATAAATTACAAGCCCCCAACATTTCCAATACTCTAGCAGTGACATCAGCCGTATTTGGATCAATCATCGCTTTCAAATCACCATAGGGGACAGAATTGAGCCATTCTTGATCATTATTAAGATCAAAAGCCGCCCAACCACCTGGTTTACATTGCATCGTCGCAATCCAATTTAAAGCCCTATCAATAGCTTGTTTTTTTAGTTCCTCATTTGGCAATTTTGCTTGATGTAAAGCCATGACAACCACAGCCGAATCATCCACATCTGGGTAAAAACGATTTTCAAATTCAAACGCCCAAGCACCGGGTTTTCCCTGCTTGTTTTTGACATTCCAATCACCATAATCGAGAATTTGTTTCTCTATTAACCATTCTCCAGCTTTAACAATAGCCGGATCATTTGGGGCAAAACCTGAATCAATCAAAGCCCGAATCGCCCAAGCTGTATCCCATACAGGAGAAACACAAGGTTGGACACAGTAACTATTTTCTGTTTCAATGGCGAAATTATCAACTGCTTTTAAACCCCGTTCGATAACCGGATCATTAGCATCATAATCTAAACACTTTAAAGCTAACAGAGAATTTAACATTGCGGGAATAATCCCCCCCCAATCACCTGTAACTTCTTGACGTTCTAAAATCCATTTTTCTGCGGCTTTAATTCCTTCATTTCTAAAAGGAACAAAGTTAATACTTTCTGCTAATTTAAAGCCATCATCAAGGATATTAAAAATATCTGACCAATCACCATTTTTTGGTAATTGCCAAACCACATTCTCTATACATTCAGCATATAATTCATCTAAATTAATTGGCTGATCAATGTTAAAAATTGGTTTTCGATCAAAGACAATTAATAATGGCACAGTGCTAGAACGCGCCCAACTCGAAAGTTCATAAATATTGAAGAAAAAATTATCGGGTAGCAACATTACCCAAGGTGGTAAAGAAGGCAGTCCGCGCCAATTATAACAGCCAATTAAAGCTAGATGTAACTTTGTAAAAATCCGAGTTTTGCTAATACCACCTTTAGCTAAAATTAGAGATTTCGCTTTCAGCAATGCGGTATCTGTAGCGGGTACACCTAACAATCTTAAAGCCATATAGGCTTCTACAGTTGTGTTTAAATCTCCACCATCACCATAAAACAATTCCCAACCTCCATGTTCTCGTTGTTGAGAACGGAGATAATTTTCAACTTTATGTAAAGGTCTGGTTTTCTCAGTTCCCCAAATCTTATGTAATAAAACAGCTTCCGAAGTGATGGTAACATTAGACTCTAACTCAGCCCACCAATAACCATCGGGATTTTGAATAGAAAGTAGATGTTTTTGACTTGCGGCTATCGCATCAACAACTTGCTTGACTTTTATTCTATCTTGTGTTTGCATCAAATACCTACCTCAGCACCAAACAATATTTAAATAACATAACCGAATTACGAGAAAATTCTTCCGCAAAATCAGCAAACATTGTATTCTATCCAAGTCAGTAAAAGAATTAAATTTGTCTTTTAAATTTTAAATTGGAGTACAGCAACAGTTATGGCAACAATTATATTCAGTTTGACCCTTCTATCCTTAGTCATTTGGATATTTTTACTCTTATTTTGGGGGCAGTTTTGGCGAGTTAATCACCAATTAGAAGCAAATAAAGATAAAGATATTGATAACAACATCTTACCGACCGTGTGCGTAATAATTCCTGCCCGTAATGAAGCCGATGTCATTCCTGTTAGCTTGCGATCGCTCCTCCTGCAAGACTATCCTGGTAAATTCACCATCTTCCTAGTAGACGATCAAAGTAGCGACGGTACAGCCAACTTTGCCCAAGGAGTAGCCCACGCCCTCGACAAAACCCCACAATTGCAGATTATATCCAGCCCCCCATTACCTCCGGGTTGGACAGGCAAATTATGGGCAATGGAACAAGGTGTACAAACAGCCAGCCAATTAAAACCAGACTATTTTTTACTTACAGACGCAGATATAGAACATCATCCCAGTAACCTCCGCCGCCTAGTTGCCAAAGCCGAAGCACAGAAATTAGACCTCGTATCCATCATGGTACGATTACGCTGTCAAAGCTTTTGGGAACAACTATTAATACCCGCATTCGTCTTCTTCTTCCAAAAACTCTATCCCTTTTCCTGGGTAAATAACCCCAAAAAGGCGATCGCCGCCGCCGCCGGAGGTTGTATTCTCATTCAGAAAGAAGCCCTCAATCGAATTGGTGGATTACAAGTTATTCGTCAAGCCCTAATTGATGACTGTTCCCTAGCCAAAGCCGTCAAATCAACCAAGGGAAAAATCTGGTTAGGACTCAGCACTCTCACCCGTAGCTTACGCCCCTACGATTCCCTCAAAACAATTTGGGATATGGTCGCCAGAAGTGCTTATACACAACTGAATTATTCCCCCTTTCTCCTCCTAGGTAGCCTCTTAGGAATGATCTTAGTTTATATAGTCCCCCCAATAGGAATTATTTTAGGACTGGTATTCGGGAATTGGATAATTACCCTCACCTCTGTCATCGGATACCTGCTAATGACTTTTGCTTACTTCCCAATTACTCGCTTTTACAAATGCTCCCCCGCTTTTGCCTTTAGCCTACCCATAATTGCCTTTATGTATACTTGTATGACACTAGATTCAGCATTACAACATTGGCAAGGTCTTGGAGGCGCATGGAAAGGTAGAGTATATGCCAAATAACAAAATAGGAGAAGCAAAAGCAGCAAAGACAGAAATTTCCCTCTTCTTTTGACTTCTGACTTGGCGTAAGCCATAAGTAGTGGGACAGAATTAATTACACAATGTCATTGCGTAAGCGTTGCGTGGCGTTAGCCATATGGAACGAAGTGAAATGAAGCAATCGCAAGGATTGTGATTGCTTCGCTTCGCTCGCAATGACTGTAAATATTTTTGTCCAATTACTTACTTCTGACTCCTGATCCCTAATCAAGCCAGAGTTTACCCCGTTGACAACCAGTAGCAGACATTTTTCCTAAAAATCCCCATTTTTACCCATTAAACACCAGCCCCAGCATTAACCACACATTAGGATTACTGGTAAAGACAGTAGATCAAAAGTAGTCAGAATATTTAAAACAAGTCCGGATTGGACATTAACAATTAGGGATTAAGTTATAGGAATCTGGACTTGAGAACAGGGAAGAGAAATTTTTCCCATTGATATCAAGTATCATAACCGCAGACTAAAACAGATTGTCATGTTTACAGCCAATGATAAAAGCCCAACTCAGGAATTTGCGTGTTATTGACCTCAACTTCACAGAAACTTCACAACTAATAACACAATATCTAGGCTATACTGTTTTCGGACAATCAAAGTAAACTTTCTCATTAGTGAAAAGCTAAGAGTCCTTAAATCAAATCAGGTATAAACTTCAGCATCTTCCCGCGTCTGGGTGTCGTCGGCAAAAACCCCAATTCTTAAATAGACCTGGATTTGATTATATGAGGTGAAAAATTTGGTACACAAATATGGATATAAAGAGAGTTTGATCTGGCATAGAAACTAACCGTATCTGACCATCCGAAAAAATTATCTCCACCAACTCTGGCGACTCAACTGCAAGCCAGGGAAGTCTCATCATACCAGGGTATTAACTACTATTCCCCTATTTCCATCAAAAGTTACTCTAACGACTCAAGCTTAGGGGCAACCACGCATATTTACCCCAGAGGTATGAAATTCTGTCCATACTATCACCAACACTCTAGCCACTCAACTACAGCCTAGAGCTATTTCTCAACGCAGATTTATAGCAAATACTTGTGTAACTAGGGTGGAACTACTTATTACACCAGCTTTGCTGTAACCGAAATTTGTCAACCATTGAAGAAAAACTAATAACACTACATCATTATGGAACCACTCACCACAACTGAAGATAGCAGCAATCCATCAATAGAACCATATCCTATCGCTACCACAACTGAAGATAGCAGCAATCCATCAATAGAACCATATCCTATCGCTACCACAACTGAAGATAGCAGCAATCCATCAATAGAACCATATCCTATCGCCACCACAACTGAAGATAGCAGCAATCCATCAATAGAACCATATCCTATCGCCACCACAACTGAAGATAGCAGCAATCCATCAATAGAACCATATCCTATCGCCACCACAACTGAAGATAGCAGCAATCCATCAATAGAACCAGATCCTATCGCCACCACAACTGGAGTCAGCAGCAATCCATCAACAGAACCAGATCCTAATCCTATCGCCACCACAACTGGAGTCAGCAGCAATCCATCAACAGAACCAGATCCTAATCCTATCGCCACCACAACTGGAGTTAGCAGCAATCCATCGATCATAACAAGTGAAAATAGCCCAGTTGAGGAGATCCCATTTGAAGCAGCCCTACCAGATTCTAATTCCAGCAGTGACAATGAAGAGGTATTTTTGATCGGTATAGATCCTGTAACTGGCGAGACTATTGTTATCGATCCTGTAAGTGGTGAGATTATACCCACTTCCACTCCCATATCCAACAACAACGGCTTTACTATCAAGGGTGTAAGTAGCGATGAGTTCGGCTACTCAGTTGGCGCTGTTGATATTAACGGTGATGGAATTGAAGATATCGTCATTGGTTCACCTTCGAGCGATCCTAATAACAAAAGCAACGCCGGAAAAACCTATGTAGTCTTTGGTGAAAGAGATTCACTTAATCGAACCATAGATGTCTCTAGCCTCGATAACACTAAAGGCTTTGTGATCAATGGGGCTAAAGCAGGCGATAAATCCGGCTATTCTGTTAGGAATATTGGGGATATTAATGGTGATGGTGTTGATGACCTAGCCATTGGAGCACCTGGTGCAAATGGGAATAGTCTCGGCTCTGCTTATGTCATCTTTGGCAGTAACGACCCCAACTATTTTAATAGTCCCATCGAACTTTCCAACCTTGGCAGTAAGGGCTTTAACATTCAAGGCAGTGGATTTAGTAGTAATGCCGGTTGGTCTGTTAGTGCTGCGGGCGATATCAATGGTGATGGCATCAAAGAGCTATTAATTGGCGCAACCAATCCTGGTGACAACGGATCAGGGACTATAGGTGAAAGCTATGCCATCTTTGGGAAAGAGAATTTTGACTCAACCCTAAACCTCGACGACCCAAACTTTGGGCTTGATGACGGTTTGATTATCTACAGCTATAACCCGGATAACCCAAGTGATGACAACAATAGCTTAGGTTATTCTGTCAGTGACGCTGGGGATATCAACGGTGATGGAATTGATGACCTCATCATTGGTGCGCCCTATGCGAATCCCAATGGTAACAATTCTGGCAGCAGTTATGTCATTTATGGGCGTAGCAATGACAACCCCTTTACTGATGATATTAACATTGCCAACCTCAGTAGCAGCGATGGCTTTGTCATCAACGGACAAGATGCTGATCAATCAGGACTCTCTGTTAGCAAAGCTGGGGATATCAACGGTGACCGCATCGGAGACTTGATTATTGGTGCGAAAGGCAAAGGCTATGTGGTCTTTGGCAAACAAGATTTTGGTTCTAGCATCAATCTTTCTGACCTTAATGGTAGCAATGGCTTTACCATCAATGGTATTTCAACCCTTGATAACTCCGATTGGTATGTCAGTGGTGCTGGGAATATTAACGATGATGACATTGATGACATCATCATTGGGGCAAAAAATGCTAATAATAATGTTGGACAAGTCTACGTCATTTATGGCACAGAGGAAGACTTTGCACCTACCTTTGAACTCTCAAGTCTCGAAAGTCCCGACAGTCAAAATGGCTTTATAATTGACGGTGCTTCTATAGGTGATAAGTTAGGTAGCTCGATCAGTAATGGAGATTTTGATGGTGACGGTGTTAACGATTTAATTATTGGCGCACCTGGATCAGGGAAAGTCTATGTGCGGCTTGGCACTGGCACTGATACTGACACGGGAACCGACACGGGAACCGACGCTGGCACTGATACGGGAACTGATACGGGAACCGACACTGGCACTGATACGGGAACCGACACGGGAACTGACACGGGAACCGACACGGGAACTGACACGGGAACCGACACGGGAACTGACGCTGGCACTGATACGGGAACCGACGCTGGCACTGATACGGGAACTGATACGGGAACCGACACTGGCACTGATACGGGAACCGACACTGGCACTGATACGGGAACTGACACGGGAACTGACACTGGCACTGACACGGGAACTGACACTGGCACTGATACGGGAACTGACACTGGCACTGATACGGGAACCGACACGGGAACTGATACGGGAACCGACACTGGCACTGATACCGGAACTGACACTGGCACTGACACTGGCACTGACACGGAAACTGTTAACGTTAACGATTTCCTCTCACTAATTAGTGATAATGTCTTCAATATCAAAGATAACGACGGCAAAGTGACACTAGAAGTAAAATTGACAGGATTCAATTTTAATGGTTTCTATGAAATAGGAGTATTTACTGTTGATGATGCGTCTGGTAAAATAGATGGAATTGTTCCAGGTGAACCTGGTTATGCAGAAAAAGCATTAGCAAAAGGTCAGATAATTTTCTCTACTATTACTAATCTTCCTGCTGGATTTGATCTCACTAGCCTCGGTAGGTTATTAGAGTTTAACTCCAATGACAATTTGAGATTCTATTTAGTAAAAGATGGTTCAACCGATTCTGTACTGAATAAGAACACACCCATTGGCAATGTTCTCTTTGCCAACCCTTCTACTGTAAAAATTACAGACTTGGGGTCTAATAGTTTCTCTCTAAATTGGGAAGATGGTTCTGGTAATCCAAGTGGATTCGACGATTTGCAAGTCCAGATTCAAGCAAATGATAAATCTATGCCTTTGGGTACAGCTTTGCAAAGTAAACCACAAGGCGAATCGCTGGATTTACGGGGTATTACTAGTGCAGTAACCGCTGATTTTACTGTTTACCGAGAAGCAAGTTACAACAATTTCGTTGGTTTCTATCGCGTAACTGATGGGAATGGCGGTATTGATACTAGTGGTGATGGTATCGCTGATATCCTCCCAGGACAGGATGGTTATGTGCAAGCGGCTCTAAATGGTCGTGTTTCTGATGTTAGTTTGAACGTGAATAACGGCGGAACAGCAGGTTTCAATACTACCCTTCAAGGTGGTGCTATGTATGTACCATTTCTTGTGGCTAATGGTACACTTGATGCCCTACTTGATAGAAATCCTAATAATAACCCAGATATTTACTTCGCCTTCTTGGGGGCTAACTCAGATGGTGTAGATCATGTGCGGATGTTAGGTGATAACACCTTTGGTTTTGAGGATTTACGTGGTGGTGGTGATAAAGACTTCAATGATGTGATTGTTAAAGTCAATTTGGCACCAGTAGTTTAGCTTAAAAGATATTTCTCCGGTTTAAATTCTGTTTAGATCCCCGACTTCTTAGAGAAGTCGGGGATCTTATGGGTCTATTGGACATTCTTGCCTTAAGCCGTAAACAATAATTGTGTGACTGTTGTTAAAGCTTTGAGTCCTTTTAATGAACCGGTAATTAATCGAGTTGCTGCTGGGGGTTGACGGATTAATTCCCAAGCTAAGGGTAAAGGTTGTAATGAGCCATCTGCACCAATTGCTGATGTGATATTGGGGATGTCATGGTGAGCATCATCGCTAACTACTCGCAGGATGGCTACTTGTACTGGTGGAGAAACTGCGTCAGATGGTTGCTGGAAAAATTCGAGAAAAGCGTATCCTTCCATATCTACAACGTCAGCACCGGATTGTTCATGTAACTCGCGTTTTTGTGTGGCTTTATATAAGAGGCGATCGCTCGTTAACCCTTTGACTAAAGATACATGATCTCCAAGTTTATTATGTATATCTGCGGTAAAGGAATTATCGCCCTCTTGCAGATTTCCTTGATAAAGACAATTTTGATATAAAACAATATCTCCAATTTGATATTTTTGGCTCAAGCTACCGCATAAACCCATCATCAGCATCCGATTTGCTTGATTATGGGTGAATTGTTGTAAATATTTCCGCACTGGTTCAATTCCCATTGGTATCGCTAATACCTTGGTTTGAGAATTGGGGACGCGCCTTAATCCGCGACAGACGGCTTGATATTCTGCTCCCTGGGGGACTAAGATCAAAGTTGACATGAGAATAAAAAATTTAGAAACTATTTTCCTTTTACTACTAAGAGTGTAAAATACTAAAGATACAACAATTTAATGTTATCCGTGTCTGCCAAAGATATTTTTCATGAATCAGTAAGAAAAGCTTTAGAAAAAGAACAGTGGTTAATTACAGATGATCCACTAAAATTTAAATTTGGTGATGTCAATTTTCAGGTCGATTTAGCTGCCCAGAAATTACTTGGTGCGGAAAAAGCAGGTGAGAAAATAGCTGTAGAAATCAAAAGTTTTCTCAATCCTTCGGCAATTACAGACTTTTACGCTGCGTTAGGTCAGTTTCTCAGTTATCGTCTAGCATTGGAAACTATTGAACCAAATCGTATACTGTACTTAGCGATTCCCTTAGATGCTTATGAAATATTTTTCCAACTTGAATTTACTCAAATTGCACTACAAAGATATCAAGTACCATTAGTAGTCTATGAACCCAGGAAAGAGGTAATTTTTAAATGGATAAAATAGCTAAATATCGAGAATATATTCAAACTTTGTTAACTAATTACGCCAAAGATGATGATGAAGAAGAACTACAACTGATTTTTGATACCCAAAGGGATCATTACCAATGGATGAATGTCGGTTGGCAAGAACTACATCGAGTTTATCGTAGTGTCATGCACTTTGATATTAAAGATGGCAAAATTTGGCTACAACAAAATTTGACAGACCAAAATCCTGCTGAGGAGTTAGTAAAAATGGGTGTTCCCAAAGAAGATATTGTGTTGGGGTTGCATCCACCCTACAAGCGTCCATATACAGATTATGGTGTTGCTTAGAATACTTTGAACAAGGAACGAAAGGATTAAGGATCTACCATGACTAAACATCTACAACCATTTTCACCCTAGAAGTTCTATACTAGCCTGTCAGTTGTCAGTGATCAAAAGACTGACAACTAATGACCAAGGACTCAAATAATTTTATCAGATGGTACAGACCAATACACAATCTACACGCGAAAGCTTCAATATTTCCAAATTAGCGATTAAGTTTTCTTGGTTGACAGTGTGTTTTTGGATAGGTATAGCGGTAGCTGGTATCCTGGCATTCAGTTCCCTCAAATATGCTTTATTTCCAGACATCACCTTTCCGGTAGTGGTGGTAAATGCCCAAGCACCCTTAACATCTGCCCTAGATACGGAAGAACAACTAACTAAACCCCTGGAGGCAAGTCTCAAATCACTGGCAGGTCTTGAGGATATTCGTTCATCAACCTATCCTGGTCAAACTGCCGTAATTTCCTCTTTTGTGGTGGGGACAAATTTAGAAACTGCGACCAAGAAAATTTCTCAAATCGTCAATCAATTAAATCTACCCAAGAATGCCACTAAAAAAATCATCCCTTTGAATCTGAACGAATCAGCGGCTGTTAGCTATGCCATTGAAAGCACTGCTGGGAAGATTGACAATTTACAGCAAATAGCAAAAGCGAAAATTGTCCCAGCGATCGCTAAATTACCAGGAGTTCTCAAAGTCTCCCTCTTAGGAGATGGCAACACAAGGAGTCAGGAGCGTAGGGGCGCAGGGCCTGCGCCCGTAAGTCCCATAAGTCAGGAAGAAGAAAGAAGAAGGAATGTTTTATTACCCTCATCTGGCACTTTAGTAAGATTCAATGGTAAACAGGCTTTAGCCTTTCAGGTAATTAAAAAAGGTAATGCCAACACCCTAGAAGTAGTCAGTCGGGTAGAAAAAGAAGTACAACAGCTAAGGTTGAGCTTAAAAGATGTCACCCTCACCTTAGCTGCTACCCAAGCTGAATATATCCACAACGCCACCCATTCCACCATAGATGCACTGATCGAAGCGATCGTCCTCTCAGTAGTTGTCATCTTTCCCTTTTTATGGAATTGGCAAGCCACCCTAATTTCTGCCTTAGCTATTCCCGTGTCTTTGTTAGGGACATTTATCGTCATGGCGATATATGGCTTTAACCTAGAAACCATCACTCTGTTAGCCTTAGCTTTAGTCATTGGCTCGATAGTAGATGATGCGATCGTTGATGTAGAAAACATCATGCGGCATATAGAAGAAGGAAAAACCCCCCGCGAAGCCGCACTCATAGCCACCAATGAAATTGGTTTAACTGTCACCGCAGCCACTTTAACAGCAGTAGCGGTATTTTTGCCTATCGGTTTAATGGGTGGAGTCATTGGTCAATTTTTCAAACCCTTTGGGATTACAGTTTCCGCTGCGATGCTGACATCTTTATTAGTAGCCCGAACCTTATCACCCGTCTTAGCTATTTACTGGCTCAAAGCTAAATCATCCAGTTCTCCCCAAAAGCAAAGTAAAATTTGGCTAGAATTTGATCAGGCTTACCGTAACTTGTTAGCCTGGTCATTGCAGCACCGCTTAATAGTTGTCGGCTTGGCAGTTGGTAGTTTAATAGCTGGTTTAGCCCTGATTCCCCTAATTCCCAAAGGGTTTATTCCCAAACTTGACCGAGGAGAATTTAATATTGTCTATACTGCTCCCTTACCTAATCTTCCTGGGAATCTTGGACAAGCGGGGCAAGGAGGACGACAACAACCAGGAGGACAACCAGGACAAGCGGGACAAAAAGATAAATTAGAAAATTCGTCTTTGTCTGCTGCGGCTTTAGCTGCTTCATCATCTTCTATTCCCATTCCTAATCCTCTAAACGATTCTTTGGATGTTGCTAAGAAACTGGAAGAAGTAGTGAGGAAGTCCCCCGCAGTAGCAACGGTATTTACTACTGTCGGTTCTCGTGAAGGTGAGCCAAACAAGGGTACGCTGTACATTAAGCTGAAAACAGACTCAGAAGTGAAAACGGCAGAAGTACAAGACCAACTCCGCGCTGCTTTGCCAAAATTGGCGGGTGTAACTACAAGTGTAGAAGATATTCAGTTTGTAGACACAGGTGGACAAAAACCTCTGCAAATAGCCTTACAAGGTAATGATCTTCAAGCCTTAACGACGGCAGCTAAAGCAGTAAAAGCCCGAATTGAGAAAATATCTGGGTTTGCTGATATCACTATCACAGGTGCATCTGATCAACAAGATCCAATTTTACAAATTGAACGTTTGAATAATCAGCGGGTGGCTTATATCGGCGCTAATCTGGGTCAAAATTTAACTTTGGGTGATGCGACGGATAAGGTGGTAGCAGAAGCTAAAGCAGTTATACCTGCGGGTGTTTCTTTGAATTTGGGAGGAGATTCTGCCCGTCAGAATGAGGTTTTTGGGAGTTTTGGCACGACTTTGGGATTATCAGCACTTTGTATTATTGTGGTGTTAATTTGGTTATTTAAAAGTTGGGTAGACCCCATAGTTATTGGTCTTTCTTTACCTTTAGCAATCGTGGGGGCGTTGTTGGCACTGCTATTTACAAAAAGTGATTTTGGGATGATATCTCTAATTGGTTTTGTATTTTTGCTGGGGATTACTAACAAAAATGCCATCTTAATTGTAGATTACATTAACCAGTTAAGAGATTCTGGACTAGAAAGAACTGAGGCAATTCTCAAAGCTGGACCTGTCCGGTTGCGTCCCATTATGATGACAACTGCGGCGACAATTTTGGGGATGGTTCCCATTGCTTTGGGTTTAGGTGCGGGTTCAGAATTGCGATCGCCTATGGCTGTATCTATAGCCGGTGGTTTGGTCAGTTCTACTATTCTCAGCTTGTTTGTTGTCCCCGTATTTTACGCCATTTTAGATGATTGGTTTCCTAGAAAGAAGATAAAACAATAAAAACTCGTAGGGTGCGTCAAAAGTTAATTTAATAATTAGATGATGAATTAACAAGTTTGACGCACCGTTTCAGTAGAAAACTTTTAATTCTTAATATCCCTAACTTCTTGAACAAATTGGGGATATTTCACTAATATATCTATCGTCAGATATAGCTATATCTAACTCTTGGGGATGAAGTTAAGTGAATCGTTAAAGCCTAGAATACACTTACTATTGCCAAAGCCACCTTTAGTTTTAAATATTAAATTATAAGTTGGAGGTAATCAGTCATCATGTTTAGGACTTCTCTCACTCATAATTGTTTGATTGATAAGACAAATTATTGATTTGAATACTGGAGATAAAAAAATGGAATATACCGAGTTTATAACCCATGTTCAAAGTTTAGCTCAATCGGAATTTCGTGAAGAAGCAGAAGTTGCTACTCGTGCTACTTTTGAAAGTATTAAAAAAATTATTCCTAGTGATGAAAGAGAAGAATTAGCAGCACAAATACCCCAGGAATTGAGAGAATATTTGTATGGAGGTGAAACAGAACCTATTCAATCTTTGAATTTACAAGAATTTATTAAATGTATCAGTGACAAAGAAAAGGTAGAACCCACGATAGCTGCTATTCATGTGCGGGCTGTTTTTGCTGTTGTACAACTTGCTGTTTCTCCCGAAAATTTCCGCAAATTTTATAACTATTTCTCTCATGATTATGAGGAATTATTTACCATCTCACTCGCTTAGTTAAAAGAGATTTGTAAAGGGAAAATTTGAAAATACTCGATTTCTCTAAGAAGTCGGGTATATTTTTGTTTACTAAATATTGAAAATGAATTACTATAGATACAGAATCATCAAAATTAAAGTTAATTTCAGGAATTATGCTGACTTTTACTCAACGTCAACCACCTAATGATGATACTATAGTTACTTTCACTCTTTCACTGACTGCGGAAGAACGAACTCGTAGCCGCCATAAATTTACATTAGCAAATGGTAAGGAAGTTTTTTTGCGTTTGGCTAGAGGTACAGTATTAAATGATGGCGATATTCTCATAAATGAAAATGAAAGTATGAATATGAGAATTATTGCTAAACCTGAACCAGTTTTAACTGCATTAGCAGAAATTCCTTTATTATTAAGGGCTGCGTATCATTTAGGAAATCGTCATGTATCTGTGGAAATTACTCCCACTTATTTACGCTTATCTCCAGATACGGTTTTAGCTGCTATGTTGACACAATTGGGATTAGAAATTAAAGAGGAAGTTGTACCTTTTCAACCAGAATTAGGGGCTTATGGAAATCACTCTCACACATAGCCATTTTTTGGCGATTTTACAATTAGCAAGTCCAGCTTTACCTGTTGGTGCTTATGGCTATTCGGAAGGGTTGGAAATGTTAGTAGAAAATGGGACTATTACTAATATTGAAAATCTTCAAGATTGGCTAAAATCTGAGTTAATTTATGGCTCAATTCGCCTAGATGCGGCAGTAATGACGAGGGGTTTTCATGCTATCCAATCAGGTGATAGGTCGGCTTTAAAGCGGTGGAATTTATGGCTATCAGCGGCGAGGGATACGGAGGAATTACGGGCTGCTAGTTGGCAAATGGGACGTTCTCTGATGCAATTATTGGGGAAGCTAGAACCGGATATTTTACCTGTGGTGAATGCTGTGGGTTATCCTAGCAATTATGCGATCGCATTTGCTATAGCTTGCGCTCATTGGGATATAAATATTCAAACTGCTTTATTAGCTTATTTACACAGTTGGGCTAATAATTTAATTACCGCTGGTATCAAACTTATTCCGCTGGGACAAACTGCGGGACAGGAGTTATTACTGGGTTTACAACCTTTATTAATTACTACTGTGGGGGAGATTTTGAGAATGGAGGATGATGATTTGGGATGTTGTAGTTGGGGTTTGTCTTTAGCGAGTATGCAGCACGAAACCCAATATACTAGATTGTTTAGGAGTTAAAAATTATGACGGCTTTAAGAGTAGGAGTTGCAGGTCCTGTGGGTTCGGGAAAAACGGCTTTGGTAGATGCTTTATGTAAGGGTTTACGAGAAAAATATCAGTTAGCAGTGGTGACAAATGATATATATACTCAAGAGGATGCTCAGTTTTTAGTGCGTTCTCAGGCTTTGTCAAGCGATCGCATTTTGGGTGTAGAAACAGGTGGTTGTCCCCATACAGCTATCCGTGAAGATGCTTCTATGAATTTAGCCGCAATTGAACAATTAGAAGAAAAATTTACCAATTTAGATTTAGTCTTTTTAGAAAGTGGTGGAGATAATTTAGCTGCTACTTTTAGTCCTGAATTAGTAGATTTAACAATTTATGTCATTGATGTGGCTGCTGGTGATAAAATCCCCCGTAAAGGTGGTCCAGGTATTACTAAATCTGATTTATTAGTTATTAATAAAACCGATCTTGCTCCCTATGTGGGTGCTGATTTGAATGTCATGGAAAGAGATGCGAAAAAAATGCGTGGTGATAAGCCTTTTATTTTTACAAACCTGAAAACTCAAGCTGGTTTAGGAGATGTGATTCAGTTTGTGAATGCAGCTATTTGTTAATTGTTTGAAGTGGCTAACACCACGCTGCGCTATCAGGATTTATAGGATTAAAAGATTTACAGGATGTTAGCTTGTGATTGATATTATGATGGTACGATGTAACTAATATATAGTAATCATAAGTTATCTTACAAACCATGATTGAATAATTGTCTATCTTAATGTACAATTTATGATATTCAAATTTTCAACAGGTAATAAAAACAAATTGACTACTATCGGATGACTGGTTGAATATATGGAATAACACCAGTTTTTACTGCCAAAATATAGTCAAGCTTGTTTATAAAGGTCAAGTTTGGGGATTGGTGAAATACAGTCTTTATCCATATTTTTATCCTGAAACCGCTCCTCCCATATTTATGGAAATAAACAATATAGAAGCATACCCTACCAGTCGAGGAGATGTTACTTCAAGGTTAATTGAACCTATTGGTAAATGGTTAATTTGGTATGCAATAAAGGTTGCTTTCGAGTTTTGCCAGGTAACACCAGTGGAATCATTCATTTCGCTGGAAGCTTTGGATGAAGCTGTGGCATACTATAGGGATAAGGTACAGATGGAATATCTTGGTTTTTTAGGTAGCACTCCTAGTGGAGAAGACTTATATGTATTCAGATTTTCACGAACCGCAGCAGCAGAATTTTGTCAACGACATGAAACCAGATGGGGAAAACCAAAGTTATATGAATAGTAATGAAATAATGGCAGGATCAAAAGAGATAATGACTCATGCTCAAAGACAGGCTTTTTTGAAAACATCTCGTTTAGGTAAGCTACTTGGAGTTGCACATTTACTTCCTGAATCTGACGTACAACCAACTATATTATCTATCAGTGAAAAAACATTTACCAAAAATGTTTTAGAATCCCCTATCCCTGTTTTAGTAAATTTTACAGCCCCTTGGTCGGAATTCTGTAAAATTATTCATCCTTTGTTGCTACAATTTCAAATTCAATGCAGTGATAGAATAAAACTAGTGGAGATAAATGCCGATCAAAATTTTAAACTATCTAATACTTATAGGCTTAAATCCCTACCAACTTTATTGCTGATTGAAAATGGTATTGTCAAGCAGAGGTTAGAAGAATTTCGTTCACAAGAAGATTTACGTCTAGCATTAAAGAGCATTCAAATCAGCTAAGTAGGTTGGCGTTGAAAATTGTCGTTATGGCAGGGCAAGAGGCAAGAGGCAAAAGGCAAGAGTAAAGAGGTTTTGGGCGATTTTACGTTTCTTTACACAGTTTGGTTTTATTGTGTTCACCTACTTATAACAATAACAATAGTTACGCTGAAAAAATTGATCAGCTAAAATTTACAGGTTAAGATTACAGGCTCTTGCGTCTCTTTTATGGTGATTGAGATTGAGGATTGATGATAACAAAACCCTTACGGGACAAGGGTTATAAACAATTATTTCCATATTTTCAATGAAATGCCTACACAATAGGGCTTTCAATGATTTTGAACCAGGTTTTCCATAAAAATAACCGAAGAACCTTAAATACTGTGACATAAAATAGGATGGTAGGAAAAGTAGTTATCATTGATATTTAGGTTTTTATTTCCTTCCCCTGATGAATTGTCTTGTAAAAATCCAACGGAATTACTATATGTATAATTACAAACAAGCTATTTTATCATTATTTTTAGTTGTATCCTGCACTGTTATTAGTAGTTGTGATTCTAGCAATACTGCTGATAACCCAACTCCAGAAACAATACCAAATAGCAAAATTAACCCCAAGAAACTACAGAAGTCTCCCACTCCCACAGTTGAGCCATATTCTAACAATAAAGCCATTTCTGGGAAAACTACTCACGTCACGGTATACACAAGTGATGCTCAATGTCAAGAGCTAATTCCTCAAAAAGCTGACGTTTCCGCAGCAGAACCCATGAATGAAGCCATAGGTAAAATATTTAAAGAACAAAGTACAGCAGATTTTAGCGTGTCTGGTTATCGCGTCAATGTAAAAAACGGTGTTGCAATTGTTGATATCCGCATCTCACCAGATTCCAAAAGACAAGTATCTTCTCTTTCTAGTTGTGAACAGTTTGCGTTGTTTAGCAGTGTCCGCAAAACATTAATTAGTAATTCTCAGTGGAAAATTAAAGATGTCCGCTTTACTGAACGGGGAGAGGATATTATTCTTTAAAGTTTTTTCAAGATAAAAATTTAACCAGCAAAATTTAGGTGTATTTTAGCGGTAGAGACACCTGTATAGATTCAGATTCATCTAATTTACCCTGTTGTCTACCTGGACGATGAAACGGTATTACCAAAACTTCTTTTGGTTTTATATCGTGTCTCTCAATTAATCCAGCAAAATATTTTTTCAACAACTTTAATAAAGTCTTTAGGGACTTCCAAGAAATAAATTATCCTGATTAACGAACCACAGAGGCGCAGAGGACACAGAGGAATAAGGGTTTGAGAGATTTTTGCGTTAGGTGGTTGAGTATTTTTTTATTTGGAAGTCCCTTAGCTTTGACGCTTGGAAAAATACTCATACTAAAACACTTAATGGCTTAACAATATAATCTTCTTTAGGACTGTTTAACTTTGAAGTTCTAGAGCAGGGAACTAGCTACGCATCCCCTGGTAGGTCTTTAACTCTTACCTCTAACGTAGTTCGGTTAAGAACTGAGTCCAACTAGGCTTTTACAAGCCCTCACTTACCCGAAGGGAAGTGATGGGTGGTTGACCCTCTCATCCTGGACATCTTGATTCTGACAAGTTGCCCCTGCCCATACCATAAAAGTGCTATATTTACTTATAACCCAAGTATGGTAAAGATTTCTAGTGATTTTGCCCAAATGCAAAAACACGATATTAAAATCAAAAAGTCTGAAGTTAAGGGGATAAAATTAATGGACATCAAACTAATTTTAGTGGGTTTAACTGTTATATTTACGGTTTCGTGCTTATTCTTTGGTACGAAAAATGGCTTTTATGATTCCGATAACTATCATGGTAACGGTTCTGCACATTAACAAGAGTGACAACTTAGGTTTCCAACTTTTTTGAACTTTGCAGAGGAATATTGCTAAAAGCCAACTTTCTCAGCCAATAGTTTGATTGAGGGGAGGAGCAAATAATGAATAATATATCAATTGATGCTGGAACAACAGCTAACGAGTTGGAATGCTTTCCCTATAGTGTTCAGCATCAAGATGAAGGGGTGTGTCTACTGGTCAGGATGGGACCACACCGGATCATGTTAGATTTCGGTTTGACAAATATTTCCCCTGTAGCACAGGAAATGACTCAATCGGCACATCATGGGATACCAGCGGATTTAGTCCTAATTAGTCATGCTCATCCAGATCATGCCAGAGGCTTATTAACACTACATCAAGCTTTTCCCCTATTACCTATTTATGCTAGTGAGGTAACAACGAAGTTATTACCGCTAAATTGGCCAGATGAAGAACTACCAGGAATTCTCTCATTTTGTCAGGCATTACCATTGCGATCGCCTGTAGAAATCAGAGAAAATTTAATAGTAGAATTATTTCCCGCAGGTCATTTACCCGGTGCTGTGGCGATTCTCCTCACTTACCACACCCCCAACCGTGATTATAAATTACTTTACACAGGTGATTTTTTCCTATCCAACTCCCGTTTAGTCGAAGGGTTGCGACTAGATGAACTCCGGGGTTTAAATTTAGACGTGCTATTAATTGAAGGTAGTTATGGTACATCCCGTCATACCCATCGTCGTAACCAAGAAAATCAACTAGCAGAAAGGATTCATCGCGCCATTAGTTCTAGTGGCACAGAGAAAAACAATTCAGTAATTTTACCAACCCCAGCATTAGGATTAGGTCAAGAATTACTCATGCTGTTACGTTCCCATCACCACTTTACAGGTCGAGATTTAGATATTTGGGTTGATGGTGCTGTAGCTGCTGGTTGCGATGCCTACTTAGAACTTTTACCCCATCTCCCCGCCGCTGTCCAGAATTTTGCCCGACACCAACCTTTATTTTGGGATGAACGGGTAAAGCCTCGTGTAAGAAGATTAAAGCCGGAAAACCTAGCCACTTTAGGGACATCTCCTTGTATTGTTCTCACGGACTCTTCCGCAGATTTACGTAAATACTGCCAATATAACACAGGCAATTGGTTGATTCTTTTACCGGAAAAAATTGATCTTCCCGTTAACCCAGAATATTTAGCACCAACGAAATTTGAAAGTTATCTTTTAGCGCAACATAGTGATAGACCAGGAACAACCCAGCTAATTCATAATTTACGACCCCAGCACGTTATTTTTGTGCATGGTTCTCCCAGCTATCTAGCAGATTTAACCTGCTTAGAAGAGCTACAAAACCGCTATCATGTCCACTCACCAGCAGCCGGAACTCTAGTAGAATTACCAATTGGGGAAACATTTTTACAACCTGCCGCCCCAGAAACTAATTATGAGGGAGAGTTGACGGAATTAGGTACTGTTATTACCATCACTCTCCCTGATACAGTAACAGCAGACCCCCGCTGGAGACAATTCGCTGACACGGGTTTAATAGAAGCGCGTTGGCAGGGCGAAGACCTTGTATTGCGGGGGTTATCCCCACGAGAACTTGTAAACCCCAATCATCTTCGCCCTAATTCTGGTGATGTTGCGTGCTGTGGTAGCTGCCGACACCAAAGGGGGCAACGGTGTTGGAACCCCGCTGCCCCCTTATATAATTTCAAAGTTACCCTTGACGGATACTGTCCTGCTTTTGAACGCTTGACGTGAATTTAATTTAGGAGCGTTTAATAAGCCATTAGCAATCAGCATTGAGTTAATTTTGGGTTCAATTCCGCCACCTCTACAGGTGGAATGTTGCTGAGGTGGGGTTTAAATCCTCTTGTTAACAACACGCTGACGGCTCTTTCAATCTGGATTTAGGTCAGTATAAGGGTTAGGGATACGCTCTGCTTCTGGACATTCTTCAGTTGTCAGCGGATCTATGTTACCGCGTTGCACTGAAGCTAATTTTTGAGTAACAGATCCGATGCTTTCAAGACGAACCATCTCCTCCCAAGAACAAACTTCATCTTCTTCGTCTGTCTCATAGCGTAAAGTCACTAAATCGCCCTCGATATCAATGATGCGGGCCCGCTCTATCCAGCGTTGCTGATCCCGCAAAAAAACACATACCTCCCGCCCGTCGCAACACAGTTGATAAATTTTGCGGTGTAGCATGTAGTGCTTCTGCCTTTTTATACAACGTAGTTAAACCTGTCAAATTCGGGTTCCACCCCTGGAATATCCGCCTCTAAGAGGTGAATTTCGTAGTCAGAACCCAGTAAGTTTAGTGACTCAATTTTACCACTTATTTTTAGTCATTAGTGTTAGGTGAAATTTTGGGTCTTAAGCTTTAGTTTACCGCATTAGTTGAACGGCTATGGCAACTGTTAACATCTACAGACATTTTTCTCTGATTTGGCGTTTCTAGGGGCAAGGCTAGTTATCCTTATTAGCACGCTTTGTCAATAGAAATATTATGTCTGGGCGCAACATAGCTTTCAGCCCTTTAATGAGACTATCTAGCTAAGTACAGATAACCGATTGGATAGTCTATAGAAGATTCTCCCCAAGGTTAAAATGTGTATTCTATATAAATGATAACATTATTTCTAGTTTCTTAAAGGTAAATAATTTTTTTTGTATAAATTTTTGAATAAGATTAGCCAGGCGTTACGGAAGCAAAATGTAAATTTATATGTGGAGGTATTTTAGTGGCACATCTCTACATCGGGTTTAAGATGGTATAAGTGATTGTATTCATGAAATTAGCAATTTTACATACAGTGTAAAGGTCAGCATGGTACTGGTAGTTCGTCAAATTTATTTTGACGGGTAATGATCGGAAAAAACTTCTGTTCTTCCCTCCCCTGCCTCTGTTCTCCCCCTGCTTTCCTTCACCCGTCATTTTCGGGTTGACAGACTACTAGGTTAGAAACTGGCGAAAATCTTCATCTTTCTGACTCAATTGCACCCAATCTAAGTTAAGAGCTTGAAATTTCTGAACTAGGCGATCGCACGCTGGGCGTTCTGTGGCATAATGTCCAGCATCAATTAATATAATACCACGATCACGGCTTTCTTGGAATTGATGAAATTTACAGTCAGACGTTAAGTAAACCTGAGCATTAGTTTTGACTACTGCTGAAATATAACCTGCACCTGAACCACCTAAAACAGCTACCCGTGAAATTTGCTGTTGTAAATCAGCCATTGGGGAAAAAATCAAATGAGGTGGATTTAATTGAGATTGAATATTATTAATTAATTCTTGCAATGTCAAAGTAGGTTTTATATTTCCTACACGCCCATAACCTAAACCTGCTTGGGTAGGAACAATAGGTGATACTTCTTGAAGTTCCAGAAGTTGCGCTAAAACGTCAGCAGTTCCATCTGCCACTTGGTCAAAATTAGTATGGGCGGTATAAATTCCGATGTTGTGGGTAAAGGCTAACCGCACCATTTCTGTTAAAGCGTCCCCAGTGCGGAAAGATTTGGGGGGATGAAAAATGAGGGGGTGATGGGCAAATATAAGGTTAGCATGGAGAGCGATCGCTTCCTGCATAACGGCTAAAGTCGGAGTTAAACACACCAAAACCCGTGCTTCTGTAGACAAAACACCGGGTTCAACTTGCCAACCGCAATTATCCCAGCTTTCGCACCAAGCGGGATTTGCCCATTCTTCAAACCAAGTAATTAAATCAGTAACTTTCATTAAATTCAAATAAATCAATAGATTAAACGTATTTAATTATAATCCTACTGGTGGAGATAACCTAAAAAAATGTTTCTTAATCCAGAAAGATACATTGACTAAACTAATTAAGACTGGCACTTCTACCAATGGTCCAATGACAGCAGCAAAAGCCACACCAGATTTAATTCCGAATACAGAAATAGCTACAGCTATTGCTAATTCAAAATTATTACCAGCAGCAGTAAATGCCACACTAGCAGCTTTTGCATAGTCGGCTTTGATTTTCCATGCTAGGTAAAAAGCACTCAAAAACATGAATAGGAAATAGATAATTAACGGAATGGCAATGCGGACAACATCCAGAGGAATCTGCACAATTAAATTACCCTTTAAACTAAACATTACCATGATGGTAAATAAGAGAGCAATTAAAGTTATGGGGCTGATTTTTGGAATAAATTCTTGATTATACCACTGCTTACCTTTAGCTTTCACTAAAATAAGGCGAGTCATAAATCCAGCCAGAAAAGGAATACCTAAATAGATAAAAACGCTGTTAGCAATTTCCCTAATACTGATATTTACAATAGTTCCTTGTACGCCAAATAAAGGCGGTAAAATAGTCAGGAAAAACCAAGCATAAACGCTGTAAAAGAGAATTTGAAAAATACTATTAAAAGCAACCAGTCCGGCTGTATATTCAGTATCTCCTTTAGCTAAGTCACTCCAGACAATTACCATAGCAATACAAGGGGCTATTCCCACCATGATTAACCCAGTCATATATTCAGGTTTATCGCGTAAAAAAAGAATAGCAAGTGTAAACATTACAATTGGGGCAATTATCCAAGTTAGCGATAATGATAGTCCGAGAATTTTTTTATTACGAAATACATCTCCTAATTCTTCATATTTTACCTTTGCTAAGGGTGGGTACATCATCAAAATTAAACCAATAGCAATGGGAATGTTGGTTGTTCCTATTTGGAAATGATTGATAAAAACTTCTATTGTGGGGAAAAAATAGCCTAAACCCACTCCAGTTGCCATTGCCAGAAATATCCACAATGTCAAAAAGCGATCCAGAAAAGAAAGGCGTTTTATAGTCGGTTGTTTAGTTACATATTCCACTTAATTAACCTTTATAAATGTTAGTTTCAGATCCCCGACTTCTTAGAGAAGTCGGGGATCTTGTTGTCATTATAAAATCTGTATTTATTACAAATTAGTATTTAGGCAAGAGGCAAAAACTGTCACCAATTGCCTACTACCATATTTAAAATCAAATAAATTTTGGAGTCATCCAACTAGAGTAGGATATACCTGTTTACATAGCATATCTTTAGACTGGGAAATATTATTCTCCGTCTCCAGCTTTCCAAGCTATAGATTTACTAGGTTGAGGATTAGGTAACTTCAGAGAAACTAAACCTGCTGCGAATACGAAAAACATTGATGTCCACAGACAACCAACTAAGCCAAATATTTGATAAACCAAACCGGATAAAACTGTACCCACAAGACGACCACCGGAGTTTGCCATATAGTAAAAACCCACATTTAAAGCGACCTTATCATCATCAGTAAATGCTAAAACCAGATAGGAATGGACAGCGGAATTGAAAGCAAATACGACACCAAAAACGAGAAGTCCAGCAATAATTACGATATTAGCGGGTAAACCTAATTGTAATGCCAGAGCGATCGCACCAGGAACAGCCGTTAATGTAAATGTCCAGAATCGAATAGTTTGAGATTGAGGTGGACGACCAGAACCAAATCGCTGCATGAGTGTTGGTGCTAAAAATTGAATAATCCCATAACCAATCACCCAACAAGCTAAAAATCCCCCCACTTGATAAAAAGACCAGCCCAAAGTCCCACGTAAAAACACTGGTAAAGCCACAACAAACCATACATCTCTAGATCCAAATAAAAAGAATCGCGCCGCCGAGAGAATATTTATTTCTGCGCTTTTAGAGAAAAGTTGGCTAAATTTGACCTTTTTCTTGATTTTACCCATGGCTTTGGGCAGCATTAACCCAGAAAACATAATTAAAGCCAGTCCCCCAGCCATAATCCATAGGGAATTAATAAAACCCACAGAACTGAGAAGGGCGCTACCAAGAAAGAAACCAACACCTTTCAAAGCATTCTTAGAACCTGTGAGTACAGCCACCCACTTAAACAAAGAAGATTGGGCATCTTGAGGCACAACCAAGCGAATGGCGCTTTTAGAACTCATCTTCGTTAAGTCCTTAGCAATTCCCGAAAATGCCTGTGCAACCATCACATAAAGGACTGAAAGCCACTGCGCCCACCCTGGATTCAGAAAAGACAGCATAATTAAAGAAAACACCTGTAATCCAATCCCAGTATAAAGAGTTACTTTTAACCCAAACTGGGAACCAATCCAACCGCCGAGAAAGTTTGTAACAATTCCAAATACCTCGTAAAACAGGAACAGAGAGGCAATTTGAATAGGTGTATAACCAATTTTATTAAAATAGAGCAAAACCAACATTCGCAAAGCCCCATCAGTCAAAGTGAAGCCCCAGTATGCCAGTGTCACCAGAATATAATTCTTGAAATTAGAATTAGAAGCAGTAGTAGAAGCCATGATTAAAAGTTCAAAATCGTAAATACAAACTAAAATTCTCTCTCCGTCTCTGCGCCTCTGCGTGCAAAAATCCTTATGGGGTAGGACAGAAAACCCACCCCTGGAAAACCATTATTTTTGCAAACTTAAAGCCACCTTTCGCGCTAATTCAGTCATGCGGTTAACATAACCCCATTCATTGTCATACCAAGCCAAGATTTTCACCTGAGTTTCGTTGATAACCATTGTCGAAAGGGCATCAATAATTGCAGAACGAGGATCATCTTTATAATCAATAGAAACTAAAGGACGTTCTTCATAACCCAAAATTCCTATTAATGGTTCTTGTGCAGATGCAGTTTTTAATAAATCATTAACTTCGGCTATTGTTGTCGGACGCACAACTTCAAATACACAATCTGTGAGAGAAGCATTTAACAAAGGTACACGCACGGCTAAACCATTTAATTTACCATTCAATTCTGGATAAATTAACCCAATAGCTGTGGCTGAACCTGTGCTAGTGGGAATTAATGACATACTTGTAGCCCTAGCCCGACGCAAATCTTTATGAGGTGCATCTACAATAGTTTGAGTATTAGTATTGTCGTGAATTGTGGTAATTACTCCATGTTTAATTCCTAAACCTTCATGAATTACTTTTACGACTGGGGCTAAACAATTAGTAGTACAAGAAGCTGCTGTTAATAAATGATGCTTATCAGGTTCATAGAGGTGATCATTTACCCCCATGACAATGTTTAAAGCCTCTTGTTTAACAGGTGCAGCCACAATTACCTTCTGCACACCTCTTTTAAAATAAGGGTCAAGAGTAGCGGGAGTTCTAAACTTACCAGAACATTCCAAAACTATATCAACCCCAAAATCTTCCCAAGGAACTTCACCCGGTTGAGAATATTCAGTAAAACTGAGAGATTTACCATCAATAACAACTTGGTTTTCGACCGCTTCTACTTCTGGTGTCCAACGCCCATGTACAGAATCAAATTTGAGTAAATGTGCTGCGGCTTCTGTTCCGCCTTTGGTTTCATTAATGTGAACAAATTCTATTTCTGGCCAATCCCAAGCAGCACGAACGGACAACCTGCCCATGCGTCCGAATCCATTAATTCCTACTTTAATTGTCATTTCAAAAAAAGTTGATATGTTAATATTGACTCTAGCATCAGATGTAAACATTAATCAAGGAAAATTGATGTATTGTTTATACACAGCAGAAAAAACGTTTTTAGCAGCTTGCTAGTTTCCAGCATTAGCAGACGTTTGTTCACCAACCTCAATCCGAGTAACGGGTTTTGGACTAAAGTGAAGTAAAAGCTTTTTCCTGGTTGCAGATAGAACGTTTGTGGAAAGAGCGATCGCCCAAACCAAAGTAACAATTAATCAACTAATCCAAGCTACTTACTTAACCAGAGTAGCCGGATTAAGTTTAGTGCATATTTTGAACAGCAAGGTATAAGGCGGTTGTTACCAGAAGCAAAATCAGCAGAAGTTGTAGTTTAACCTTTCATATCCCCGACTTCTTCAAGAAGTCGGGGATATAACGCAACGCAATGATATATTTAAATTAAGTTCACTATGCATTTAATGATTGGATTTATAATAATGTTGAATTCAATACACCAGATTACTATGCGTTGAGGTACGGATACTTTGGGTGGGAAGAGAGACGGTGTGGGTGGTCTTCGAGTTGTGGGTTTCTTCTCTCGCGTCGAGACTTGTAAACTGTAACATTTAAGGGTTACAGAAAAATATTAAGTCAGAATCAGGATATCCAGGATTAAAGGATTTACAGGATGGTAATTTATAGATGGTTTGTTTGGTGATGAAAATTGCATTTGTCTGAATCAGGATATCCAGGATTAAAGGATGTACAGGATGGTAATTTATAGACGGTTTAAATTATTCAAAAACAATCATTCAAAAACATCCTGAAAAATCCCCATAACCCAAAGCATTAGGATCTTTATTAACACCAGTAACTAAAACTTCATCATTTTCACTGGCTGTGTAATCTTTGCGACTGGCTTTGGCTTTACCGACAATTGCTTCGGTAAAATAATCATAAGTTCCAGACTTACCACCGGGACCATATAATTTAATTGGGCGGTCTGGCCAAGAATCTCGGACTTGATTCCATTTTGTAATTTTTCCTTCAGCCGCAGGTTCCCAGATTTTTTTCAATTCGGCTACTGTAATGTCTTTTGCCCAAGTGTTTTGGGGGTTAACAGCAATGGTTACGGCATCAAAAGCTATGGGTAATTCCATGTAACTTACGCCATTTTTCTTGCAAGCTGCCATTTCTGACTGGTTAATTGGTCGAGAAGCATTACTGATATCTATTTTACGAGTACAAAATTTTTCAAATCCACCGCTAGTACCAGAAATATTTACTTGTATTTGACCATTATTTTTTAGGTTGGCTTGGTATGCTTTAGCTATGGACTGGGTAATGGGATATACGGTACTAGAACCATCTACTTTAATAAGTGCGTCAGTGGCAGAGTTAGTAACTTTTGTCGCTTCATTTGGTTTTTGAATATTTTGGGCAAGACCAAGCGTATTTGTAAAACTGCTTGTCAATGCTAGTATTCCGAAAGTTAAGACTAATTGGCTTGCTGTTTTATTCACTGATTTCACCTGTATAATTAGTGAGCAGACTTTTGATCCTATGTACTTATTATCTCAAAAAAAGTTGATATGTCAATATTTACCTTACCATCAGATATCCAAATTAATCAAGAAAAATTGATGTATTGTTTATACATAGCAGAAACATGATTTTAGCTGCTTGCAAATCTCCAACATCAAAAGATGTTTGTTCACCAACCGCAATCTGAGTAGCAGGTTTTCGACTAAAGTGAAGTAAAAGCTTTTTCCTCGTGTGGAGAATCACAATTGTGAAGTTACAGCGACCAATATTAGTGGGAGGACTAGGACTATCGTTCTCCCTGTGGATGTTAGACAGTTGGCATAATTCAATAGTGCAAGTGGGAGAATTCGGACTCCTGAGTGCTTTAGCCGTCGGTGGGGGTTTGTGGTTATTGAAAAAAAATCAGCCCCAATTAGGTGAACAGCTAAATGATATAGTTGCAGCTAGAACGGTTGTGGAACAAGCGATCGCTCAAACAGAAGTAATAATTAATCAGCTTTCTCAAGAAGCAGCCAATCATCCTCACCTGGCAATTCTCCGCGAAAAACTGGCTAAATTGCCCTTAGAATTGAATAGAAAGGAAATATTCATTGCCGTTACTGGTGGGAAATCCGTAGGTAAAAGTACAGTTATTAAAGTTCTAAAAACTTCCCCAAGTCTTCCGGGACTGTCTTTACATTTTTCGGAAACAGCGCCTTTGTTTTCGGTAGTTGGTGAAAACTCCGATGTTGTTACCTTATCAGAAATGCAGAAATCTGATTTTGTCTTATTTCTGACAAACGGTGATTTAACAGATTCAGAATTTCAGGTTTTACAACAGCTAAAAGCTGTAAAACAACCAAGTTTGCTGGTTTTCAACAAACAGGATCAATATCAACCTGATCAACGCGCTACAGTTTTCCAATCATTAAAGCAGCGCATTGGTGCAAATGTAGTTGGGACTGCGGCTTCTCCCGTACCGGTGAAAGTGCGAAAACATCAAGAAGATGGTTCTTTCCAAGAATGGATGGAACAACCAACGCCAGATATCCAGCAGTTGACACAACAAATAGGGGAAGTTGTGGGACAGCAGAGAGAACAGCTAGTTTGTAATACTACAAATCACAGAGTATTATTACTGAAAGCTGAAGCTAAAAATTGTTTAAATGGTGTGAGAAGAGATCAAGCTACACCCTTTGTAGAACAATATCAGTGGATTGCAGCGGCGGCGGCATTTGCTAACCCTGTACCTGCTTTAGATATTCTCGCAACTGCGGCGATTACGGCTCAAATGGTGATAGATTTAGGTAATATATATCAGCAGAAAATTTCCTTAGAACAAGCGCAACAAGTAGCTGGAACTATGGGAAGTTTGATGTTGAAATTAGGTTTAGTGGAACTTTCCACTAGGGCTGTAACGGGTATTATGAAAACTAATGTTGCTACCTTTGTCGCTGGGGGAATGGTAGAAGGAGTTAGCGCTGCTTACCTAACCAGAGTAGCCGGATTAAGTTTAGTTGAATATTTTGAACAGCAAGAAATTGCTTTAGAATCGGGAAGCGCTTTAAATCTCGACAAACTGCATCAAGTTTTGCAAACTGTATTCCAGCAAAATCAAAAAATGGCTGTTTTGGAAGCTTTTGTCAAGCAAGGTGTAAAGCGGTTGTTACCAGAAGCAAAACCAGTAGAAGTTGTTGCTTAACCTTTCATATCCCCGACTTCTTTAAGAAGTCGGGGATATGAATCTCTCTCTCAATTGTCAGAATCAGGATATCCAGGATTAAAGGATTTTCAGGATATTAGTTCATAGATGGTTTGTTGGTGATGAAACTTGTATTTGTCTGAATCAGGATAACCAGGATTTTAGGATGTACAGGATATTAGTTCATAGATGGTTTGTTGGTGATGAAAGTTGTATTTGTCTGAATCAGGATATCCAGGATTAAAGGATTTTCAGGATATTAGTTTATAGATGGTTTGTTGGTGATGAAAGTTGTATTTGTCTGAATCAGGATAACCAGGATTAAAGGATTAACAGGATAGTAGTTTATAGATGGTTTAAATTATTCGAAAACAATCATTCAAAAACATCCTGAAAAATCATCAACTCCCCACCAAAAATCATCCAACAACATCCTGAAAATCCTCAAATCCTGGACATCCTGATTCAGACAAAAAAATCACCAACTCCCCACCAAAAATCATCCAACAACATCCTGAAAATCCTCAAATCCTGGACATCCTGATTCAGACAAAAAAATCACCAACTCCCCACCAAAAATCATCCAACAACATCCTGAAAATCCTCAAATCCTGGACATCCTGATTCAGACAAAAAAATCATCAACTCCCCACCAAAAATCATCCAACAACATCCTGAAAATCCTCAAATCCTGGACATCCTGATTCAGACAAAAAAACCTCAAACTCCCACCAAAAATCATCCAACAACATCCCGAAAATCCTCAAATCCTGGACATCCTCATTCAGACAAAAAAACCTCAAACTCCCACCAAAAATCATCCAACAACATCCTGAAAATCCTCAAATCCTGGACATCCTGATTCAGACAAAAAAATCATCAACTCCCCACCAAAAATCATCCAACAACATCCTGAAAATCCTCAAATCCTGGACATCCTGATTCAGACAAAAAAACCTCAAACTCCCACCAAAAATCATCCAACAACATCCCGAAAATCCTCAAATCCTGGACATCCTCATTCAGACAAAAAAACCTCAAACTCCCACCAAAAATCATCCAACAACATCCCGAAAATCCTCAAATCCTGGACATCCTGATTCACACAATTAAAATTCCTAGATATATCATCAACTATTCACCCAACTTCTGAAAGCCTTTAATGTTGCATTTCTTCCTATAGTTCGACTTTTTTCTAAATATTGAGGAATGACTTCAATTAAAGGTAAATCAGGAAAATTTAAACTAGATTTCGATTCCACATAAACACCATCTTGTAAAATATTAATTCGCAAAATTCCGTTTTCAAACCGCCATACTTCAGGAACTTTCAAACCTTGATATATGTTCAAATGGGTACGGGAAGTAATATCAATTTCCAAAGCTAAATCTGGAGGAGGGTCAATTGTTAAATCTAATCTTTTTTTACCCCGAATTACAGCTTCATTTTTAATATAAAAACATTGATCAGGTTCTATACCTTGTGCCATAAATTGATTTTTAAAGGTCGTAGAACCAAGACATCTAAACTCAATATTTAGTTCTTCTAATAAAGCCTTAACTAAATCGCTAATAATTTCTTTATCGTCTTCATGTTCTGGTAAAGGACTCATAATTTCTAATCTTCCCCTATCATAAGCAATTCGCGCGGCACGATGTTCTCCCAATTCTTCAATAATTGTTTCTAATTCTTTCCAAGTCACATTTTCTAATATAACTCTTTGTCCTGGTGGTACATGAATGCGCTTTAATTCTAACAACATCATTGCCACTCCTGATGATTTAAATATTTTGATATTATAACATCCAGGACAAGATCCCCGACTTCTTCAAGAAGTCGGGGATCTAACGCAATGATATAATTAGATTCATCTCCACCGTATCTACTATCAAGGGTATGATTATTTGGCAACCAGGGCAGCAAATCAATAACGGTAGATTTATCATTCAGGGTAAACCCTTGGGTAGTGGTGGTTTTGGAACTACCTACAAAGCCTTAGAACCCAGCACGGGTAAATTATATGCCATTAAAACCCTCAATCAGCAAATGCAATTGCGAGAGGACTTTCCAGAACAGCAGGTTAAGTTTATTAACGAAGCCTTGACAATTAAAGGTTTTGATCATAGGCATATTCTCAAAGTCCATGAAGTCATTCAAGCAGGTGAGCTTTTTGGCGTGGTGATGGAATATATTGATGGAGTAACTTTATTTCAACATCTTCGACAAAACGGACAACTTGCCGAAAGCGAAGCACTATTATATATAGATCAAATTGGTCAGGCTTTAGAATATATTCACGCCAAAGGCAGTTTACACCGGGACATTAAACCTGCAAATATTCTTTTACGACAAAATAAACAAGAAGCGGTTTTAATTGATTTTGGTTTAACTCGCAGTATTGCTACTAAAAGCATGACAAATGCTTTAACAGAAGGTTATGCACCTATTGAACAATATCGTCGCAAAGGGAGTTTTGGACCCCATACCGATGTTTACGCTTTAGCTGCTACTTTATATTATCTGCTGACGGCTGATGGACTCAACAAAGAGGGGGAAGTTAGTCCAGTACCCGCGCAAAACCGGAAATATGAGAATGAACCTTTACCAGCGCCAAAACATTATAATTCTCGCATTAGTCAGAGGGTGAATGATGCTATTTTGCAGGGTATGGAAATAGAACCGGAAAACCGGACTCCGACGGTTTTGAAGTTTCGGGAAAATTTGGGTTTGGTTGTTCAACCGAGAAGAACCCCACCCCCTAACCCCCTCCCCGCAAGCGAGGAGGGGGGACTAAAATCATCCTGTGGAATGGACTACAGGAAACTGCGTGACTACCTCGCACAAGGGAAATGGAAGGAAGCAGACGACCAAACAAAACGGGTGATGTTAGCGGTTGCGAAACGGGAAAAGGAAGGTTGGTTAGATGTTGAAAGTATTGATAATTTTCCCTGTGAAGACCTCCGCACCATTGACCAGTTGTGGGTAAAATACAGTGGTGGTAAGTTTGGTTTTTCTGTGCAGAAACGAATTTATCAAAGTTTCGGTGGAAGGAGAGAATATAATGAGGAAATATGGGAGAAGTTCGGGGACAATGTAGGATGCAGAAAAGGAGGCTACTGGTTGTACTCCGAGGATATTACTTTTGACAAGAAAGCACCAGAAGGCCACCTCCCCACTGGGGTGTGTGGTGAATTATTTGCGGCGTGGGCGTGGGGGAATGGTATTCACTTGGGGGAGTTTTTGATGGTTGGACGTGTTCTTCTCTCGCGTCGAGACTTGTAAACTGTAATATTTAAGGGTTACAGAAAATTATTAAGTCTGAATCAGGATAACCAGGATTAAAGGATGTACAGGATGGTAGTTTATAGATGGTTTGTTTGGTGATGAAAGTTGTATTGGTCTGAATCAGGATGTCCAGGATTAAAGGATGTACAGGATGGTAATTTATAGATGGTTTGTTTGGTGATGAAAGTTGTATTTGTCTGAATCAGGATGTCCAGGATTAAAGGATTAACAGGATGGTAATTTATAGATGGTTTGTTTGGTGATGAAAGTTGTATTTGTCTGAATCAGGATAACCAGGATTAAAGGATTAACAGGATGGTAATTTATAGATGGTTTGTTTGGTGATGAAATTTGCATTTGTCAGAATCAGGATAACCGGGATTTAAGGATGTACAGGATGGTAATTTATAGATGGTTTAAATTATTCAAAAACAATCATTCAAAAACATCCTGAAAAAAAACAACTTCCAAAAAACAATCATCCAATCACATCCTGTACATCCTCAAATCCTGGATATCCTGATTCAGACAAAAAAAATCACCAACTCCCACCAAAAATCATCTAATAACATCCTGTAAATCTTTACATCCTGGATATCCTGATTCAGAATATTACAGAATAAGATATGATCAAATTGGGTAAATAATCAAAATAATCTATGAATACACTAGAACTTCGTGAACAAATCCAAGAATATGTTGAACAACTGTCACCTGAAAAATTACTAGTAGCAGTTGATTTTTTAGCATATCTAGCAACAAGAGAAGATGATGCTACTCAAGAGTTATTAGAAATCGTAGGATTTAAAGAAAATTTTGATCATGCTAGAGAAAACGTAAAACAAGGAAAGGTGATTACTGTTGACCAACTTAAACGAAAATATTAATTATACTGTTGTTATTAGTATTGATGCAGGGGAGTTTTTTGAATCTGCTTCTGCCATCTTACAACGGAAGTTAGACAGATGTTTTGATCGTTTAAAAATTAATCCTCGTAATCATCCTAATATAAAATCTCTCAAAGGTGAGTTATCAGGTTATTATCGTTATCGAGTAGGTGACTATAGAGTTATTTATGAAGTTAATGATGATTTAAAAATGGTAACAGTTGTTTTTATTGCCCATAGAAGTAAAGTTTATGAATAGCTTGTAGGGTGCGTTAGGATAACCAAAAGATTATAAAATGTACACATAAATTAACTACGCGACGCAACGCACCATTGATATTGTCTGAATCAGGATAACCAGGATTAAAGGATTAACAGGATGGTAATTTATAGATGGTTTAAATTATTCAAAAACAATCATTCAAAAACATCCTAAAAAAAACCAACTCCCCACCAAAAATCATCCAACAACATCCTGAAAATCCTCAAATCCTGGACATCCTGATTCTGACAAAAAAAATCATCAACTCCCCACCAAAAATCATCCAACAACATCCTGAAAATCCTCAAATCCTGGACATCCTGATTCTGACAAATAAAACCTCAAACTCCCACCAAAAATCATCCAACAACATCCTGAAAATCCTCAAATCCTGGATATCCTGATTCTGACAAAATAAAATCATCCAACAACATCCTGAAAATCCTCAAATCCTGGACATCCTGATTCTGACAAAAATACTTCCGGGACAACAAAACCCTATATATATGGGCGCACAGATTTCCACCATAATTAAACAATAACCGAAACTTGGAAACTTGTCAACAGTATTTTGAATAATTGTCCTGTTTTTTATCCAACCTCCTCGGCAAAAATCCCCAAACTATGTAAAATAATGACAAGATATTTAAATCAACATCTGCGGTATCGAACTTATGATTAAGAAGCTAAAACTACCCCAAAAATTAATGCTGCTTGGTTCAGGAGAACTGGGAAAAGAATTTGTCATTGCTGCTCAACGTCTAGGCAATTATATCATTGCTGTGGACAGATATGCCGATGCACCCGCCATGCAGGTAGCTGATTGTGCAGAAGTTATTTCTATGCTAAGTGCTGATGATTTAGAAGCGGTTGTCAATAAACATCAACCCGATTTTATTATTCCCGAAATTGAAGCAATTAGAACCGAAAAATTACAAGAATTTGAACAAAGAGGAATTACAGTTATTCCCACAGCAGCGGCGACTAATTACACCATGAACCGCGACAGAATTAGGGAATTAGCACATCAAGAATTAGGAATTAGAACTGCTAAATATGGTTATGCTGTCACTTTAGAAGAGCTAATTACTATTTCTGAAAAAATTGGTTTTCCCAATGTTGTCAAACCTGTGATGTCATCTTCTGGAAAAGGTCAATCTGTAGTTAATGATAGAAGTGAAGTAGAAAAAGCTTGGAATTATGCTATTTCTAATTCTCGTGGTGATAGCCAAAAGGTAATTGTTGAAGAATTTATTAATTTTGAAATTGAAATTACTTTACTAACTATTAAACAATGGGACGCACCGACAATTTTCTGTTCCCCCATTGGCCACCGTCAAGAAAGAGGTGATTATCAAGAATCTTGGCAACCCGCAGCTATTTCTGAAGATAAAATTTTAGCATCTCAAGAAATTGCTAAAAAAGTTACTGATGCTTTAGGTGGTGCGGGAATTTTTGGGGTTGAATTTTTCATTACTAAAGATGAAGTCATTTTTTCAGAACTGTCTCCCAGACCCCATGATACAGGGATGGTGACATTAATTTCTCAGAATTTGAATGAATTTGAATTACATCTGCGAGCTATTTTAGGTTTACCAATTCCCCATATTGAACAGTTAGGATTTTCTGCAAGTGCGGTAATTTTAGCTTCGGAAAAATCTGATTCTATTACTTTTACTGGTGTAGCTGAAGCTTTAGCTGAAAAAGATGTAGATATTAAGTTATTTGGTAAACCTACTGCTCATCCTTATCGTCGCATGGGTGTGGCTTTAGCAAAAGGTGGGGATATTCAAGAAGCTAGAGAAAAGGCAGTAAAGGCAGCTAGTCAGGTGAAAATAAATTAAGCATTCAGCTATAGCGGTATGCACTGGCAATGAGATGAAAGGTTTATTATAAAAGTCTATAATAAGGAACTTTTTCTTCTTTCTTGCTATTGAATGGGCGCAGTCCTTGGGTTCAAGGGGCGCAGACCCTGCGCCCCTACAGAATATTTGATTTATGAGTATGAGAGCCAGAATTGAAAATAATGTTTTATTTATTCATCATGAAGATGTACCAGAATTTAAAAAAGGCGGTTCTGTAGTTAGAAATTCTTACTTTTGGGCTTTACGTTCCATTGCTGGACGTGCTAGACGCTATCATGATTGGGAATATGAATCAGAAGTTTGGTTTGCACTGGAACGAATGCTTTTGTCTTTTACTGAATCTGGGTATTTAGGTTATAAAGAAACAATGTTAGAGTTTCCCTTATCGCAAGGTGAAATTCCCAGTGTGTTGCGGAATGCAGCCACTTGGGAATAAATTTCAGGAAATCAACACTTCCTCTTGAAGTAAATTAGGATAGATTCAAGAATACTCAGCTAATTGGTGTAATTACGCGCAGGAGAGTCACTAATGAGAGAACCCAGTAAAAATTCTAAACCTTTATTTACTCAAGAAACACCAACAGAAGTAGAACAAATGGGGCTAACCTGGTTAGTAGCAGCGGCTATAGTCACAGCAATTATGTGGCAAATACCCATAGGTAATTATATTTTGTACCCATTTTCTATCTTAGCTACTTGGTTTCATGAAATGGGTCACGGTTTGATGGCTTTGATGTTGGGGGGACAATTTCAAAAACTAGAAATTTTTGGTAACGGTTCTGGCGTAGCTCATTATACTTTAAGTAACACATGGGGATACCTTGGTATCGGCTTAGTAGCGGCTGCGGGGCCAATGGGTCCACCTATTGCCGGTGCCAGCTTAATTCTCGCTTCTGGGAGTTGGAAAACAACTTCTTTGAGTTTAAAAATTTTAGGTGGATTTTTACTGCTGTCTACATTAATTTGGGTGCGTTCTTGGTTTGGCTTTGTGGCTATTCCCCTGTTAGGTTTGATGATATTGGGAATTGCGTTAAAAACACCTCTTTGGGTACAAGGGTTTGCAATTCAATTTTTAGGTGTGCAGGCTTGTGTCAGTACCTATCACCAACTTGATTATTTATTTAGTTATACTGCAGGTCCATTAAGATTATCGGATACAGGACAAATGCAGAGGTATTTATTTTTACCTTATTGGTTTTGGGGGCTATTAATGGCGATCGCATCTCTCATCATTTTAGTCCAAAGTTTGCGCGTTGTCTATTCAACAAATCAGCAATAGATGATACTTTTCTCAAATAGGTTGCGTAAATATTGTGAGGGTGATTTTAGCTGTTTCATCTACCCTGAGAAATAAAATAAATATTAGCAAAATCACTATTTCATAAAACTTCTTACTTTAACTGTTTTCTAGATTTCATCTTTGTCGAGGCTTCAAGAATTTTTCCACTATAGTTGAATTTTTGATACAGTATTAATGCTGAATGTAATATAACGCCATTATTTTCCATGTCAACACAAAAACCATCTGTGAGTCTAATTCGGGCTAAATCTTACGAACAGGAAGCTTTAAAAGAATCATTGGAAACACTCCTAGAGCCTTTAGGGGGTATGGCTGCTTTTGTGAAACCGGGAAACCGCGTTTTACTCAAACCCAACTTACTCACCGGTTCTCGTCCGACTAAAGAATGTACCACCAGACCAGAATTAGTGCGTGCCGTTGCCGAAATGGTAATTGCCGTTGGTGGCAACCCATTTTTAGGAGATAGTCCCGCTTTTGGTAGTGCTAAGGGTGTGGCTATAGCCAATGGGTTATTACCAATTTTGGAAGAACTGAAGTTACCACTTGTGGAATTTCATGGTAAACGTTATCAAACGGTAAACGATAATTTTAATCACTTGCTTTTATCTAAAGAAGCAATGGAAGCAGATGTGATTATTAATCTTCCTAAAGTGAAATCTCATATGCAATTAACTCTAACTTTAGGAGTAAAAAATCTCTTTGGCTGTGTTCCTGGGAAAATGAAAGCTTGGTGGCACATGGAATCTGGCAAAGATGCTGACAAATTTGGAGAAATGTTAGTAGAAACTGCCAGGGCAATTAATCCAACTTTAACAATTTTAGATGGAATTATTGGTCATGAAGGTAATGGACCAAGTGGGGGAGAACCTCGGAATTTAGAAATTTTAGCAGCATCAAGTAATGTATTTGCCTTAGATAGAGCAATGTTAGAAGTTCTCCAAGTTGCACCTGCACAAGTTCCCACGGTTGCAGCTTCACAACGATTGGGAATATGTCCAGAATTAAGTGATATTCACTTTCCGAATTTATCCCCTGATTTATTACAAATTACAGATTGGCAATTACCGGAAAAGTTAATGCCCATAGATTTTGCTATGCCCCGTGTGATTAAATCTACCTTTAGGCATCTTTACATCCGCTTTATTAAAGAACCCATGAGCGCTTATAGAGTCAGTCGGTAAAAAGAGGCAGGGGAGTAGGGGGAGTAGGGGGAGTTGGGGAGTTGGGGAGTGGGGGAGTTGGGGGAGTTGGGGGAGTTGGGGAGTTGGGGGAGTTGGGGGAGTTGGGGGAGTTGGGGAGTAGGGGGAGTAGGGGAGTAGGGGGAGTAGTAGGGGAAAGATACAAGACAAAGCCTTTACTCCGCCTCAGTTTACCTGAATTCTGGTGTATGTATTTATTGTCTCTAAGTTGTAAATTCACCAAATAAAAGTTAGAAAACAGAGAATTTTTTCACAAATTATTGGGGACTGCTATAATTGCCTGACTATAATGAGATCGACTTTTAGTAGTTTCATCAATGATCCCCGTATAGGTGACTCAAAAATAAGATGACAAAACAAAACCCTAAAACTCAGAACTGCTGTTGAATACAACGCCCATGAATCAACTGAACAATGGTTTTACAATATTTCTCAGTCTACTAGTGGAGGCGATGCCATTTTTACTGCTGGGTGTGTTCTTATCCAGTCTATTACTACTATTTGTTGATGAAAGTAAATTGGTGGAGAAAATGCCCAAAAATCCCCTATTGGGGGCTTTATTTGGCAGTATGATCGGCTTTTTGTTTCCAGTTTGTGAATGTGGTAATGTGCCAGTGGCACGACGGTTATTGATGCAGGGAGTACCCACACCGGTAGCAATTGGCTTTTTATTAGCAGCACCAACAATTAACCCCATTGTAATTTGGTCAACTTGGACGGCATTCCGCGATCAACCAGAAATAGTAGTGTTAAGAGTGGTATTTTCCCTGGCTATTGCGACTATTATTGGTTTTATCTTCAGTTTTCAACCAGATTTAGTTCCTTTTCTCCAGCCAGCGATCGCCCGTTATCTCAAATTTAACCCCCCAGCACCACCGAAAACAACCCGCAGGGGACAACAATCTCAATTACAACCCCAAACTAATACACCGAATTTATTGCAATCAGGAACATATATTCTCGGCGGCAGAACAGGAGCATCACAACGCATAGACAATAATTACAGTGAAGTTGCTGCAATTTCTAACCTCAGTAAACCCTTATCAGAGAAACTCCGCTCCCTCTTAGATAATATTGTCCAAGAACTCCGGGAATTAGGCGGAGTCATGGTATTAGGAAGTGCGATCGCTGCCGCTACCCAAGTTTTAGCACCCCGTGACTTGATTCTTAGTCTTGGGGCTGGGCCAATTAGCTCAATTTTAGCCATGCTAGTATTAGCAGCAGTTGTATCAATATGCTCTACAGTTGATGCCTTCTTTGCCCTATCTTTTGCTTCCACTTTTACTAGCGGGTCATTGTTAGCATTTTTAGTATTTGGACCGATGATTGATATTAAAGGTATTGGTTTGATGCTATCAATTTTTAAGCCAAAAGCCCTGATCTATCTATTTTTCTTAGCTGGACAATTGACGCTCTTATTTACCTTATTTCTGAATCTGCACGTGATCTAATTGGGATTCAGTCCCATTTTCATCAGAATTTTCTCCTTTATCTCGGAAATGTGGGGTGTGAGGTATAGGGTTTAAACTTGGGGAAAGTGAGAATATAGTAACTGAAGATTAAGAAAAAGGTAGTCAATAATTTCTGTTCATCTACTCCCTGCCCCCTGCCTCTATCATCTGTGACACCCAAAAATGCTGAATTCCCAAACTAAAGCCCCAAATAAACTCATCCCTTGGCTAGATGTATTAGCCATTACAGCTTGGGGTATTCTCATGTTGAAATATTGGCTAACAGGCAAACTCTACTTATTAATCCACCCGGACTTCTTTTGGTTAGTAGTTGTAGCTGGAATAGCCTTATTAATCATTGGTTTTTCCAAAGGATTGCAACTGTGGAAAAACCGTCACCGTCCCCAAATATCTAATCCTGGGCATATTAACTTATTTCCCCCTGGTTGGGGCAGTTTTTTACTACTAACAACGGCAATTTTAGGGTTAATGATTACACCCCGTGTCTTTGCCAGTCAAACAGCCCTAGATCGGGGTGTCACTGAATCAACAGGTGCTAGTCGCGCTCAACCTCAAGCATTTCGGGCTACAGTTCGCCCAGAAGAGCGATCGCTCGTAGACTGGGTACGCACACTGAATGTCTATCCTGAACCGGACTCATACACAGGGCAAAAGGCAAAAGTTCAGGGATTTGTGATTCATCAACCTAACGTCAGTGAAGAATATATATTTTTAGCCAGATTTGTTCTCAGTTGTTGTGCCGCAGATGCTTATCCCGTGGGATTACCAGTCCAAATATCTGGAACACGGCAACAGTATCCGCCTGATACATGGTTAGAAATAGAAGGACAAATGACCACACAAACAGTCGCCGAAAAACGTCAATTAACAATCAAAGCCAACTCTATTAAAAAAATTCCCCAACCTCAAAACCCTTACAGTTATTAGTCAGGATCATCAATCTAAAATCTAAAATCCAAAATCCAAAATCGTTAGATGAGCAAATCCTATAAACTTATACAACCATTAGACGGAATTGCGATCGCAGTCATGCTCCTACTGAGTATGCTCATCGGATTGATCATCTGGAAAGGCGATGTAGTCAAACCTAGCGTCCGCAACTTTACCTGGGAAAACCAACAAATCGGCGCGGAGGATCTCTCCTTCTCCCTCACCTTTAGTCGGCCAATGGACTTCAAAAGCATTGAGGAGAACTTAAAAATAGATCCACCCCTAGCCGGGAAAATTAGTTGGACAGGCAGAAGAATGGTCTATACCCTCCTCACCCCAGCCCCTTACGGAACAACGTACCAAGTCAAATTAGAACAAGGCAAAGATAAATACTCTCAAGCCGAAGGGAAAAACCGCGTCATGCAGCCCTTTACAGGGAACTTCACCACCCGCAATCGCGCCATCCTTTATATTGGCTCTGCGCCAGAAATCCAAGGGCAGTTGGTACTTTATAATTTAACCCAAGAACAAAAAAAAGTCCTTACTCCCAAAGACTTAATTGTTATGGATTTTGAGCCATTCCCCAATGGTGAAAAAATCCTCTTCTCCGCCCGTTCCGCCAAAAATCCCGACCTCCTCTCCGCCCAACTTTATACAGTAACCACAGGCATACCTAATCAAATTGGTCAAGAAACAGCAGCCCCAGGTAAGGTTGACCTAATTTTAGATAACAAAGAATATCAAAACCTCAAATTTGACCTCTCCGCAGATGGACAAATCATCGTTATTCAAAGAGGTAAACGAGATAATCCCGGTGACTTTGCCCTCTGGTACTTATCCACCCAAAATGACAATTCCGGCGAAAAACCCACCCCAAAACGATTACAAGGACAACCAGGCGGAGATTTTCTGATCACCCCCGACAGCAAAGCCGTAGCCGTTTCCCAAGGAGAAGGGACAGCAATTGTATCTTTAGAAGGTAACAGCAGTAAACCCCTGGATTTTCTGCCTCAATTTGGCTTAGTACAAGCCTTCTCTAAAGACGGTTCACAGGCAGCAATGGTCAAATTTAACACCGACTATACAAGAGATTTGTTTTTAGTCACCAACCAAGGCGTACAAAAACAACTATTAAAAACAACAGGCTCAATTCTTAGCTGTCAGTTTGACCCAGCCTCCCCTAACCTTTACTGCTTAGTTACACAACTGGTTTCTAAAGAACAATACATAGAACAGCCTTACTTGGTATCCATTAACCTAAAAACAGGAGTACAAAAACCATTGCTACTCTTACCCGCTGCTCAACGCAATGTGCAAACCCATTTAGCCCCCGACGGTTTAGGCTTCTTATTTGACCAAGTAGTTCCCGTGACCAACAACACAGCCCAACTACCCGCTAACACCTTAAAAACAGATGACGGCGAACCCATTGCTAGTAGTAGTCTTTGGTTAATGCCTTTGCTACCCATCCCTGATAATATCAACATAGATATTAAACCAGAACAACTGCCATTAGTGGGCTTTCATCCCCATTGGCTACCTTAAGTAATTGACAATTGCCAACTGATAATTAACAATTGTCGAATATCAAGAGTCAATTTTTCTTTGTGTAAATAACTGATAACGGCTACGTATTTGTGAATCATCACAATATGACCGTGACAAATTTACCTCTAATCAAGCTAACGCCACGCTATCGGCCAACTACAGATTGTCAATGTGAAACCGTAGTTATGGAAAAATTGGAAGACAGCAACCAACAAGACTGGATTGCAGAACCTAATATTGATCAACAAGCACAGATCAACTTAGAATTTCAGCAATTACTGAAGTTAAATACAGAATTAACTACAGCTAATAATCATCTCTATGCTCAGGTAGAGCAGTTAAAAACCGAATTAGCTGAAGCCGAAAAGATTTTGCAATGGCACAAAACCCGGTCTACTGTGACGGAATCTATGTTTAACCAACAAAATCAAGAACTTTCCGCTGGTCAAGAACAAATTCATTCCCTGTATCAGCAGTTAGAAACTGCTGTCCAAACTGTTCAACAACAAGAAATTTGTATTGAAAATTATCAAGCTAATTTGCAAGTTAGCCAACAGCGGTTAGCGCATTTGGAAAGAGAATGTTCTCTTTTGCAAGCTAACTACAGTCAAGAGTCTCAACAGTTATTACACTCGGAAAATACTTGTCGTGAATTGCGGTCTCGGCTAATGCGTCAACAACGACAAACTATGCAGTTTAAATCGGCTTTGGAAAAATGTCTAGATACTCCCATTCCTAGCCATGAAAATTTAGAAGATCATATCCATCATCCCCATGATGTGATTCACAAACAAACGCGATTCTCCAGAAAAGCCCGGTCTTTGTTTCCCAATGCTCAACCTATTCGTCCTTGGACAGGGGAGACAGATTCTCTGAATGAGTCTGTAAATAATTCCTGGGTTAAGCCGACAGCAACAACTTCTGAAAATTATCCCCATGATCCAGAACCAGTAATCTCTCAGCCTACACAAGTTGATGAATCAACAACTCCATCAACAACTGAAGATGATTCTGGGGTATTATCCCTAGACCAGCAATTAGAAGGGATAATTCATCGGTTTTTTATTACACCATCATCTGAAGCAACGGAGGAGGGGACCCAGGCAAAAGTAAATATTCATCAAGGTGATATATCTGTTTTAGAAACTTTAGTATCTACTTCGGAAAATTATGCACAACCAGAAATAATAATTAAACAGGATTTGCAGATGGAAATTGATCCTTATGGTACTACTGAAAATTCTGGAAAGGAAGATTTTCCACTATCACTAATAGAGGAATTTCCAATCATTTCTACCGCTCTTAGCCATCAGATCAATACTGTGGAAATGGAAGATTATTGGTTGGATATTTCCCCGACAACGGAATCAAATTTACCCACTAATGATGTTTTGCCAAAGTTATTGGATGAAAATACATCTGACCATAAATCGCCTTCACCATTGATTTATCCCCAACGACCACCCAAGGGACGCAAATCTTTAGCATCTGTAGAATTGCCGAATTTTCAACCTAAGCACAAGTAGATGATTAAGACTTTATTTCTGGTCACGCATTTGATAAAATTGTTAATAGGCTGAAATAAATATCAAAATGATATTGTTGACTCTTGGCAGGCTAGAAGCCCACCCCACAATAAGTATAATATTATTGTGGGCTGGGCATCCTGCCTGCCCGTATTATGTTTAATTGTAACTATCAAACTCGTTTTGGCTGGGGTTATTTGTTGAATATTTGAACCGCATAAATCTTAATCACTAAAGGTTGATTGATTTAATGTTTCCATCAAAATTTCTCCAGCCCCGAAGTTATCATAAGGCGTTGCTAGGTGATATGTTTTGAAGGGTTCTAGTGGAGGAATATTTTCAGATGAATCTAAATCTTCTGCAAGAATGCGAATTAATTTGAGTTTTTCTGGTGCTGAGAGTTGTTGAATTGATGGGAGTAAATCGGTTAGTGTCATATTTTTCTCTTGATATATCTGAGAGGATGTTTGAAAAGTTTTTAATGTATAAACTGACCCCTCTCCAAACCTCTCCCCTGCAAGGGGAGAGGCTTTAAAACCCCCCTTCCCTACAAGGGAATGGGGGTAGGGGGGTTAGGTTTTTGGAGATTATGGGTTTCATATAATACTTTTCAAACAACCTCTGAGGGATAGAGTCAAAATTACTTTATTCTATTTTATCTCAAAGCGATTTCTAGGTTGTGGTTTGTGATCACTCATTTTATCATGGTGGGATTAAAAAAATCTACAACTGTTTCTGTAGATTTGCCTTCTCGCGGAATCAATGCAGAAAACGCCACAATATTCAGTCATATTGATACTAAGGGTGCGGAAGGTGGGTTCTAAATCAAACCTTTTATCCGAGGATTATTCAAAAACTCCTGACTATCTTTTATCAACTTATCACCCCAATTATTCTCTTTTAGAAACTCTATCTTCCCATAACGTTTATCTAATTTTAATGCCGTTTCTCCCGATTTCAAACCCGCTTCTTTATCGCCTTTAGCATATAAAGCTACACCTAAAGCTAGATGTGCTTCTGCCAAATTGCTATTGATTTTTATCGCATTTCGCCAATAATTAATTGCTGTTTCTACTTCTCCCATTTCATAGTGAACTATGCCTAAGTTCGTGTAAGCTTCGGGATAGTCTGGTTTTAATTTAATGGCTTGATTCCAATCATCAATCGCTTGTTTGTAGTCTTTTAAGAAATAGTGAGCAATACCCCGAACATAGTAGGCTTCGGTAAAGTCTGGTTTTAATTTAATGGCTTGAGTGTAATCATTAATAGCTTGTTTGTAGTCCTTCAATTGAAAGTAAGCAAGACCCCTACCACCATAGTATGTTGCATTTTTAGGATCAAGTTGAATGGCCTGAGTATAATCATTAATTGCTTGTTTGTAGTCCTTCAATTGAAAGTAAGCAAGACCCCTACCACCATAGTATGTTGCATTTTTAGGATCAAGTTGAATGGCCTGAGTATAATCATTAATTGCTTGTTTGTAGTCTTTTAATTGAAAATAGGCAAAACCCCTACGGGCATAGTAATTGGCATTTTTAGTGTCAAGTTTAATAGCTTGAGTGTAATCATCAATTGCCTGTTTATAGTCCTTTAATTGAAGGTAAGTAAGACCCCGACGGGCATAGTAATTGGCATTTTTAGTGTCAAGTTTAATAGCTTGACTGTAATCATCAATTGCCTGCTTGTATTCTTTTAACTGCAAATAAACATTACCCCGACTCCGATATGTATCAGCATATTGAGGATCAATTTTAATGGCTTGAGTGTAATCATTAATCGCCTGTTTGTAGTCTTTTAATTCATAATAATTATCCCCTCTATCACGATAGTATGTTGGATTTTTAGGATCAAGTTGAATGGCTTGAGTGTAATCATCAACCGCCTGTTTGTAGTTTTCTAATTCACCATAAGCAGCACCCCTAACAACATAGTATGCTGCATTTTTAGGGTCAATTTTAATGGCTTGAGTAAAATCAGCCGTGGCTTCTTGAAACTTGTTTAAAAGAGCATAAACAAAACCCCTGAACAAATAGTTGTCGGCATTTTTAGGGTCAAATTGAATGGCTACATTCATTAAACTAATTATTTCATTGGGGGCAATGCGAATAGCTTCAGTAAAGTCAGCTATACCTTGTTTTTGTTCTTTCAAGTTAAAATATTGAGAACCACGCTCACCTAGCAAAAGGTAGGCAAAAGCTCGTATCCCATAGGCAGAAAAATGAGGGTAAATTTTAATAGATTGATTTGCACTATCAATCGCTTCAGGAAAGCGCTGTAAGAAAAACAACACACGACCTCGCCAAGCGTAAAGATCAAATTGATTAGGACTCAGAGCAATGGCTTTGTCTAGAGATACCAATGCTTCTGAAGATTTATCTGATTGCAATAGTGAGTGACTTCGCTCTTTCCAAGCTTGAGCAAAGTTGGGATTAATTTTAAGAGCTTTATCATAAGCAGCAATTGATTCTGGGTATTTTTTCTCACTACTAAATATCATCCCCTTGAAATACCAAGCTTGATAAAAATTCGGTTTTTTGCTAATCGCTTTATCAACGGCTTTTATTGCTTCTGCATATTTCTGAGAACGCCATAGTTGATTAGCATAATTTAGCCATAATATTTCATCATCGCTATTTTTAGGAACTTGATTCAATGGTAATAAATATTCACTAATTACATCCTCTTCCGATTTTTTTAGTGTAGCTGGTGTAGTAGTTTCGACTTTTAAATCTGAATCTATTCCTACCTGTTGAACTAAATTTAAAAATGTCCTAATGGGAACACCAGAACTACTACCTAAATTGATTTCACCATCAAAATCGAGTGATATTTCACCTTCCACTCTGCCATGAATACCAATTAATCTTCCTTGGGTATCTAAAACCGCACCGCCACTCATTCCGCCTTTAGTAATATTACTATAAAGTAGATCATAACCATCACTTAAAACAGTTTGTATTCGCGCAGGTATCCGAGAACTTTGATTATTGAAACTTACATAAGTATTCAACTTGATTAATTCTGGTTGGCTCAAAACTCCCGCTGTTAAAATCCGGTGAGGTTTGTTTTTGTTTTGTTGTTTATTACCAGGAAAACCAGAAACAAACACTTTTTGATCTTTAGTATTTAAACTATAATTTGCTAAAGTTGCAACTTGATATTTTTGATTACTGGTAAATTGAACAACGGCTAAATCAACTCCAGGCATTCTTTTCGCATTGTTGACATTTAGAGCATATCTTTGATTATCCGGTGCGACTATTTCTAACTTATCTTTTAATTTTTTTTCATCACGATTCCAGATAACATGATCTGCGGTCAACACATAATAAATATTACCTTTCTGGGCAATAATTACCCCAGAACCGATATCTGTGGGGTTAGCATTAGGAATTAACACCGTAATTTCTTGGGCAATTTTATCAATATTTTGGATTAAACCTTTTTTCGCTATCAAAGCAGAATCATCACCCTTTCTAGGCGATTTAGCCACAAATTCCGGGACTATCTTAGCGACGGCGTAAATCGGTAAACCCCAACTATATTGACGCATTTGCTGACGTTCGGCTGCACTGGGTTTACTATTGTCAATATAAGTATATATTTTATCAGAAATAGGATAAGCATGAACGGCATTAATACCAATAACTTCACCTTGATAATTTAATATGGGTCCGCCACTCATTCCTGGTTGAACTTTATTGCTGTAACCTATGCGATAACCTCTTTGAAAACTTTTATCTGGTAATAGAGAAATTTGTCCTTCGGTGAAAACTAATTGAGCATTATCACTCACAAATCCAGCCGCGACAATTTTTTGTTCTACTGCTATAGGTGCAGAAATTCCTAAAGTAGCTATAGTATATTCTGCTGTTGATTGAAACTGGAATAAAGCCACATCTTGATTTTTTAAAGATGCTGGTTTTTCTTTAATGACATTAGCAGGATATATTTTTCCATCTGGTGTTTGAATGCGATAGGATTCACCTGGATTCATCACATGATCATTGGTTAAAATAGTGTAACTATTACCATTTTTAGCAATTAAAGTTCCTGAAGCACTGCCATTTTTAGTTAATATTTTCACAGTGATAGATTTGGCTAAAGCTTGTAATTGTGCTGAGGTTAATAGTTTTTTTGTAGGTTCTTGTGCGGTAACTAGTTGAGGAGAAATCAATAACAATTGCTGAGGAATAGTTAATAAAGCAGTTGTGCAAATGAGGGTAAAAAATAGGTGTTTCATGATCTTTTTTTGTTTGAGTAAATTAGGAGATGAATATAAGTAGGTTGGGTTGAGGAACGAAACCCAACATTTCTTGATAACTTCTTTAAGTAGGTTGGGTTGAGGAAAGAAACCCAACACTTCTTGACAACTTCTTTAAATTAGTTGGGTTGAGGAAAGAAACCCAACACTTCTTGACAACTTCTTTAAATTAGTTGGGTTTCACTTCGTTCTACCCAACCTACAATCTTTGAGAATCTGGTGCTTGAATGCGATAAGATTCACCTGGATTGATTACATGATCATTAGTTAAATAAGTAGGTTGGGTTGAGGAACGAAACCCAACACTTCTTGACAACTTCTTTAAATTAGTTGGGTTTCACTTCGTTCTACCCAACCTACAATCTTTGAGAATCTGGTGCTTGAATGCGATAAGATTCACCTGGATTGATTACATGATCATTAGTTAAATAAGTAGGTTGGGTTGAGGAACGAAACCCAACATTTCTTGATAACTTCTTTAAATTAGTTGGGTTTCACTTCGTTCTACCCAACCTACAATCTTTGAGAATCTGGTGCTTGAATGCGATAAGATTCACCTGGATTGATTACATGATCATTAGTTAAATAAGTAGTTAAATAAGTAGGTTGGGTTGAGGAACGAAACCCAACACTTCTTGACAACTTCTTTAAGTAGGTTGGGTTGAGGAAAGAAACCCAACACTTCTTGATAACTTCCTTAAATTAGTTGGGTTTCACTTCGTTCTACCCAACCTACAATTTTTGAGAATCTTCTTTATTGCATTTTATTCGCTGGTGGTGTATTTAGAAATTGGCGAATATCAATGTAAAATTTAAATTTATCTCCTCCAGAACTTTGTGCAATAGGTACTGTCTTAGCACTGCCAAACCAGAGTTTGTTTAACTGTTTGAGAACATCCCTAGACTTGTCCTGAGGTCGCAATGTAAATAATACAGTATCACAACCACCATCAATTGAACTCACAGAACAAATTACTTTGCTCCCATTTTGAACACCATTGGTAACGTAATTAAGACTGCCGTTATTAAAAGCTGTTTGGAAGTTATCAGAAACTTTTTGACAACGTTGTTGTGGTTTAACTCCTCCTAAAACAGATGTCCAAGTCACCATTGCTTTTTGGAAATTTGGTGTCCAAAGAAAAGTGGTAGGAACAGACTTTCCATTTTCGGAGTAACGACTTGTAGAACAGATAAAGCGAATTTGATTATTAGCGTCTTCTTGAGCAAAAACCGGAGTAGATGCTAATGTGGTGGTTAAGAACAGTGTGGTTAATAATGTTAATTTCATCATTTCTTAAATCTCCTAATTTGGGAAAGGGACATTTAATTTCTGTGGGGTGGGCATCCTGCCTGTTCAGATAGACAAACTAGCTAGAAGCCTATACCAAGCTAAATTCTCAACAGACTATTAGCGCCGTAAACGGGAAATATTTCCCTGACGAATTGCCGTTAAGAAAGGTTGTATTTTATTTACCAGGATGGCAATACTAATACCACTATTGCTGCCATTTCTATCAAGTTGAATAGCAGTATTTACGCCAATAACTTGGGCTTGGGAATTGAGAAGTGGACCACCAGAATTACCGGGATTAATTCTAGCATCATGTTTAATTATACCATCTTGCTCGTCAATATTGCTCAAAACACCGACAGTAAAATTATTTAGATTGCCATAGCCAAAGGGACTACCAATAGCATATACAGACTGTCCCACTTGGGCTGATTTTGCTAAAGATAATGTGGGTAAATTCTTCTGGTTACGAATTTTAATGGCTGCTAAATCTATTCCATTTTTAGCAAAGCCAATCACGTTAGCAGGAAGTCGTTTCCCGTCTTCTAAAACTACAGTAACGGTTGCGGGTGCATCTTGCAAAACGTGAGCATTGGTAATAATTAACCCGTCAGAACTAACAATAAAGCCACTGCCGCTTGATTTACCTGTGTTGATATAAACTACGGCTGGACTGGCTTTTTGATTCACTCGAATGCGCGTTTGTTCTTCCGAGTTTTGGGCTATGACAGAGTTGGAATGGTGATTTGGTTGGGGAAATGCCAAGCCATTTGGTGATGCTAGAGCCTGTACGGATAAAATAGCAAGCCCTGTAACTGCTATCAGATATGGTTTTCTGTTCATTGGTGAACTTGGTATAGACTAAGGTAGCTAAGTAGAACGGCTTGAATAATTCAAAGTTTGTAGTGAGGAATTTATTCCTCATTTGAGGGCTGAAGCCCTCACTACGAAATCATCTCCAGATTTTTTACATTACTTAATCTACTTTGATTTATTTTCGTCTACTTACTTATGACATTGTATTTAGAAGATTATCCAGGATAAATGACAAAATTGAACTGTTGTTACCATTTTTGTAACAGCCTCTCATTGTGGGCATATTTGGCTCTTGCGTCTCTTTGATGGTGATTGAGGATTGATTATAACAAAACCCTTGCGGGACAAGGGTTCTGAACAATTATCTCTATATTTTCAATGAAATGCCCACACAATAAGAGGTTGTTTGAAAAGTATTAGATGAAACCAACAATCTCCGAAACCTAACCCCCCTTCCCCCCTTCCCTACAAGGGAATGGGGGTTTCAAAGCCTCTCCCCGCGTCGGGGAGAGGTTTGGAGAGGGGTTTATTGATACATTAAAAACTTTTCAAACATCCTCTTAGAGGATGTTTGAAAAGTTTTAGGTTGTGATTTTAGGCACTTACAGATCCCCCCTAACCCCCCTTAGCAAGGGGGGAACTAGAGTCAAAGTCCCCCTTTTTAAGGGGGATTTAGGGGGATCTGAAAATATTTGATACACCATGAGGGACTTTTCAAACATCCTCTAAGGCCGCCATTGATTTTGAACCAGGTTTTCCATAAAAAGAACCGAATAACCGCATATTTTAGAAAATTAAATATTACATCGGTTTCCGCTCTTATGAGGTACAAAGTTGAATCATGAAACTCTTGTAGTGCGGGCATCTTGCCCGCTGGATATGTACCTCATAACACCGGAAAGTGCTGTATCTTTAATTAATATTTTCGCTCTTTTGGTGCAAACATTGTGATTGTCACGGGACGATATTGAATGTCAATTCCTGTGGGTGAATAATAAGCCATTGTGTGTTGTAAAAACTTATTATCGTCCCTTTCGGCAAAGTCTTCTCTAAAGTGTGCGCCGCGACTTTCTTGGCGGTTGAGGGCGGAAGTTAAAATGGTTTGTCCAACTACCATTAAACTTTGCAATTCTAAGGCTTCAACTAATTCTGTATTCCAGCTTTTTCCTTTGTCATCTAAATATATTTGTGAATATTTTTGTTGTAGTTGGGCGATTTTTTCTAATCCCTGACGCATTACTTCGTCGGTGCGGAAAACGCCACAATTTTCAGTCATATTATCTTGAAAAGCTTGACGGATTTGATTAATTCTGTACTGTCCTGGTTGGTCTATTAAGAGTTGTATTTGTTGTTTGGCTTCGTTGATGTAGCGTGTTTCATCTATGGATGGTAATTGCCGATTTTGGACATAATTAGCGATCGCTGCTCCAGTCCTTTTACCATAAACTACACATTCTAATAAGGAGTTACTACCGAGACGATTTGCACCGTGAACAGACACACAAGCAGTTTCCCCAGCCGCAAAAAAGCCTTCGACAAAACTATCATTATTACTTCTAACTTGTCCGTCAGTGTTGACAGGAATACCACCCATACAATAATGATTGGTAGGACGAACCGGCATCGGTTGAGTTACAGCATCTACACCAAGCAAACGATGTGCTTCTTCCCAACAGAAGGGAACACGACTCATGATTTTTTCCTTACCCAGATGGCGTAAATCCAGATAGACAAAGGGACCACCCGCGCTACCATCAGTATTCACTCCACGACCAGCCCGGATTTCATAGGTAATTGCCCGTGAGGTAATATCACGAGGGGCTAATTCCATGCGACTGGGGGCGTAATTAGCCATAAAGCGATCGCCATCGGCATTAATCAAATATGCCCCTTCACCGCGCACAGCCTCGGAAATCAGCACCCCCACAGGATACAAACCCGTAGGATGAAACTGGACAAACTCCATATCTGCCAAAGGTAAACCAGCCAAAGCTGTCATCGCCAAACCATCACCAGTAGAAGCATAATCATTAGAAGTCGTGTTATAAACCCGACCATAGCCCCCCGTAGCAAACATCACAGCCTTCGCCCGTAACACCTCAATATGCCCATCCAACAGGTGAAACATCACCACACCCTTCGCCTGGCCATCCTCCAAAATCAGGCGCATTACATACCATTCTTCGTAAATCTGCACCCCATAACGGCGCAAATTATTAACTAACTCATGTAAAATTGCATGACCAGTTTTATCAGCCGCATAACAAGTGCGGTTGTGAGAATGTCCACCAAAAGCCCGTTGAGCAATCCGACCATCAGGTAAACGAGAAAACAATACCCCCAGATGTTCCAAATCAATCACCACATCCGGTGCTTCCTGAGTCAAAATTGCCACCGCATCTTGATCCGCCAGATAATCGGAACCCTTGACAGTATCAAAAGCGTGAGCTTCCCAAGAATCCGTACCATCCACATTTTTTAAAGAAGCCGCCATACCACCTTGAGCAGCCACCGAATGAGAGCGAATTGGGTGAGTTTTGGCAACTACCGCTACCTTTAAACTAGGGTCAGTCCGGGCAATTTCCACCGCAGCCCGACAGCCAGCCAAACCACCACCAACAATAATTACATCATGTTCAAGCATCATCAACCACCGATTAAAAAAAAATTCCCCATCTACAAGACAGGGTAATAGAGAAATTGTAAATTTGACATCTGGTGCAAAAAAATGTAGAGACGCTTCATGTAACTTCTCTACAAGGGTTGTAGCAAACACACATTTAATTTTTACCAAATGTCTATTGGTGAAATCCCCTTTAGCTAGTTACTTGGACTGGGTTTTGTGAAATACTACTTTGTATTGATTCTGTCTTGGTTTTTGGCTCTACAGCATTGAGTTCAATATTATTTAATAAAGTCGTCACAAAGGCGAAAAGTAAAAAAGGTAGAGATAAAAGAACCACAAGACCTACCGTAGCTAAAGCGTATACAGGTCTTTTTGCGCCCATTAGTGCTAAAGCTGATGCCAAGCTAATAGTAATCGTAATTAACCAAACAATAATTTGACCGTAAATATCACCAAAAGTTAAGGTACAGACAAAGCGATAGTTTTGAATATTATTTGTGTTCATTTTAAAACTGGCCTCAATTTTGTCCTATAGCTTCTACCTTAAATCTATGTTTGCCTCAAGAACAATTTCTCAATATATTTCCAAGGTTTGTAATATTACTTTACAAAAAACTAATGTTCAGTCACATCCCCTGGGAAATTGTCAATTAATGTGTTTTATATATAACCATTTATACAGAGAACACGGTTAAAAAGAAAGTTTCTTCTATACAAAATTCACCAAAGGCGATCGCTCGACTGACAGAATCAAACCGGATTCCTATAGTTTCATAATTAATAAAAACTTATCCTCAATTTAAAAATCTATGATATAAAAGTAAATAAAACTTAATCATTATTCATGCAAATGCTAAATGACTCCCCTACCTTACCCAAATTCAAAGATTTACTAACCAAAAAAATTCTCTTAGGTAACGAACCCAGTGCTGAGTTAATAGCAATTCTTACCATCTATTTTGTTCAAGGTATACTGACATTATCGCGTTTAGCTGTCAGCTTTTTTCTCAAAGATGAATTACTATTAGGTCCCGTGCAGATGTCAACAATTATGGGAATCTGTACTATACCTTGGATGATTAAGCCATTATATGGGTTTATTTCCGATAGTTTACCCATATTTGGTTATCATAGAAAACCTTACATAGTTATGTCAGGAATTCTGGGCTGTGCAGCTTGGGGATGTTTAGGAACAGTCGCTCATACCAGTACAACAGCCACAATTATGATTGTACTTTCTTCTGTCTCTGTGGCTATTAGTGATGTGATAGTTGATTCCATAGTAGTTGAAAGAGCCAGAAACGAATCAGAAGCCAAAATAGGTTCTTTACAATCTCTTTGTTGGGGTAGTTCAGCTATTGGTGCCTTATGTACAGCTTACCTTAGCGGGTTACTTTTAGAATATTTTACCACCCGTATAGTATTTTTAATAACAGCATTATTTCCTTTAATTATTTCATCTGTAGCTTGGTTAATTACTGAAAAACCTATTAATAAAGATCACAAAAAAAGCAACAACACAAAAGATCAACTACTAAAAATCCGCCAAGCAATTACTCAAAAAACAATTTGGTTGCCCACATTATTTATATTTATTTGGCACGCTACACCAAAAACTGAATCAGCATTCTTCTATTTCACAACTAATGAACTCCACTTTCAACCAGAATTTTTAGGACGAATTCGGTTAGTGACGAGTTTTGCTTCCCTAGTTGGAGTTTGGGCTTTCCAACGTTACTTTAAGCACATTCCCTTTAGAACTATGATTACTGCGGGTATTTTCCTATCCACAGCTTTAGGAATGACGAATTTATTATTAGTAACGCACACCAACAGAATGTTAGGCATAGATGATCATTGGTTTAGCTTAGGTGATAGTTTGATTATTACTGTGATTGGGCAAATTGTATTCATGCCCATATTAGTATTATCAACAAAGCTTTGCCCTCCCGGCATAGAAGCCACATTTTTTGCGTTAATCATGTCTGTATTTAATGTAGCAGGAACAGTTTCCTACGCATTAGGATCAATCATGATGAAATGGTTAGGAATCACAGAATATCAATTTGACTCCCTGTGGTTATTAATCATTCTCACTAGCTGTACTTCTCTGATACCCATATTTTTTGTTAAATTGCTACCAGATGATAGAATTGATAATGATGTACTTATTTAATAGATAAAAATCTCGAAGACAATTAGATTTATCTCTATATTTACATCCCTGGTTTTCTGAAAAAACTTACCATAGCCAAGAAAAAATGCAAATATTAGAACCTCAAGATCAGCAAAATCTCCAAAAATCCTACACTCTCAAAGATTGGCAAGGAGGATATGAATCTCTTCACCAGGAATTTGATTACTGGATTGATGATATAGAAGGAGAAATACCACCAGAATTGCAAGGAACATTATTTAGAAATGGACCTGGTTTACTAGATATTAATGGGCAAAAATTACATCATCCCTTTGACGGTGATGGCATGATTAGCCGCATTACATTTACCAATGGCCGCGCCCATTTTCGTAACCGCTTTGTTACCACAGCAGGTTATTTAGCAGAAAAAAAAGCGGGTAAAATTCTTTATCGTGGTGTTTTTGGTACACAAAAACTGGGCGGTTGGTTAGCTAACATCTTTGATTTCAAAATCAAACATATTGCTAATACTAATGTAATTTATTGGGGTAAAAAACTATTAGCACTATGGGAAGCATCCGAACCCTATTTACTTAATCCGCACACTCTAGAAACATTAGGGAATGAATACTTCAACGGTGTTTTATCTAAAGGGGAAGCCTTTAGCGCCCACCCGCGAATTGATGCAAATGGTACATTAGTTAATTTCGCTATTACACCAGGACTATCAACTACAATTAACATATTTGAGTTAAATACCGACGGAGAAATCACCAATAAACAAAATCATAGCGTTGCTGGTTTTTGCTTCATTCATGATTTTGTGATTACAGAAAATTACTGTATTTTCTTCCAAAATCCTGTTAGTTTTAACCCCATACCTTTTGCCTTGGGAATATCTAGCGCCGCCCAATGTATTAAAGTCCAAAAAAATCAACCTACAAAAATCATCATTATTCCTCGCCAAAACCCAACTAAAAAAATCAAAGTTTTAGAAACTCAGGCAGGTTTTATTTTCCATCATGTTAATGCTTTTGAAGTGGGTAATGAAATTATCATTGATTCTATTTGCTATGAATCATTACCAGAAGTTGAACCCAATAGCGATTATCGAGAAACAGATTTTGATGCCAATTCTCCTGGCAAACTTTGGCGGTTTAATCTGAATTTACCAACCAATACAGTCGAAAATCATTTAATAGATGATCGATCTTGTGAATTTCCCACAATGCACCCTCATCATGTCGGTAAATCCTATCGTTATCTATACACGGCTGCGGCTCATAAATCAACGGGAAATGCTCCCCTACAAGCAATTTTCAAACTTGATTTAGAGTTACAACAAAGACAATTATGGAGTGCTGCACCAGCAGGTTTTATCGGTGAACCAATTTTTATTCCTCGTCCAAATTCCCAAACAGAAGATGATGGCTGGCTAATAGCCTTAGTTTATGATGCAGAACATCATCGTTCAGATGTGGTAATTTTAGATGCTGTAAATTTGGAAAAAGGTGAAATTGCAAAACTACACCTCAAACATCATATTCCCTATGGCTTACACGGGAGTTTTACACCTGAAACATTCATTTAATTAATATAGGTTGGGGAAAAGCTTCTGCGTCACCCAACCAAGTCATCAAAATTTCAGGTGTTGCTGATAGCCTGCGTGGCGTATCAGCCATATTGAGGTATAAAATTACCAAATTGAACCTTTAAAACTCTTACTCTTTGCGCCTCTGCGCCTCTGCGTGAGACTAAAATTCATACCCTTAATCAGCAACGCCGATATTTTTATAGTTTATCTGCCCAAGCGTCTTACAGCATACAAATCGAAATAAAATTGTAACAGAAACTACAAAATTGACATCTTTTTCAAAAAAGAGGGTAAGCTAACCATATCAGTCCGGTTCACAAACATACGGTGATGAGGAGTAGGTATTATGGTGACAACGTCTCTCCCACTTATAGAAAATCATTCTCCAGCGCATATTTGCCCTTATGATCAAGCCTGTAGCTATTTAGAATGGGCTGCTAAAGAATTAAAATTAGATCAAGGTATCGTAGAAATACTCAGTCACCCTCGAAAAGTTGTCACAGTTTCCATTCCCATAAGAATGGATAATGGGGAAGTGCGGGTTTTTGCTGGACATCGGGTACAACATTCGGATATTTTAGGACCCTATAAAGGTGGTATTCGCTACCATGAAGCAGTGACATTACGAGAAGTATCCGCCCTAGCCATGCTCATGACTTGGAAATGTGCATTGTTAGGCATTCCCTACGGTGGTGGCAAAGGCGGAATTCCCATAGACCCCAAAAAGTTCAGTGTGGGGGAATTAGAACGGATTAGTCGTCGTTATATTAGTGAATTAATTAAAGACATTGGACCATCCGTAGATATACCCGCACCAGACATGGGAACATCAGCGCGGGAAATGGCATGGATGATGGATACTTATTCTGTCAATGTTGGTCATTCTGTCCCCGGAGTAGTTACAGGTAAACCCTTATCTATTGGTGGTTCCCTGGGACGAGAAATGGCGACTGGACGCGGTGTGATGATTATTGTTCGTGAAGCGATCGCCGATCACGGTAAATCCCTGGTAGGAGTCAGGGTAGCAATTCAAGGCTTCGGTAATGTAGGTGGGGCAGCCGCCGAATTGCTACACCAAGAAGGAGCAAAAATTATCGCTGTTTCCAGTGCTAGTGGGGGTATCTTTGCCGAAAATGGTCTTGATATTTCCGCTGTCAAAGCCTACGCTGCGGCCAACCATCGCAGTGTGGTGGGATTTCCCCAAGGAACACCCATTAGTAATGCAGACTTATTAACTTTACCTTGCGATGTCCTGATTCCTGCCGCTTTGGAAAACCAAATTACCGCAGAAAATGTCCATCAAATCAAAGCCCAATTTGTCGCAGAAGCTGCTAATGGTCCTGTGACTTTGGAAGCTAACCGCGTTCTAGAAGCCCAAGGTGTCACCGTGTTACCGGATATTTTAGCCAATGCTGGGGGTGTGGTGGTCAGTTATTTAGAATGGGTACAAGGTCTTTCCTACCTATTCTGGGACGAAGAACGAGTCAACCGGGAAATGGAACATTTGATGGTTCAGGCTTACCGCAAGGTGATTCATGAGTCGCAAGCACGGGGGGTAAATCTGCGATTAGCTGCTTATACTTTGGGTGTAGGTAGAGTCGCGCAAGCTTTGAATGATCGGGGTTTGTATCCTTAGTTGTATTTGCAATTTAGTTTAATTGGGGTGTGTTATGGCTTTAGCCTAACGCACCTTTTTTTTAATCCCTGTACATCATCTACATATATAATCATTTTGTATAAATACTGATTGTTGATTATGCTACAACGAGTAATTATCAAGGGCTTCAAGTCCATTAAGACAATGGATCTTGAGTTGCGTCCCTTAAACATATTGATTGGAGCTAATGGAGCAGGTAAAAGTAATCTCATCTCGTTTTTCAAGATGCTGAATGAGATGATGGCCGAACGACTTCGAGAATATATCGGTATATCGGGTTCTGCTCACTCTCTCTTACATTTCGGACCGAAGGTAACACCGCAAATCGAGGCACAACTAGAGTTCAAGATTGACAATGGGAGTCTGGATATTATCTATACCATTTGTCTCAAGTTTGCGGCAGGTGATACTTTGATATTTGCTGAAGAAACAGGGACGCGAAATGGCTCACACCTACCTCAACCCTCAACCACTTACTCGTTCGGTGCAGGACATCAGGAAACAAAAATCAAGAAAGCAGCACAAGAAGGTACGCCAACAATTGCCAACACTATCAAACATTTGCTCAATGACTGTCGTGTTTACCACTTTCACGATACGTCATCTACCACGCGAGTTCGTCAATCCTGTTACAAGGATGACAACCGCTGGCTGGTGTCTGATGGTGGAAATCTAGCCGCATTACTTCTCCGATTCCGTGAAGACCATAATACAGCCTATCAGCGTATTATTAAGACAATCCGTTTAATTGCCCCATTTTTTGATGATTTTGTCCTTGAACCTAGAGCGGATTATGTTAAGCTCAACTGGCTGCACAAAGGCTCAGATCAACTATTTAGTCCAGACCAATTTTCGGACGGTACTTTGCGTGCTATCTGCCTGACTACTTTGCTTTTGCAGCCAGAAACAGAACTTCCAGCACTAATAATTGTTGATGAACCGGAACTTGGTCTTCATCCCTACGCGCTCAATGTTGTGGCTGCGATGTTTAGTAAGGCTTCCTATCATACACAAATCCTCATCAGCACCCAATCTACTTCTTTTTTAGATAACTTTAATCCTGAAGATGTAATTACGGTAGATAGAGTAGGTAAGGAATCGCAATTTAAGCGGTTAAATCCTCAAGAATTAGAAACTTGGTTAGAAGAATATAGTTTAGGAGAAATTTGGGAAAAAAATATCATTGGTGGAGGTCCACACTAATGGTAAGACTCTATTTATTTGCAGAAGGACAAACTGAACAAACATTTGCCTCTATTATTCTGCAACCACATCTGGCGCAACATCAAGTATTTATGCACCACCCTAGACTCATTGCTCATGGAAGAAAAAAGGGTAAAACTAATCGTGGTGGTAGCGGTTATGGTGATTATCAGCCAATGAAGGATGATATTTTGCGATCGCTTACTGGGGATAAAAATACAGATGCTTTCTTTACAACGATGATTGATCTGTATGCAATTCATCATAATTTTCCGGGATTAGATGAAGCTGAAATCATGCGTCAAAATCCCATAAAACGAGTCGAGTTTTTGGAGAAAAGCTTTGCTGACGATATTGATGATCGGCGATTCGTCCCGTATATTCAATTGCATGAATACGAGGCTTACCTTTTTTCTGATCCTACTTGTTTTGAGTCCTTTTATGATAAATGCTCAGACAAAGTTGAAGAACTCAAACGTATTGCCGATAAATATGAAACTCCTGAGTTGATTAATGATAGCAAGGAAACAGCCCCCAGTAAACGTATTATTGCCCAATTTCCTGATTATAAAGGCGCAAAATCTACTTATGGACCACTATTAGCTGAATCAATTGGACTAGAAGTAATTCGGAATAAATGCCCTCACTTTAATTCATGGCTTTCACGACTTGAATCATTGGGGAAATAAGCCATTGATACCCCCAACATTAACAGGGGTAAATTTTTGTGTTCATGAAATGCGATCGCAGGATAAATTCTCATGAAATTCATTGAATCGTATAAAAGATAAAAGTAATGACTCAAAAGTATTACTGGCTGAATTTTGGATTTTTGATGACAACCTTTTTTCATCAGAAATTTACCTAAACAAAGACAAAAGCTCTTTTGTATTTACATAATTTCCATCATTTCGAGGAGTAAATAATTTATTGTTTGAATTTGCCATTGTGATTATTAGCCTAATAACTGCTTGATATGTAAATTTGCACAACCCCTAGAGGTTATTTCATCCCTATTTTCAAGCATTCCCAAATTTTTGACTACAATCAATAATGGAGAACAAAAAAAATTAACTAATAGTTGTTTTGCTCATCAATTCTACTCAACACAATACTTTTAGTTTAAGAAAATGTAGGTTGGGTTGACAAAGGAAACCCAACATTATTAAACTTAATTATTAAAATCCTTGTTGCGCTGTCGCTTAATCCAATCTAATTATATATAAAAAAATACAACCCTCTAACAAAGATTGTATCATTCTTGTGAATGAATTTAAGGCGTTGCTGAATCGAGGTATGAAATTTCCAAATTGAACCTTTAAAAATCTTGCCTTTGCGTCTTTGCGCCTTTGCGTGAGACTAAAATTCATACCCTTAATCAGCAATGCCAATTTAATTAGGGTGGGGAAACCCCACCCCTACAGATATTAGCGTTTCACCAATTTCTTAGACATCTTGCGAAGACGGATAGATTCAGGTGTAACTTCCACCAATTCATCTTGAGCAATGTATTCCAAAGCTCGTTCTAAATTCATGTCTACGGGTGTTTGTAACTGAGTCAGTTCTTCACCACCAGATGAGCGGTGGTTGGTTAACTGCTTAGTTTTACAAACGTTCAATTCCAAATCTTGGGGACGATTATGTTCACCAATAATCATACCTTTGTAAACTTTTGTTCCTTCACTGATAAAGAATGCACCTCTATCTTCACAATTCTTCATCGCGTAAGCAGTAGAAACACCTTCTTCAAAGGAGATAAGAACACCCTTATTCCGGGCTTCAATATCACCGCAAAGGGGGCGATAATCAAGGAAACTGTGGTTCATGATCCCTTCACCGCGAGTCATCCGCATGAATTCACCCCGGAAACCAATTAAACCACGGGCTGCCACAATAAACTCTAGTTGGGTGCGATCGCCTCCACCTGGCTGCATATCTTGCATTTCCGCTTTCCGTTGTCCTAAGCGTTCAATACAGCTACCAACTGCATCGGCGGGAACGTCTAAAGCTAGAAGTTCAAAAGGTTCGCAAGGTTGACCATTAACTGTGCGGTAAATTACTTGAGGTTGGGATACTTGGAACTCAAAACCTTCACGACGCATGGTTTCGATTAAGATACCCAGGTGTAATTCACCCCGACCAGAAACCAGGAATTTATCGGGAGAGTCGGTGTCTTCAACGCGCAAAGCTACGTTGGTTTCTAATTCGCGGTATAGGCGATCGCGGATTTGCCGAGATGTTACCAGTTTACCTTCTTGACCAGCAAAGGGCGAATCATTCACCCAGAAGGTCATTTGTAAAGTTGGTTCATCCACCTTAATTAAGGGTAGAGCCAGAGGTTCATTAGGATCTGTAATAGTTTCACCAATATAAGCATCAGCAAAACCAGCTACAGCCACAATATAACCTGCGGTAGCTTCCTCCATTTCTATCCGTTTTAAACCTTCAAATCCCATCAACTTGGTAACTTTGCCCTTGACAATGCTGCCATCTTCTACTACCAAAGCAGCTTGTTGTCCAGCGCGGATAGTTCCATTATGGATTTTACCAATGATAATCCGTCCTAAATACTCAGAATAATCTAGGGTAGTCACTTGCAATTGCAGAGGCTTGTTAGGATCTCCCACAGGTGCAGGTACGTGGCGAAGAATGGCATTAAATAGGGGCTGCATATCTACTGATTCTGCTTCTAAGCTTTCCTTAGCGAAACCAGCCATACCGGAAGCAAATAGATATTTAAAGTCGCATTGGTCTTCATCTGCACCTAATTCTAAGAACAGATCCAAGACCTTATCAACAGCAACGTGGGGGTCAGCTTGTCCCCGGTCAATCTTGTTAATAACAACGATAGGACGCAAACCTTTTTCCAAAGCCTTTTTCAACACAAAGCGGGTTTGGGGCATTGGACCTTCGTTGGCATCAACAATCAGAATACAACCGTCCACCATGCCGAGTACCCGTTCTACTTCTCCACCGAAGTCAGCGTGTCCAGGGGTATCAACGATATTAATCAGAGTGTCTTTGTAACGAACCGCTGTATTTTTAGAAAGAATTGTAATGCCTCGTTCCCTCTCCAAATCATTGGAGTCCATGACACAATCCGGAACGTCTTCGCCTTCGCGGAAAATGCCGGACTGTTTGAGGAGAGCGTCAACAAGGGTGGTTTTACCATGGTCAACGTGGGCGATAATGGCGACGTTACGAATTGGGAGCGTCATAGAGGGTTTCGGTAAACTTTAAGGTTTTTAGATTAAGAAGCTAATTTTCGGTCGTTTTAACAGAAGTGGAGATGATTTACCAAATCTGTAACGAACCTTTAATAATTCTACCTTAATTGTCACAAATATTGTTATTTTAATAATAAATATCAAGAGCATGGTTTAGGTTGAAGAATAGTTGTGAGGATTTTTCACAAGCAAACCTGCACTGACAGCGGCTATATTCAATTCTTTATCAGCAGATACAAAAGTTAATTGAGGTAAACCATTTGCAATGCAAAGGGTATTTATGGACTCAGCAGCAGCTAATTGAACTGCATCATAGCCGCGTAAACAATATTTTTCAGCTAATCTCATTCCTGAATTAATGATATTGTCTGTAATTTCTATCACTTGATATTCAGATTCGATATCATTTTTTAACTGATGGTAGACCATTGTAGCATCTTGAATATTAATACTTCCAGCCCGCGATCGCCTACTAATTGCCGCAGTAATCTCTACAGCAGTAATAGCAGCAATAAATACATCATTTTTTAACGTAGGATTGCACAAGCTAACAACCCAACCTGAACCTATTTCCGCAACGTAGCGTTTAACTAAGGCGCTGCTATCTAAAAAATAAACGGACATTTAGCGACGTTCCTCAATAATAGTTTGAGAAACAGGTTTTCCTTCTGCCTGAATAAGTTTTCTTTCATGTTGTTTACTGTCAGCAGGTTGTTTAATTTGTTTCACCAAACCAGAACTTAACAGTGCTTGATGAAAGTTTGTGATTTGATTAACTTGTGCTTTATCAGCTAGACATATTTGGATAGCTTGATTAAGTTGCTGTAGTTCATCTTGTTCTAAACTATCAAGCTGACTGAGAATTTCCTTGAGAATTGTTTGTGGCACAGGTTTTTAGTTTGTAGTCAAGTGTTTTCTACTATTTTAGACAGATAATAACCTGAAATTAGCACTTACAACTAAAATTGTGCCAAAATGAACTTATAGATTTATAAGTTTACAGGTTATGGCTTGGTTGTCAGGACAGCAATTACAAGATGGTAAATATACCATAGAAAAAGAATTAGGTTTAAGAGTGGTTGTTAGGATTTTCTACAAACAAACCTTCACTAACAGCGGACTAGCTGAGATTAATATATAAAGTTTGTTGTTTAAATAGAGACTAAATTTATGGATTTGACAAAACTAAAGTGGACTAAAAATATAAATCATCAGGGTGATGATAAATATTGGGCTTATCACGATATTGATTCGGACTTAAAAATTTTTCGGTTAAATTGGAAAACAGAACAAGAAAAGAATGCCCTTAAACCAGAGGAAAGTGAACTCATTCTTTTAAGACAGCGTGCCAAAGTGACCCATATTGTTAAACTTCTGAACAGGACTTTGTATAAAGAGCCTGATGGTGGAGAATTTGGTATCTCTCGTCTAGTTCAAATAGTTTGGATAGCAGATTTTTCGAGTGTACCTCCAGAACAAGACATGGTGTTTGATTATCAGGTTCATCTTCAAGGGGGTAAAGTGATGAAATTAGAAACGCCTACATTCAACCAACATTGGGGAAGACGAGGAGGATTAGTAGGATTTCAAAATCATGTTCTAAAAACCCTTAAATTAGAATGCACGTAGTAATCTGTGAATATGCCAGTTGTGTAAGTCTTGTTAGTAATACTACCACTAACGCCGAAATACCTGTTTAACTAAATAATACCCTGATCCCCGACTTCTCGAAGAAGTCGGGGATCTATAACCTCTAACTAAAAATGCTATCAGAAAGATTTACCCAAGCGCTTACCTACGCCCACGAACTCCACGCTACGCAAAAACGCAAAGCTGGGGATATTCCCTATATTACCCATTTACTAGGAGTAGCCAGCATAGCCTTAGAATATGGTGCTAATGAAGATGAAGCCATAGCGGCTCTACTACATGATGCCATAGAAGACCAAGGCGGAGCAGCCACCAGAGCAGAAATTCGTCGCCGATTTGGGGATAAAGTCACCGCCATAGTTGATGGTTGTACAGACACAGACACCACACCTAAACCCCCTTGGAAACCCCGGAAACAAGCCTATATTGCCCATATTTCCACCGCTTCCCCAGAAGTATTGCTAGTTTCTGCCGCTGACAAACTCCATAACGTCCGTTCAATTCTCAAAGATTATCGGATGATTGGTGATGCAGTTTGGGAACGTTTTCAAGGTGGCAAAGCAGGCACACTTTGGTATTATCGTTCCCTCGCAGATGCTTTCCAGAAACATCAAATTACGCCCTTAGTAGAAGAATTAGAAAGAGTAGTTTCCGAATTAGAAATATTAGCTGCATACAAAAAATGAAGAACGAAAACTTTCATCCTTCATTATTTACAGCATATTGCAGGTTACAGGAAGTACAAAGTTATCATGCTTTTACTCCTTCTTTCTTCTTTCTTCCTCCTGACTCCTGACTCCTTTTTTCTTCCTTTGGGATGATAGTTATTGGTTGATTAACGGAATAAACTACTGAGTGAGCTATCCTCATGAATCCGCCAAATTGCTTCTCCCAGTAGATTAGCGACAGAAAGCGTCACCAATTGCGGAAACTGATTAGCCTCTGGGATGGGAATAGTATTAGTGACTATAACTTCCTCAAAGACCCCACTAGACAATCGCTCAATTGCCGGTGGGGAAAATACAGCATGAGTAGCACAGGCATATACCTGACTTGCACCTTCTTGACGTAGTAACTTAGCCCCTGCCGCAATCGTACCGCCAGTATCAATCATGTCATCCACCAATATGGCAGTTTTGCCTCTCACATCACCAATCACATTTAAAACCTCGGCGACATTATGAGCCTGACGACGTTTATCAATAATTGCCAATGGTGCATCATTCAATTTTTTCGCAAATGCCCTAGCCCGTGCTACCCCACCCACATCAGGAGAAACAACCACAATATCCTGTAATCCTTTGCTAATGAGATAATCTAGGATAACTGGTGAACCATAGACATGATCAAAGGGGATATCGAAATAGCCTTGAATTTGGGCTGCGTGCAAATCCATCGCTAGAACGCGGTTAGCACCTGCTTCAGTAATCAAATTAGCAACTAACTTCGCAGTAATTGACTCTCTGCCGGCTGTTTTTCTGTCAGCGCGAGCATAACCATAGTAAGGAATTACTGCTGTAATCTGGCGTGCAGATGCTCGACGACAGGCATCAATCATAATGAGTAATTCCATCAAATGATCATTGACGGGTTGACAACTGGGCTGGATTAAATAGACATCACAACCCCGAATTGATTCTTGGATTTGAACATAAAGTTCTCCGTCCGCAAATCTTTTGCGAATCATTGGCCCCAAGTCCATACCTAGATAACGAGCAACTTCTTGCGACAGTGCTATATTGGCAGAACCGGAAAAAAGCCGCAGACGATTATTGTCAGGTAGTCCCGTTGCTATTGACTGAATTGGTAAAGTGGCAGAACTTAGCACAGCAGATCCTCGAAGTGCATTCATAGAAATATCATCAGAGATTGAGCAAATTTCGCCGAAATTGAGTAAACAAATAATATTGATCTTCCAGTTAGCTCTGGGGTGTTACAACACCTATGATTAAATAGCACCAAACGTGCAAACAATTATTTTATGATACTTATTACCAATTAATAACCCAGTTAACTGAAGATTAAATATTAATTTTAATAAATCCCCAGACCTGGAAAAATTTGCCGTGAACTAAACCGCTTGATTTATAAGAAGATAGGCTCAAAACCCCGGAATTGATCCCTAAAAATCCCCAAAATTTTTAGGTATCAATGTCTTGTAAGTCGGGGATGAAAGCTGTAAGAGGGGATTTATCCCCCAGTGATAAGTTGATTATATTTGATGTTATCATCTTCTCAATAGACAGGAAAGGTAATCAACCTGTATAAAAACGCTACCATATTGAACACATCCTGACTTAAGGCAGAACGTAAGAATAGAATAATGCAAGACTTATTTCCAGTATACACTTCCTTGCAGGCGGGGTGACTGAGGAAAATTACGGAAGCTACAATTGAGACATATTGTGTCACGTTGTGGATGGATGATGCTTTTACTAAGTTCTAGCTCAGTTGCTATTATATTCAATTAATAGATCATGCAATCACCGATTACAGTTGGTACTATCCTACAAAATCGTTACCACATAATTCACATTATTGGACAGGGGGGATTTGGTAGAACCTATCTAGCAGAAGACCAAAGACGCTTTAATGAACTTTGTGTTCTGAAAGAATTAATTGCCCCAATCACAGAAACATCCCATGGGCAAAAAGCACAGGAGTTATTTGAACGAGAAGCTGCAACATTGTATCAAATTGAACATTCGCAAATCCCCAAATTTCGAGAAAAATTTGCCCAAAACGAAAAGTTATTTTTGGTACAGGATTTTGTGGCTGGTAAGACTTACCGCAATTTGCTCAAAGAACGTCAAGACCTGGGAAAAACCTTTAATGAGGCCGATGTACTGCATTTATTAAGAACTTTATTACCTGTTCTTAGTTATATTCATGGAAAGGGAATTATTCATCGAGATATATCTCCAGAAAATATAATTTTACGGGAAAATGATTTTCTGCCTGTGTTAATTGATTTTGGAGTGGTTAAGGAGTTAGCCACAAAATTACAATCATCAAGTGCTACATCAGTAACAACTGTAGGTAAGTTAGGTTATGCGCCTAGCGAACAAATGCAGACGGGCAGGGCATATCCTAGTAGTGATTTGTATGCGTTAGCTGTGACTTCTATAGTTTTATTGACTGGGAAAGAACCCGCAGATTTATTTGATGAGCAGCAACTAACCTGGAATTGGCAAAAATGGGCAACGGTGAAACCAGAATTTGCTCAGGTTTTACAGCGAATGTTGAGTTATCTACCGGGGGAACGCTATCAAAGTGCGGCTGATGTGACTCAGGCACTGCTGAACATAGGCTATAGTAGTCAACCTCCAGCTAATTTATCTTCTTTACAAACTATTGCTATTGGTCACCGTCCTGAACCTATATCGAAAGCATCTGAAAAGCCGCAACCTTCAGTAGATTCTGGGCAAAGTAGCTCTATTTTGGATAATGGTTGGGCGTTGGGGGGTATTGGCTGTATTGTGATTATTTTAGCAGGTTTTGGTTCTTGGACTCTGGTAACTTCACTGAAAGGTAAGCCGCGTCCATTGGGAGAAACGACTACAACTCCACAATCTTTTCCTTCTCCAGTTATTCCTAGTGGGATGACATTAACACCAACTCCAACACCGATTAATAGCGAACCTGTGATTAATCGCCAACGGCTGAAATTAGACAGGTCTAATATGGCGAGAGTTGAGGGAACACTGCGGGAAAATGAATTAGTTCAATATAGTTTGCAAGGTAAGAGTGGGGAAAAGTTAGTTGTATCTGTAAATGAGAACAGTGGTGTTATTCTGACGATTTTAACTGCTGATGGTGAAGTCGTGAATACTCAAGATCAACAATCTACATCTTATGAGGGAATATTAGCGAATGATGGCAAATATATTATTCAATTAGGTTTGTCCGGGGGTGTGGCAGAGGTTAATTATAGTTTGAATGTGGCTTTAGAAACGCCAACACCAACGCCAACGGAAACACCAACCCCGACGGAAACACCAACGCCAACGGAAACACCAACGCCAACGGAAACACCAACCCCGACGGAAACACCAACGCCGACGGAAACGCCAACTCCAACGGAAACGCCAACGCCGACGGAAACACCAACGCCAACGGAAACACCAACGCCAGGTTTTAATGGGACTAATTAGGGCTAAATTAGGAAAGGAAGCAAATTAAGTTGTCATTTTTAACGGAAAACGTTGTTGAATACTTTATTGATTACGGGAACTGATACGGATGCTGGTAAAACTGTGGTGACGGCAGCTTTAGCGGCTTATTGGCAAAAATATTATCCTCAGCGCAGTTTGGGAATGATGAAGCCAATTCAATCGGGGGTGGGTGATAGGGAACTGTACCAAAGTCTGTTTAATTTGGAACAGTCGGCGGAGGAAATTACACCTTTGTATTTTCAAGCGCCTTTAGCACCTCCAATTGCGGCTGCGAAGGAAAATCGTCAAGTTGATTTGGCGATCGCTTGGCGAACTTTGTTATCTTTACAAAAACAGCGTGATTTTGTGTTGGTGGAATCTTTGGGGGGTTTAGGTTCACCAGTTACCAATGAGTTGACTGTGGCTGATTTGGCGGGTGAATGGCGATTGAAAACTATTTTGGTTGTGCCGGTAAGATTGGGGGCGATCGCTAGTGCTGTGGCTAATGTAGCATTAGCTAGGCAAACTAAAATCAATCTGCGGGGGATTATTCTCAATTGTACCCAACCTCGCACCGAGTCAGAAATTGCTGATTTAACGCCACCAGATTTAATTCGATCATTAACAAATATTCCCGTTTTAGGTTGTGTTCCCTACCTAGAAAATCCTAGAGATTTGGAAAAACTTGCCGAAGTGGCTGCGGCTTTGGACTGGGAAATATATTGTAGGGAATAGAGAACAGGGAATAGGGAACAGGGAACAGGGAAGAAATATAAATCTAATCACTAATTTTTAATTGATAAATATGGTTTCTACATTTCCTCTGGCTTCAACAGTAAATCTCAAAAATGTCCGGTTAGAAATTCGGGCTTTACAACCACAATTAGTGGAGTGGAGAAGACAGATCCACCAAAAACCAGAATTAGGTTTTCAGGAAAAAATTACCGCCGAATTTATTGCCCAAAAATTGCAAAATTGGGGAATTGTCCATCAAGCCGGAATTGCTCAAACGGGAATTGTCGCTATTATTAAAGGTGAAAAACCTGGGAATGGCAAAGTGTTAGCAATTCGGGCGGATATGGACGCTTTACCTATTCAAGAACAGAATCAAGTTCCCTATTGTTCTCAACATGATGGAGTCATGCACGCTTGTGGACATGATGGACATACAGCGATCGCTCTCGGTACAGCCTATTACCTCAATCAACACCGAAAAGACTTTAGCGGTACTGTCAAAATTATCTTCCAACCCGCAGAGGAAGGTCCCGGTGGAGCAAAACCGATGATTGCAGCAGGTGTACTTAAAAACCCTGATGTTGATGCCATTATCGGTTTACACTTATGGAATAATCTGCCATTGGGAACTGTAGGAGTCCGGGCTGGGGCATTAATGGCTGCTGTCGAATTGTTCCGTTGCACCATTTTCGGTAAAGGTGGACATGGGGCAATTCCTCATCAAACAGTGGATTCTGTGGTGGTAGCAGCGCAAATAGTCAATGCTTTACAAACAATAGTTTCCCGTAATGTGAACCCCATTGATTCGGCTGTAGTGACAGTGGGAGAACTCCACGCCGGCACAGCAGTTAATGTGATTGCTGATACCGCGAGAATGGGGGGAACAGTGAGATATTTTAATCCTGATTTGGCAGGTTTTTTTAAAGAACGCATTCAACAAATTATTGCGGGAATTTGCCAAAGTTACGGTGCAAGTTATGACTTAGATTATATTCATCTTTATCCACCAGTTATCAATGATACGGGAATTGCTGAATTAGTGCGTTCAGTCGCAGAAGCAGTCATAGAAACCCCCATTGGTATCGTTCCCGAATGTCAAACAATGGGTGGAGAAGATATGTCATTTTTTCTGCAAGAAGTTCCCGGTTGTTACTTTTTTCTTGGTTCTGCAAATCCAGAGAAAAAATTAGATTACCCTCATCATCATCCCCAATTTGATTTTGATGAAACAGCTTTACCAATGGGTGTGGAAATGTTTGTCCGCTGTCTGGAAAAGTTCTTTGTTGAATAGTTTATTATGAAGTACAAGAACCCCACCCCCAACCCCCTCCCCGCAAGCGATGAGGGGGCTACAATGCACTATAATTGTAAAACCTCTGTAGTAGGGGTTTACGGCGTAAACCCCCGCGAGTGAGAAACTAAGAGGGTGGTCCCTCATGGTGTATCAAATATTTTTAGATCCCCCTAAATCCCCCTTAAAAAGGGGGACTTTGAGGAATTTAGCCCCCCTTTGTAAGGGGGGTTGGGGGGATCTCGATTAATTCTGATACTTTTCAACCATCCTCTAAGCAATTTTGGGTTTTTGTAAATGCCAATTAGTTGATTGTTCATAGGCATAAGCTACTTGGAAAAGTTGCTCTTCTCCTAACACTTTACCAACTATTTGTAGTCCAATTGGTAGACCTTTACTATCAAAACCGCAAGGTAAACTGATTCCTGGTAAACCAGCTAAATTAGCAGGAATAGTCATTAAATCATTTAAATACATACTCAAAGGATCGGTAGTTTTTTCTCCGGCTCGAAATGCGGTAGTTGGTGCAGTTGGAGAAATTAACACATCTACTGATTGAAAAGCTTTTTCAAAATCTTTTTTAATGAGAGTGCGGACTTTTTGGGCTTTCAAATAGTAAGCATCATAATAACCAGCGGAAAGGGCATAAGTACCAATCATAATCCGGCGTTTGACTTCCGCCCCAAATCCCTGAGAACGAGTTCGGGTATACATTGATAAAAGATTGTCTGCATCAGGGGAACGCAAACCATATTTAACGCCATCGTAACGCGCCAAGTTAGCTGATGCTTCTGAAGGGGCGATAATGTAGTAAGTTGGTAAACCATAGCGGAAACTGGGACAGGAAATCGGATGAATTTCCGCACCTAGTTCTTGAAGTTGTTCAATGGCTTTGGTGACAGCGGCTTGTACTTCTGAATCCAACCCTTCACCAAAGGTTTCTGTAATGACACCAATTCTAAGTTTTTTCCGAAGTTTGAGATCCGGTTTTAAACTAGCTGCATAGTCAGGAACTTTGATTTTGAGACTGGTAGAGTCTTGCGGATCATAGCCAGCGATCGCACTCAATAATATAGCCGCATCTTCCACACTCCGTCCAAATGGTCCAATTTGATCTAGAGACGAAGCATAAGCCACTAAACCATAGCGGGAAACTAACCCATAAGTCGGTTTCATGCCCACAACACCGCAGAAGGAAGCCGGTTGCCGAATTGAACCCCCCGTATCCGAACCCAGGGAAACCACACATTCATCGGCTGCTACGGCTGCTGCTGAACCACCGGAAGAACCACCAGGAACACGGGATAAATCCCAAGGATTAGCGGTAACTTGGTAAGCGGAGTTTTCTGTGGAACTCCCCATTGCAAACTCATCTAAGTTGGTTTTACCTACCATCACACCCCCAGCGTCAGCTAGTTTTTGGGTGACGGTGGATTCGTAAGGGGGGATAAAATTTTCCAAAATCCGGGAAGCGCAGGTGGTGACTATCCCCTTGGTACACAAATTGTCTTTAATCCCGATGGGAATCCCCGCTAAGATGCCAATTTCTTCTCCAGCAGCGACTTTTGCATCTACAGCTTGAGCTTGTTTTAAGGCTTGTTCTGTCGTGACTGTGAGGAAACTGTGCAGTTTGGGTTCTAACTCTTGAATCCGATTTAATGCTTCTTGGGTAATTTCAACGGCAGAACGTTCTTTACTAATTATCTGTTCGTGCAACTCGCGGATGGATGCCATAATTGTTCTCTTTAAGGAATCAAGTCATTGATTTTAGCATTTACAGGTGTGGGGATTGGGGAATTTGCGTTTGAACTCCTGAATTCTGTGGGGGTTCATGTTGTTTATTGGGGAAAGACTTTGTACAATAATCTGTGATAGTGTGCCATTAATATGAGAATTAAACCGCAGTTGCGGGTAAAACACATAAAGTTATTCAGTACATAGCTAGGTTTATTAATTTATTGGAGGTCAAACGATGCGTCCATGCATTTACTGTAGAAAACCATTCCCCGATAATCAATTCACATTAGAACATGTTATTCCTCAGTTCCTCGGTGGTGCACAGGCACCCGATGAGCTAAAAACAAGAGACGTATGCTCTACATGTAATAACAATCTTGGATTGTTTGTAGATGCAGCATTTGAAAAAGATTTTCTTGTTTACAATGAACTGAAAGAATCTGCATATAAATTTTTTGACCCAGAAAAACCAGTCGCACTACCTCTCATCTGTATGGGTATCTCAGATTTAAAGCCTCCCAATATGCAAGAAGATGAGATATGTGAATCTTGGCTAGGACCTCTGGGAGAACAGATCTATTGGATTAGGCCAAAAGATGAACGCATGTATTGGTATTCTGGCGGGAATCCAAGAACAGTAAAAAAAGTACAATCTAGAGCATATTTTATGTTCTCTGAAAGGTCACAAAAAAATGTATTAATATCTTGGTTAGCTTTCAAAGATGCTTTTATAGATCGTCGAGTTAAAAAAATTATGTGTACTAGAGTTGAAGGTGCTGATCTCAAGACTATTGGTTTCTCTGATCCTGATGAAATAGACAATTTACGGATTCAATATATAACTAATAAGTGCCGAGAAGGTAAAGAGCGTAATAACAATATATCAATGTATATATATCATGATAGACGGTTTATGGCTAAACTCGCGTTAGGCATTTCTCATGTTCTATTTGGTTCTAAGATAGGAAATTCGGGTTATGGGGAGGAGCTACATAAAGCACTTTGGTTCAAAGAGGGAAATGCAGAACCCAATGTTCGATACCTGGGAGCATTCTCCAACTCAAATAACTTACTCAAAGAGCATTCTGGAATTGCTGGCGGAGTTACAATAACAATTCTTCCTATCTATGAAGAAGTTATTATAAATCTCAATCTGAACAAAAAAATGAACTGGATGGTCGTTTGTACAAAACTCAAATACTTGACCAAAGAACAAATTGAAAAACTTGGGGATGGTATCTGCATTGTTCTTTTTAAATCATTAAACAAAGGATTGAGATTAACTCTTCCCGAATTGATAAATCATAATTTAGGTAATTTACAAAATTCTGACTTAGCTGCAATTGAACAAATATATAATGCACATATGGATTACTTTAAAGACCTTTAAAACCACCGAAAAGCCAACAAGTATATGTAAGTGCGATCGCCAATCTCGTAGGTTGGGTTAAGGAACGCAACCCAACATCAATATTGCTGTTATTGATATTTATTTGTTGGGTTTCATTTTATTCAACCCAACCTACAGTGCTTGTTTTTAATTCTGATACTGAGAGGATTACCCAATGGATACCTTAGATAATTATCGCCGGATTATTAAAGAAGTGTTAATACCTTATACACAAATTCCTTATTCCTATGGAGTGATTGAATGTAAAACAGTTTTTGATAGTGAAAATGATAGTTATTTACTAATAACTCTTGGTTGGCATGATCATAAAAGAATTCATGGTTGTCTGGTGCATCTTGATATTATTGATGGTAAAATCTGGGTGCAAAGAGATGATACAGAAGATGGTGTTACTTATGAATTAGAAGCTGCGGGAATTCCTAAAGATAAAATTGTTTTAGGTTTTCACCCGCAAAATGTTAGGCAACATACGGGATATGCTGTGATTTGAGTTGCTTTGGCAAGAAAGAGAAGTTTTATTCAATTCTATCTAACCACTGTTTTGGATTGCGTTTTGCATGGAAGCAAGCAAATACAAAAACAGTATCTTGGTCAAAAACGTAGAGAATTATGTAAGGAAATCGGCGAATTAATACTCTTCTTACCTGTTTGTAGGTAACTTGGTAAGCAAGAGGTTGTCTTCCAATTCCAGACAAACAAGCATCAACAGCACGAACAAATTCTGAACCTAAACCTGGATTTTGAGATTCGTACCACTCAAAAGCATTTTGGATATCGTATTCTGCTTCTGGCTGAATAATTAGGTTATAGTTCATTGGGAGAATCCTAACCGTTTTTTAACTTCTTCCCAACTAGAACCATTTGTAGGGTTTTTTTTGTAATTTTCTAACCGTCGATCTAATTCTTGTTGTTGTGCTGGACTCAAGGGTAATTCCTCTTGCTGTTCTAAGATGCTGTCCCATAAATCTTCAGCAAGTTGGATACGTTCTGCAATGCTGAGTTCAGAAATGTCAAATTTTAAGAGAGGATGGAGACTCATGATTGGAAAGTTAGGGTTGAGCTTTTATCTATTTTATAACATTGGTACATTTGAATGGTGTTGGAAGATGTATTATATTAGTTTCAGCACTTAGTAAACAGAGTAGAGTCTATCTCATGGTGTTTTCATCCTTGGTCTGATACTGATTATAGCAGGTATATATTCTATGTTCACAGGTAAATCTGTTAATGGTTTTTTAGCTAAACATCTAAAATAGAATAGACTCAACTATACAATCACAATTATGTTCTACAAAATTCCATTATTGCTTACACCTCAACCAGAAGGAGGGTTCACCGTAACTTCTCCACTTTTACCAGAATTGATAACTGAGGGGGACTCTATGGATGAGGTTTTAGCCAATGTTAGAGATGCCTTTGAAGCAGTTCTGGAAACATATCAAGATTTAGGTAAAGAACTTCCCCTTAACCTACAATCTGTAGACCAAAACTCACCAGCTTTAATAGAAACAATTATCTCCATCAGATGAACTATAGAGAAGTTGCTAAGAAATTATCTAAACTTGGATGTGAAGAAATCCCCAGACGTGGTGGAGGTTCACATAGAAAGTGGTTTAATCCAATTACTCAGAAAGCAACTGTAATTCCTGATTGGAGTGGCCGCGATCTAAAATTAGGAACGTTACGCGCAGCCATAAAACAACTAGGAATTGAGTGGGCTGACTTTGAAGAAGTATAACAAATTAGGCGTTGCTGAATTGGGGTATGAAAGTCGAAAGTTCCATCTCTCAAACTCTTACTCTCTGCGCCTCTGCGTCTCTGCGTGAAATAAAATCATACCCTTAATCAGCAACGCCACAAATTATAGCGACAAATTCTTCCATTGCTGTGGCACTTCAAGAATATTTGCAACTACACAAACCGGATCAAATTACTCAACAATAGATGCTGTATATGCCGATGAAGATAGTAGTATTGATCAATTATTTGTAAGTCTACAAAGTCACTCTCTCAAATACAAATCATGAATATTAATGCCTCTATTATTGATCAACGTTTAGGCTCAGTAACTAATGTCATTCGACAACGGGCTGCTGAAGAATTAAATATTAATGATGCTGGCAAACTTAAATCTTTGGCATTTGTATATTTTTGTGTGCAAACAATTCTAGATTTAGAAGACTCTAATACCTTTGATTGTTTAACAGAAGGTGGTAGAGATTTTGGTGTGGATGCCATGCACATTTCTGAAGAATATGATGGTGAGTTTACAGTTAGTTTATTTCAGGTAAAGTATGTAAATAATCTAGAAGGTAAGACTAATTTTCCTGAAAATGGCATCACGGCTCTCATTAATGCGATTCGATTTTTGTTTGATCCCACTGCAAAATTAGAGCATATTAATCAACGCTTACTTGCCAAAGTAGAAGAAGCCCGCAGTTTAATTCGGGATGGATATATTCCCCAGGTGCGGGCATTAGGTTGTAATAATGGCATAAAATGGAATGACTCTTCTCAAGAAGCAATTGATCGATCTGGATTCGGTGATCAGGTGACATGGGAACACATTAATCATGAACATCTGATCAAAATTCTGCAAGCTTCTAAACCAGTTAAAGATACTTTACAACTAAGTGGCAAAGCTGTAGTTGAAGATATGAATTTCAGTCGGGTACTTGTGGGCAGAATTTCTATAACTGAAATTGCGGCTTTGATTGAGCGACACGGAGAACGCTTGTTAGAACGTAATATCCGCCGTTATTTAGGGCTGCAAGGCAACCGGGTCAACGAGGGTATTCGGGATACTTTAAATAGCGATGAAAAAAACAATTTCTATTTTTATAATAATGGCATCACTTTAACTTGCGACAGTTTTTCCTATAACGCGCTGCAAAATGGTGATTATCAGGTACGAGTTGAGAACCTGCAAATTATTAATGGTGGTCAAACTTGTATGACCATTTTTAAAACTCTTCAAGACCCAAATTTCTGCCAACAAAATACTCAAGCTTATGTTTTAGTTCGGCTTTATCAATTACCTACTGATAATGATGATTTAGTCCAAAAAATTACTTATGCTACTAATAGTCAGAACCCTGTGGATTTGCGTGACCTTCGAGCTAATGATAATCTACAGCGGCGGCTGGAAATGGATATCCAACAGTTGGGATTTAATTATCGCCGTAAACGCTCTGATACAGGCACTAGATCCACAGATATTACTTCGGGTGTAGCGGCTGAGGCGATACTGGCGGTTTGGCGACAAAAGCCTCATCAAGCTAAGTTTTTCACTCGTGAGCATTTTGGTAAACTGTATAATGTAATTTTTACTGAGCAGCTTAATGGCGCACAAGTCGTCATAGCTGTACAGTTGTATAGAATTGCCGAAACCCTACGTAAACGTCCGTATCCCCATGATCCTGCTTGTGTCCGTTATGCTTCGTGCTTTATTGCTATGCAAATGGGGAAAAGACTTCTCAAAAAAATGAATCTACAAATGAAGGAAATTAACCACCGTAATTTTAAGGATGCAAATCAGTTGATTAATCAAAATTGGGATAATTATTTCAATGATTCAGTCGGAGATGTTCAAGAGGCACTTCAAGCACTTTACGGAAACCAGGAAATTTCTTTACAACAACTTTCTGCCACTTTCCGACGTGGTGATTTAATAGAGAAACTTCAGCAGATGGAAATTCATTAAATCTATTCTTATGAATGACAAACTCCAGACCGAAAAAGATAAGCTCCAGACAAGCACTAATATAGTGATAAATCAAGAAACAGAGAAGGAAGAGGTTCTCTGTCCCCATTGTCTACGCACTGCTACAAATGGTATTAAATGTAAAGGTATCTGTGTGGCTGATAATGGCTATTAAGATGTAAATAAACAAATTTGGCAAAGCTAAGTGATATGGTTAAAATAATTTCTCGTACTTATGTCGGTCAAGTCAATGTTTATGATATTGGTGTGGAAAATGACCATAATTTCGTCATTAAAAATGGTTTTATTGCTGCCAATTGTTTTAATAAATCTCACTCTACAGCTTACGCTTATGTAACTTATCAAACGTCATATTTAAAAGCAAATTATCCATTGGAATATATGGCGGCGTTGTTAACCGCTAATAGTGGGGATACAGACAAGGTGCGGAAGTATCTTGATAATTGCTCTAATATGGGGATTGTGATTGATGCACCGGATGTGAATCGCTCTGGTTTAGATTTTACGCCGGTGGATGGGAAGATTTTATTTGGATTTTCGGCGGTGCGAAATGTGGGACAAAATGCGATCGCCTCAATTTTAGAAGCTAGGGAAGAATCAGGAGAATTAGTCCCATTTAAATCTTTGGCGGATTTTTGCGATCGCGTGGATTTACGTGCCATGAATCGCCGCACTTTAGAATCACTCATTAACTGCGGTGCTTTTGACAAAATTCAAGCTAATCGCAACCAATTAATTCATGATTTAGAATTAGTTTATGAGTGGGCGCAATCCCGCGCTAGAGACAAAGCTAGTGGACAGGGTAATATATTTGATTTATTAGGAGGGGGATTGGCAGGGAATAATCATCAACCCCAGAAAAATGCCTATGAATCTGCACCAAAAGCTCCCCCTGTCAATGATTTACCACCTCAAGAAAAACTCCGAATGGAAAAAGAATTATTAGGATTTTATCTCTCAGATCATCCTCTTAAATCTATCAGACAATCATCTTCAGTCCTTGCACCTATTAACTTAGCACAATTGGCAGAACAAAAAGATGATTCTATTCTTTGTGCGGTAGTAATGTTGAATAATGTCAAAAAGGTTGTCACCAAAAAAGGTGATTCTATGGCAATTCTGCAAGTTGAAGATTTATCTGCTGCCTCGGAAGCGGTGGTTTTTCCTAAAACCTATGAACGCATTAGTTCTTTACTCGAAGTTGATGCCAGATTGATTATTTGGGGTAAGATAGATCGCCGCGACGATCAAGTTCAATTTATTCTGGAAGATGCGGAAACTGTCGAAACTGTAAAAATGATTTTAGTGGAACTGAGTCCACAACAAGCAGGAACAATTGAAGAACAACATCGTTTGAATACAATTCTCAAAGCACAAGCAGGGGATAAAGATAAATCCAGAATACCTGTCATTGGTGTTGTTCAGGCTGGAGATCACCGAGAAATTGTCCGCTTTGGAAGACAGTTTTGGGTACAAGATTCGGGAACAGCAGTCCAAGCATTACAAAATGGCAGATTCCCGGCTCATATTAAACAACTAACCAGCGGCTAAACCATAATACCCGTAGGGGCGCAGGGCCTGCGCCCTCTTCTCATATTGCGCCCTCTTTCCATATTGCGCTCTTCCATATTGCGCCATTCTCATATATGATGTATATAATCTTAAATTAAGAGGGCTTACACCGTAAGCCCCTACGAGATTAACAATTATTGATTTGGTTATATGAAGTTCGATCCCGAAAAACATCACCGGCGTTCAATTCGGCTTCCTAATTACAATTATGGTCAAGCTGGTGCTTATTTTGTCACAATATGTACTTATAAAAAACAATGTTGGTTTGGTGATATTAAACGGGGGGAAATGCAACTAAATCTAATTGGTCAAATAGTCGTTCAAGAATGGTTAAAATCATCAGCAATTCGCCAAGAGATTGAATTAGATGAATGGGTTTTAATGCCTAATCATTTACATGGAATTGTTTGGATTCAGGATCAAGATCAGGGAAGGTGCGATCGCATTGAGGAATTAAACCATGAGGATTTACGCAATAAGGAGTTAAACCAAGAGGGCTTACGCCGTAAGCCCCTACGGTCTGGTTCGCTCGGTTCTTTTATTAATGGGTTTAAATCCTCTGTGACTCGGCGCGTTAATTTAATTCGTTATCATTCTGATCTGCCTTTTTGGCAACGTAATTATTATGAATCTATAATTAGGGACGAAACACATTTAAGTAATATTAAAGAATATATTGGGAATAATCCTCAAAACTGGGAGGATGATGCAGAAAATCCCCACAATAGTTCAGAATGGCAGAAAATGCTGATAGATGTGCAGTTTTAACAAAAAACATATTTCAAGTATTTGCAAAATTTGATGATTTATTTGCAGATTTAAGAGTTATTATTTTTAACAAAGATAAAATAAAAACTTTCATAAACCAAATTAATGTGGTGTATTATCCCCAAGTTTGTATTTCTGACCCTAGCTGTCCGATTCATTTAGTTGGCAAAACAGGACAAGCTGTAGAGATTTCTATTCATACTCCCAGTCCATATATCTGTGCCAACTGCGAACAGATATTACCCGATTGGAAACAACAACAGTTTTTGTGGGTGGTGGTTGTCTTGCAGCAATCACAATATCCGTTAGAAGAAATGACTATAGAAACAGAACAAGAAAAAGAGAAACTGCGAGAAAAATTTATGCGTTTTGGTTGCGATGTGGCATTTAATTTGCGCGATCGCGGATATTTAACAGACCTCATAGATCCCCGCACAGGTTATCCATTACTATCTCATTCTGGCCTAGTTCCCCATGATGACACAGCAGTAGCCCAAGCCTTACTTAAATATCCCGCCATTCAAAATAAATGCCATGTCCTTGTCCATCCCCAATGGGGAACCGCCGTTTATCCCAGTGTCATGCTTTCAGAAGCACCTCCAGAAATAATTGAGTCAGTCACTAAAGCGATCGCACCAATGCACGGATGGATACAGGTGTAAAGAGGCAGAGGGGTTGGGGGAGTTGGGGGAGTAGGGGAGTAGGGGAGTAGGGGGAGTAGGGGGAGTAGGGGAGTAGGGGGCAGGGAGAATATTTATTGCCTATTGCCTATTGCCTATTGCCTATTGCCTTCTTCCTGACAACTGACAAAATAAATGTGTAGGCTAGAATTACTAAGCTTTTAGTTAGCAACAAGTCAGAGGAAGGCAGTATGGATAGTAACAATTGGTTGCAACAGCTAATGATGTTGGGTATTGGCACAACTTCTTTAGTTGCAGACAAACTCAAAGAAGTGAGTGATGAACTGGTAAAAGACGGTAAACTCAATCCTGAGCAAGCAAAGGCAGTCATGGATGATCTTGTACATCAGTTACAGTCAGAACAAGGCAACTGGGACGAGCAAATGCAGCGACAAATGCGAAACATGATGCAGGATTTGGGAGTCGCCCGTCAGTCAGAAGTAGACGAATTACGGGGGAGAATAGACCGTTTAGAGCGTCAAGTCCGGGATTTAGAAAATAAGCTATGGCGCTAAAAGATCATTTCTGATTTAAACTAATTTGTGTTCTGTCAGTAATCTGATCATCGGTAATTAAAAGAGAGAGGGTTGATTTTGAAAGGAATTTTCCTCAGCGTGGTGTTAATGCTGGTATGTGTTGGCGTTTTAGTATTTACCCAAATTAGCGGTCAAAAAGATGCGGCGATCGGTAATTCATCCCCAGCACAACCAACCACCACTGTCACGCAAGAAAACAATACGCCAATAAAGAGCAATACTATGTCTGAAGCAAATGCTGTTACTACCGCCTCTGGATTAAAATATATTGAACTACAAGAGGGAACGGGCGCAACTCCCCAAACTGGACAAACCGTTGAGGTTCACTACGTCGGTACATTAGAAAATGGGACTAAATTTGATAGTTCGCGCGATCGCGGTAAACCCTTTAGCTTTAAAATTGGCACAGGACAAGTAATTAAAGGTTGGGACGAAGGACTCAGCACCATGAAAGTAGGTGGCCGTCGTCAACTAATTATCCCCTCAGAACTAGGTTATGGTGCGCGTGGTGCTGGTGGCGTTATTCCCCCCAACTCTACTTTGATTTTTGACGTAGAACTAATCAGCGTTAAATAGTAATTGGGAATTGGGAATTGGGGTGAGGTTATTGGGAAAATCAGAAATTTTCAGTTATTGCAATCGTCAAAAAATATCACCAAGGAAAATTAATTCTCAAAAGAAAAAAGATGAATACTTCTTATTCGGGCGAATCGTATTCCTTTAACTTTGACTTTCTTGCACCTCACCCCAAACAAGATGCTGATTTACTGCAACAGTTATCTTTTATCCCTGGGTTGAAAGAAATTCTCATGCTCCGTCAAGTCCACGCCCTGGAACACGCCACCGTCTGGTTACTAGGGGAAAATAAATATTCCTCTTTATCATCAGGAACAACCACCAATATACAATTAGATGATGAATTATTAGGTGGTTTGTCTACCGAACAGGGATTTTTTCTCTATGGTGATGTGAATATTCATGATTTGCGCCGTGCAGTAACATTAGCTAAACATCGTCTGACCACTGGAGAATGGGATTTAGCTGTACATCCCCGCTGTGGCACAAATGTATCTGTAGCCATGTTATTAACAGCAGGACTAGCAGTAACAATTCCTTGTTTACTACCATTTCGACCAATTGAACAACTAATCGGTTTTGGTTTAGCCGCCACAGCCGCAGCGGAAATTGCACCAGATTTAGGAATGCTCACCCAGCGTTATCTTACCACCTCTATCCCCTTTAATTTAGCTATTGAAAATATTACCATCACCCGTGATTTTTGGGGTAAAGAAAGTCATTTTATCAAAGTATATTGGGAAAATTAGGAATCCGTAGGGGCGCAGGGCCTGCGCCCTAATTTATTCACCACCTGCGCCCTAATTTATTCACCACCTGCGCCCTAATTTATTCACCACCTGCGCCCTGATTCATTAACCACCTGCGCCCTGATTCATTAACCACCTGCGCCCTGATTTATTCACAACCTGCGCCCTGATTTATTCACCACCTGCGCCCTGATTCATTAACCACCTGCGCCCTGATTTATTCACCACCTGCGCCCTAATTTATTCACCACCTGCGCCCTGATTCATTAACCACCTGCGCCCTGATTTATTCACAACCAACACCATTATTTATAAACTTCAAAATTAGATATTTAGGATGATGAGAAAACTTTACTTTTTAGTACCAGGAACAAATGGTAAATTTGCTTGTGGTGGTCTTTGGGCAGAATTGAAAACAGTTGCTTTAGCTCAACAGATTTGTGATGCTGAAGTAGTTACCTATCGGCAGCGAGAATCAGATAAATTATTTTTAGATGATTTATTAAAAGAAAAGAACTTAGATTTAGATAACATAATTTTTGTAATTAGCTGGGGATTCAATGTTGGTAAATTAGCGGCTAAATTGCAAAAATATCATGTAATTTATCACGCTCATAGTGCAGGTTATAAAATTAATTTACCAGCTAGTATTCCCATAATTACAGTGAGTAGAAATACTTTGGGTTATTGGGGACAACAAGCCCCAAACTCTCTAATTTATTATTTACCCAATCAAATTAGTGATGAATTTACTAATTTACATCAACATCGAGATATTGATGTTTTAGTGCAAACCCGGAAATCTTCAGAATATTTAATTAAAACCTTAATTCCGGCTTTAGAAAAAAAATGTAAAGTATTGGTTATTGATAGTTATGTAGAAAATTTACCAGCTTTATTTAATCGTGCTAAAGTTTATCTTTATGATTCGGCAGAATATTGGAAATTACAAGGAGTTAGCGAAGGATTTGGCTTACAACCAATGGAAGCATTAGCTTGTGGTTGTCAAGTCTTTTCTAGTGTCAATGGGGGATTATCGGATTATTTAGATCCGGGATTTAATTCTTATAAAATCGCTGGTTATGCTTTAGAATATGACGTTGCCAAAATTTTGCAGGTTTTAGAATCTTCAGTAGCATTGACTTTATCAGAAACTGTGTTAGCAGAATACAGAACTGAGCATATTATTCACCGTTTAGAAGTAATTTTAGCAGACATAAATAACTTCTGCGATCATAAACATAACTATTCAACTAAAATTCCCAATTTTACAAAAATCCGGTTAGCGCAATTGTTTACACAGAAAATCTTTGCTAAAATCAAGAAGAAATATTTACAGGGTAATTAGGGAATCTCATGAATAGACGATTACTGGTGACTGGAGGTGCTGGGTTTATTGGCGCGAACTTCGTCCATCATTGGTGTCAGGCTTATCCAAATGATAGAATCGTGGTACTGGATGCTCTTACCTACGCTGGAAATCGCCATAATTTAGCCTCTGTTGAAGCCAAAGAGAATTTCCGATTTGTGCAAGGAGACATAAGCGATCGCTCTTTAGTTGATCAACTACTTTTAGCAGAAAATATAGATACTATAGCCCATTTTGCCGCCGAATCTCATGTTGATCGTTCCATCACCGGACCTGCTGCATTTGTCCAAACTAACGTAGTGGGAACTTTTACTTTATTAGAAGCTTTCCGTCAATATTGGCAAGCAAAAAACCAACCTAGTAATTACCTATTTCTTCACGTTTCTACCGATGAAGTTTATGGTAGTCTCACCTCAGATGAACCGGCATTCTCAGAAACTACAGCCTATAGTCCCAATAGTCCTTATTCCGCTTCCAAAGCTGGAAGTGATCATCTAGTTCGGGCTTATTATCATACTTATAAATTACCGACAATTATCACTAATTGCTCTAATAATTATGGTGCTTTTCAATTTCCAGAAAAGCTAATTCCTTTGATGTGTATTAACATTCTAACTGGTAAAGAATTACCTGTTTATGGTGATGGTAAAAATGTCCGCGATTGGTTGTACGTAGTTGATCACTGTCGGGCGTTAGATGTGGTAATCCATCAAGGAAAACCCGGAGAAAATTACAACATTGGTGGCAATAACGAAGTTGAAAATATCAGTCTGGTACAAAATTTATGTGCAATCATGAACGAATTAGCCCCAGATTTACCAGTATATCCAGCGGAAAAATTAATTACTTTTGTGAAGGATAGACCTGGACATGATCGAAGATATGCTATTAATGCCAATAAGCTAAAAACAGAATTTGGCTGGACTCCATCTGTAACAATTACAGAAGGTTTACGTTTAACCGTAGAATGGTATCTCAGCCATAGTGATTGGTGGAAACCCTTACTATGATTAATCCGTAATTATCAATTATTACCTAATCTTTAATTCCTCTGAATAATGAATGGGGAATTTCGATTGCAGGAAATTTCTGACAGCTAGTTCCAAATCATTTTCTTTGAGCAAAGATTCTCCGATGATCACTGTTTGTACACCACATTCAGCCACAAACGATAAATCATCGGGGGTTTCTATACCTGATTCACTAAGGACTAAAATTCCCAGTTTTTGAAGTTGCGATCGCCTAGCTGCCAATAATTCCTGAGTGGTGTTAATATTAATGCTAAAATCACCTAAACTCTGGTTATTAATGGAAACTATCCTCACATCTTCTAACGCCAGAACTCTATCCAAATCATTTAAGTTATGAACTTGGATGACAGCATTCATACCTAAGTAATGAATCACTCGTAAAAAGTTTTGTAATTGCTTATCTGTAAGAATAGCAGCAATTAATGATATTGCATCTGCACCAGCCGAACGGGCTAAATAAATTTGGCAAGGATCAATGATAAAATCTTTGCAAAGTAGAGGTATTCCTACCCGATATCTGATAGCACGGAGATGATCAAAACCACCATGAAAAAACTTTTGATCGGTAAAAACAGATACACAAGATGCTCCTCCTCGTTTATAGGCTTGAGCAATAGTAACTGGATCAAAATCTGGTCTAATTACACTATGATAAAGTGATGCTTTTTTCACTTCTGCAATTAAACTAGGTTTATAAATACTCAATTGCAAAGCCGTAAAAAAGTCCCGCACAGTAGGAGCAGCACTTAATTGACGTTGCAAGGAAGCCCAGGACATATCTTGTTGCATTTGTGCAACTTCTAGTTTTTTCTGCCACACAATTTCTTGAATAATTGTTTGCATTTGATGATTATAAATTGTGGTTGGGTAGCTCATGAATTCTGCATAATAATCATATTTTTTTTGATAAATCTTCACCTTACCTTTTTATTTTCCAGAAAGAATTTTCACAAATTCAGATTTAAAAACGCAACTACTTTAATTTTCCATCAAATCCTTCAGCTTTTATCATAGGAAGTTAATTTTGCTGAGAATTACCAAGTAAGCAGTTAGTTTTAAGTAATCTGATATAAGTACGATAGGGTATATAGTCCATAGGATTATAACCAGCAAATTGTAAAACTAGAACACAAGCCCAAGAATATTTACCCGCAATTATTGCTTTGATTATTTGCTCTATTTGTTCAGTCTTAATTTTTTTGTTAACAGACGAATGATAATCGCTAAAATTTTGACTCATAATATGCACTCCTGTTGAAAATCATAATCATCTAATGGTTTTGAGATTTTTTCATGCCTCTTTTTTAAGACTACCCAAAGTTACTCTTTCAATACATGAATTATTCTTTGATTAACTTGATAATTTTTTCGCTCTTATTTTTTAGCCCTAATTAGACTGTCAGAATAAGTACTTATTAGATTTTTAAGTGTAAATTTATTAGCCGTGATTCAGAAATGTTGAATAGCGTAATAAAACTTTACATATTGAAATAAACTTAGCCTATAAGTGCTATTTTTCATCTTATCCAAATAAGTTTTCTAAACCAATGAACATAACTTATTTCCTGACACATATAGGACTGAAGATAACGGAGTTTATCTAATAAAGTTTTGCCAAATTCTTGCGGTATTTCTATTAGTTGCAATATCAAATAAGCGATTAAACAGCACATTATCTGAATTCTAATTCCATTCTCATTCTTTGTCATAAGTCTGTCTAACTTGAGGTGCATTTTTAAGAATTTCCATAACAATTCAATTTGCCATCTTTGTATGTAAATTTCCATAATCTCTTGATTACTAACTTGCTCTTCTCCTTCATTTAATAAGTTTGTTGCTAAACGAAATTCACTCTTAGTTTCTATATCACAAAATGCTACTACTCTAATTTCCACTTCTCTTTCATCTTTGCCAACTTTACAATTACCATTTTCTAGCATTTCTAAAGTGACATTATTTTTAATTCTTAAGACAAAAGCTTTATTTTTTTGTTGTTTTAATTCAGATATTCTTTCGGAGGATGCAAATCCTCTATCCATTATCCCTACTCCTTTTGACGGAATTGCTTCTACTGTTTCTTGTCCATATTTATGGTCATGTCCTTGCCCAAAATGAATCACCATTCCACCAACTTCTGATGTCAAACTATCTAACCCACAAAATAGTTTTACTTGATGATATCCTTGACTCCATAATAATTTACTTGTTAATGTAATAATTGTTGAATCTATAGGAAATAATGCTTGGGTTTCTTCCTTTCCTTTTTTCTTTCTCAGTTGATTGTTTAATTCAGTTATTATCTCCAAAAATACTTGAGTATCTCTCTTTTTACTTGCCTTGGAAAAATTTGATATTTTTAAATCTATCCCTTGATTATTTAGTCTTTGAAATAAATCTCTCATACTCACTATACTTTTATCCATGACATACTGTAACCACACTGATACAAATGAAAATGTGTCCAGAACTGGATAATCTTTTTTGGGCAATGGTTTCAATATTGTTTTGACCACTTCTGGGAAATTCTTTAAGCGCATAATTTGATAATTCTTTATCTAGATTTTTTTAGATTGTATCAAATTATGGTACTTTTTTTTAATCTTTTCCTAACATTCAACACTTCTGGCCGTGATTATATACTATTTTCTTGTTTTTTTAGGTTAATTTTTTCGTATAATCAAGTTAAAAATTGTTTCGTTCAGTTTAATACTTGGTAAGTGATTAAGTAGGTGAACACAATAAAACCAAACTGTGTAAAGAAACGTAAAACCGCCCAAACCCTCTTCACTCTTGCCTCTTGCCTCTTGCCTTTTGCCTTGCCATAACGACAATTTTCAACGCCAACCTACTTATTAGTAAAATCATTACTCCTTTTATGTTGCTTCTTAACTTTTATCTATTCCAGATTTTCTAATTTTGCCGTTCAGTGATTCTTGCTGATAGTTATATATAAATTTAATCAATCATTTATCTACCCTGGGGAGGATGCTAAATGATTAGCAGCTAATTTGAGGCAGAAAGATATTCCTGGCGACAGATGACCTTGTATCTTCTTTCATAGTTGAATGCAAAAGAGACTAAATTTGGGAAAATCAGGTAAATAACTCACAATTTACCTATTTATCAAATCTCACCATCCCAAAGTTTATACAGATATTAATTGACAATATGGCAATTGTATGATATTCAATACTGTTCGGTTAAGAGTTTTTGTAGCGACTGTCTTGATTGTCAAGCGACAGCGTAACCCAAAAAAAGCTTATAAATGTTGGGTTTCGTTTCTCTGTTTTTCTCCTCTATTTTCTGACTTTATTCCTAGACTTTAAATTTTTCCTTAACGAGCGCTTGACAATCAAGACAGTCGCTACGTAATTCTATTTTTTGAGCTTAACCGACAAGTATTGGTATGGAATTAGGTTCATTTTTCCGGGTGACTCAAGTGAAAAGTAATAAAAACAACCATTAGTTTTTTCATGCAACCAAGTTGAACGTATTTACTTTTTATTGATAAAATCAGATTTATTCAAGCTTAAACATAAATCTGCTAAAGATCAATTACTAATACTAATTGAAACAATAGCAATTATCAAGATTTTATTAACTCTTTACAAAAGAAGGGAACAGGGAACAGGGAACTCTTAACTGGGAGCAAATAAGAAACTTTAGTTCTGAGTTTAAAGCTCAGTCAAAAAAAGGATGTTTTTAAAAGATGCGTAGCACGAAAAAAACAGTGTCATTATTTCAATCTCATGTTTTTAAACATGAGTTTTTCCTGTTCCCTGTTCCCTCTGAATCGAATTTTATGTTTCCTTTTGCCCTATTTATATCCAAAATTTTTCCGCAAATTGTTACAGAGTTTAGTAACGGCTAAAAATAACAAAATCTAGTGATTGGAATAGTTATGTACGAAACAAAAAGAATTATCGTCATTGATAATGATATTGTCAACCGCAATTTTGTTTTAGATTGTCTTCATTCTCAAGGCTATAATGCCATAGGTTTAGAAAATGGTATAACTGGACTGCAATTAATCAAGAAATATTTACCTGATTTGGTAATTTGTGACCTAGTAATGCCAGACATAGATGGTTATACCTTATTAAATCACCTCCGGGAAGATCCATTAACAGCAATTACTCCTTTTATTTTTTTGACTGCTATTAATACAAAGGCATCTTTACGAAAAGCAATGGAATTGGGAGCAGATGATTATTTAACTAAACCTGTAACAACGGATGAGTTATTGCGAGCCGTTGATATTAGATTACAAAAACAGGCTCTTTTTAGATATTGGTATGCAACAAACCCCAATCAACTAACATCAACAGAATTACCTAATACATCAGCAAATTCTCCGTCAATTTTTCCAGATATTCCCCATTTAAAAATAATTTTCGATTATATAGAAGCTAACTATCAAGAAGGAATTACTTCATCTGATGTTGCCGAAGCTGTAGGTTATTCTTCTGCATATTTAACTAACCAAGTTGGTAAACAAACAGGAAAGCCAATAAATGTTTGGATTGTGAAACGGCGCATGGTAGCAGCCTTATCTTTATTGGAAAATACTAATCACACAATTGAGGAAATTGCTGCTGAAATAGGTTATCAAAATGCTCCTCATTTCTCTCGACAGTTTCGCCAACATTATGGGTTATCTCCCGGAAATTGGCGAAAAAAACACCAGTTAAATTCAGATTCGACAAAGACTAAGTTGCAATTTAGGCAAAATCGCTCACGATTACTCAACCCTGTACCTGCGGGAAGGAGTTAAGTCAGGAGGTAGAGGCGCAGTCCCTGCGCCTAATTAGGGTTTGCTGATAGCGCAGCGTGGCGTTAGAGGTTGTTTGAAAACTTTTTCGTGTGGGATCTGACACCCGCAGATCCCCCTAAATCCCCCTTGGAAAGGGGGACTTTGAGGAATTTAGCCCCCCTTTGTAAGGGGGGTTGGGGGATCTCAATTAATTCTGATACTTTTCAAACATCCTCTAAGCCATACTTCTAGTAGTTCGTCAAATTTATTTTGACGGGTAATGAGCGGAAAAAACTTCTGTTCTTCCCTCCCCTGCCCCCGGTGCCTCTCTTCTCCCCCTGCTTGCCTTCACCCGTCATTTTCGGGTTGGCAGACTACTAGCCCTGACAGACAACTTTTTCAGCAAACCCTAATTAAAAGTCAGAAAAAATGACCCCCCTATTTCCTATTAGATAAAACTAACTACTTTTGGGATTGCTTAATTGTTGGATAAAAAGTTGTATTGATAAGGCGAATAAACCTAATGCAACTAACCCAAATATTCCCGCTCCCAAGGCTACTATACCTACAACTAGGGTACGCACGGCAGAAGCAATGTTGATCACAGTTTGGTTATCAGAATGGGTGGGTTTATTGGCAAAAGTAGTGGCGATCGCTATCATTAAAGAATAAGTAGCAAATGCAAATCCTCCCGATATCACAGACCCAGTTATACAGCGTAAAGGAGTTGCTTGGACTTGATTAGAACTATCTACTGATGGCGTTTCTTGCGGTTGATTCATAGTAAAATAATAAATTAGGCAATTTTATTGAGCGATTTTAATTCCATGTTTAATGGTATGGGTGACAAACAATTCCAAATCCTCATCAGGAATAGCCTCACGTATCCGTTCCTTAACTATCTCCCCTTGATTTTGAGATTCAACAATAGCAAACACAGAAGGGCCAGAACCCGACATCATTGTCCCTAAAACCCCGGGTTGACTAGCGAATAATTCCCGTAGTTGCCATACTTGAGGATAAGCTGGTAAAACAACCTTCTCCAAATCATTATGTAGTTTTCGGGCAATGTTTTCTGTATTCTTATTCAAGATAGCTTTCACCATATCTTCTGAATGAAAAGCACTAGTACGAGCCGCTAAACCTTCCGAATCTTGAATATAATCAATCCCAAATTGTTGCCGATAAGTTTTATATGCCCAAGGTGTAGAAACTTCCAAACTGCGATATTTGGCCAAGACTATATGTAAATTATCCAAACTTTGCAAAGGAGAAAGTTCTTCACCTCTACCAGTAGCAATTGCCGTTCCCCCACCAATACAAAATGGCACATCTGAACCCAGACCAGCCCCTAATTCTTCTAATTCTGATTGAGTTAATCCCAAATTCCAAAGTAAATCCATTCCCACTAACACCGCTGCGGCATTACTAGAACCTCCCGCTAAACCAGCAGCAACAGGAATATGCTTTTTGATAGTAATATCCACACCACCAAAATTACTAAAAGCTTTGGGAAATTCCTTAGCCATTAATGCCGCCGCTTGATAAACTAAATTAGTTTGATCTGTAGGTACTTGAGGATGATTGCAATAAACGCGAATATTTTCAGTGCTGGACGAATGAATATCAATTTGGTCGGACAAATCTATACTTTGGAGTATCATTGCTAATTCATGATACCCGTCAGGACGACTCCCGATAATTTCCAAATACAAATTGATTTTGGCAGGTGCAATTAAACTGTAAGAACGCATAACGGTTATTTAGTAGCAAGAGGTAAAAGGCAAGAGGCAAGAGGCAAGAGGCAAGAGAACTATTCACCATTTCCTATAATATTTACCAGTGATACCCATTGGTCAACACCAAGGTCTTCAGCGCGAACTTGAGGATTTATTCCCAATTGTTCCAGTAATTGAGTCAAGCTGTCTCGTTCAATTACCGATTGTAAATTATTTCTTAACATTTTTCGCTTTGACCCAAATCCCAATTTCACCAGAGTTTCTAACTTTTTGGGGTCATGAGCCGGAATTGCGATTTGTTTAGGACTCAACCGCACCACAGCCGAATCTACCTTGGGTGGAGGCACAAATGCCGCCGCCGGAACAGTACAAATTAACTCACAATCCGCCAAATATTGCACCCGCACCGACAACGCCCCAAAAGTTCTCGAACCGGGTTTAGCATATAATCTTTCGGCTACTTCTTTCTGTACTAACAAAACAATCGTATCAAAAGGCTCTGGATTAGGATGAGAAATCGTCCCCAGTAACTTTTCAATAATTGGTCCAGTAATATTATAAGGAATATTAGCAACAACTTTATTCTGCTTCTGAAAATTAGTAAATGTTGTTAATTGCGATGGTAAATCAAGAGTTAAAAAATCTCCCTGTAGCAAGAGAAAATTTTCTTTTTCCCCCAATTGTTTAGCCAGTAACTTACACAAATCTCGGTCAATTTCTACGGCTAATAGAGATTTCACCAGCGGTAATAACCGACGAGTGAGAATTCCTGTACCCGGACCAATTTCTAAAACTTTATCAGTTTCGTGACAATTAGCCGCTTGGACAATTGCGTTCAGAGCTTTATCACTTTTTAACCAATGTTGAGCAAACTGTTTACGGGGTTGAATCATTTTATTGCCATTAAAAATTAGACTTATTATCAGGATTATTTTATTGGACAATAACAATCTTTATTATACTTAATGATGTAAGTCCATTCTTAATAATACCACAAATCACTTACATATCACACTTCAAAATGTAACTTGAAACTTCTTGATTGACTAATTCAGCCTCTACAAAATTTTCCAAAATTGTCTTAACTTCATCTTCCAAACTGCGGTTATGGCTTTGAGCTAAACCCTGTAATTTTTCTAATACAACAGGATTAATATTTCCTAGTACAACTTGTGTTGTCATATTGCCTCGCTACTACTACAGAAAAAGACATTAACGCTGGGATATCCATTTTAAACTAATTGTAACAGCTTGCCACCTTTCCAGCTAAAGCTTTCATGTGTTTTCCTAACTGAGTACCACTAGCCCAAAAGTGAGAAGGTAAATGACCTATTGGTGCAGATAACTTAAAAGATAATTGTTGTCGGGGGGAAGTAGCATAGGGCAAATACCAACCTACCGTACTACAAAATTGGGCATAGTCGGTATCACAGCTATAATAAATTTGGGTTTGAATACTAAAACCAAAATGTCCTTGACTATATTTTGTCCACAATTGATCGATTATTTGTAAATCCTGACAAGGCAAACTTTCCAAATCACTATTAGATAAATAAGTAACTCTCCATTTAGATAAAGCTTGACACATTAACGCCCAAGTTTCTTTATCTGCTTTTTCCCACTGTTTCCATGCCAGGAAATCACGTAACTGCTGGTAATTAACACCAGTATCAGAACAGAGAGTAGTAGGTTGCTGTTTCTTCCCTGTTTGTGTTTTTATTTCTATTGCTGCTAGGACTTCTTGTGCAGATTTGTAACGTTGAGCCAAAGCATTATGAATGAGTTTATCAATAATTCCACCCAGATGTGGTGTAACCTGATTTTCTGGAAGTAAATAATCTCGCCAAACCCAGCGATCGCTTGTATCATCATATAAATCAAAAGGAGAAATCCCCGTCAACAACTGAATACAACTCACACCCAAACTATAAAGATCACTAGCTGGTAACACCTTACCCCGCATTTGTTCAGGAGCCATATATTCAGGACTACCAATAGTTGTTCCTGTTTTCATCATCCCAGTGGCAGAAATAAACTTAGCCACACCAAAATCAATCAACACCAAATCTCCCCCAGAAGATTTTCGCATGATATTTTCCGGTTTAATATCTCTATGAATCACATGATGACTATGCACAAATTCCAACACAGGTAATAAATCTTGCAGTAATTTCTGGATTTTCCCCTGATTAAAAACCCCTGCTTGTAGTAATTCCTGGGACAAAGTCTGTCCTGAGATAAACTCCTGTATTAAATATAACCTATTTTCCTGCTCAAAATATGCCAATAATTGGGGAATTTGAGGATGATGCAACTCATCTAAACGTAATGCTTCCTGACGAAACAATTCCACCGCTTTTTTAAAATCCGCTGGATTTTCCTCGGGAAAGCAAAGTTGTTTAATCGCGCATTGAGGTTGAGAAGGGATATGTTCATCTACACCTAAGATTGTTCTCCCAAAACCACCCTTACCTAAAGCATAAAGGGGACGATAGCGCTCTTTAAGTAAAATCAACTTACCACATTTAATACAAAAACACGCATCATCAGGATTTTGCGGGTACAAACAATTAGTACAAAAACTCATCACATAGTAGTTATTTTTCAGAACTACTTGTATATTAAGTCTTCATTTGACTTACGCCGATTTATTTTTCCTCAGCATTATAAGTATAAAATTGATTTAATGCCCCCACCGTTTCAAATTTGTACCCTGGTATCCAAGCATCCAGTTTGATTTGAGTCCGGTAAATACTAAATATCATATAGTCTTGTCGGTTAGTAGTAGTAGTAATCAGTTCCTTAATATGTGGCGTAGCGGAATTAAGCAACTGTTCACAATTAACTTTAATTAACTTTTCCAAAAAGCTTGGTGTTTTTTTACATACATCAGTTTCCAAGTATGTTGTCAGCTTTTGGACTGCATACTTTTCATACTCCTCCTGATTAGGGTTAGTTTTCGCCATAATTGCCCCTAGAACAGTAACGCCCACTGCTCCTACGCATATAATCATAGTTAAAGGTTTCATTTCTAGCTCGACCCAGTATAGTGGTTAATCTTTTAAAGACTACCAAGAAAATTATCTAATTTCTGGCAAAAAACTTGATCATTTTTCTCAGGTCGTGCTAGACTTACAGAAGTAAATTGAATGGCGAGCGTAGCCAAGTGGTTAAGGCAGTGGTTTGTGGTACCACCACGCGCGGGTTCGAATCCCGTCGTTCGCCCTTTTTTGTTCAGTATTAATAATTGTTGAGACAGTTACACCTACTGTTGAAAATTATATCAAATATTTGAAAGAAAAATCAAGAAAGTGTTCATTCCGCACTTCGTGCCGCTGCGCTAACATCACCCAACAACACTGATTAAGCTGCGCTTAATTTTGCTCGTTGGGCAATTCGTCACTCGCGCGTATTGTATTCATCTCATCACCTCCCTATCGGGTAGGTGAGAGGCTTCTACTGTTTAAGCTAAAAGTTATATTTAATCATGAAGTGCGATCGCCAATTGCAATTATGGTTCAACATGACAATAATATAGAAAGTAACGATAAGTAGGTTGGCGTTGAAAATTGTCTTTATGGCAAGGCAAAAGGCAAGAGGCAAGAGGCAAGAGTGAAGAGGGTTTGGGCGATTTTACGTTTCTTTACACAGTTTGGTTTTATTGTGTTCACCTACTTAGTATTAGTATAGTATTAATAATTGGGAATTAATTCAGAATAATTATATATATAGCAATTTATCGCCACAGCAAGAACTACAAATTAAGCACCTCCTTCTAGAAGAATTACCAAATAAGTAGTGAGATAGAATTAATTACACAATGTCATTGCGTAAGCGTAGCGTGGCGTTAGCCATATGGAACGAAGTGAAATGAAGCAATCGCCAGGGTTGTGATTGCTTCCCTTCGCTCGCAATGACTGTAAATATTTTTGTCCAATTACTTATTACTAGTTCTGAAAATAAAAATCATTTTGCAGCTAATCTAGCTAAAATATCTCAATCCAGTCAACAGATTTATAAATTAGCAAAATCTCATCATTGGCGAAAAGCACGAGGTGAGAACAAAAAAATACAAAATTTTATTAAAGATTTAGAAACAATAGCTACTCTTGATCAAGCCTCATTATTTAATGATTATACACAGATAACTACGGTTCTTCGGTACTTGTTATGCTAAAGTGAGAAGTTGAGAGAAGGGAACAGGGAACTCTTAACTGGGAACAGGGAAAAAATTTTAATTTTCTAGTTTTTTAATAAGAGACTTCCAAATAAAAAAATGTCCCAAAACTGATGCAGAAATTCTCTCTCTGTGTACTCTGTGCCTCTGTGGTTCGTTTCTTAGGATAATTTATTTCTTGGAAGTCTCTAAGACTAATAATTATTCTGCTTTCCTCTTTTAACAAATTAAGAATCATTTCTATATCTTTTTCTGAGCATAATCCTACTCGCTTAGATAAAATTAGGTGAGTTTCTAATTCATTAACTGACCCTTGCGCTATGTTTAAAAATCTTATATATTCTCCTCTATATCGTCGCCCATATCATAAGAGCTATATTAGCTGGAATGGATACTGCACTTATTCGGATTTGTTGAACCATAGAATATAGCTCGTCTTTGGGAAAAAGTTTAGTGAGGAAATAGCACTTTTCAGCAATATCCATCCCTTTTTGCCAAATCATTAAGTCTTTAAAGTCATTAATATCCGACATTCTTCCTGTTCCCAGTTAAGAGTTCCCTGTTCCCTATTTTCGTTATTTTAGCATACTAAGTCCGGTAGAGCCATAACTACTTTATTACAAGGAGAACAAGATAATCTAGAAAAAGTATTTCAATGATGTAGATGGAAATTTATCATTCAAACCTTTATCATAAAAGATTGATAAAAAATTACCTCCAGCTTGAAAACCACTGGAGGCTATGATTAAAGACATTGGAATGTGGACTAGTTCACTTATGAATTTAACTTTATTTTTATATAGTTATATCTATCTGTAGGAACGTTTAAAATTAATTCATTTCTGTCTAATTGAATAAATAAAAAAGACCCCCGGTTATAGACCGAGGGATTCTGCAAGTCGGAATTATCGCACAAAGACATTCGCGTACCCACAATAGCAATGTAACAGGTCGAAAAAATGCCAAAATGCCAAAAACCACAAATCTCCGTATTTTTGCCAATACTTTAAGATCCAGTCGCAATGGAGGTTGGTTGTAAATAAGTAATCAACTGTTGCAAACCTTTTTGCAGATATCGTGTTACTGTCATTGGTGTAGCCGTTTAAAACCCCAATCTTCTTAGCAGCATCCTTGCGAGTTAATTGTTTAAAAAATACTAACTCCACCGCCATTCTGGGTTTATCATCTAGCATACTTATTTCTCCTTCTAGCTGCTCTTTTTCTTCTTGCTGTTGCTGAAGTGCGATGCTATGATGACAGGGAAGCAAATCAGCCCAAGTGACTGGGAAATTTACGTAATTAGATACTGTATTATCTAAACTCATGACACCAATGACTATCAGCAAACCCTAATTACGAATATTTACTTCCTGTAAATAATCTTCTGGTTGCAAAAATACTCTACGCTCAACGGCGCGTTTATCGGTAGGTGTGTTTTGTACTTCAATAACAGGAACTGTTTTTAGTGTCGCTAATTCTTGTTGTTGATTACGTAGACGTAACTTTTGGGAATATTCTTGTAGTTTGACTCTTGCTTGTGCATAGACATCAGTATCTTTGGGAACTCTTTCCAGGAGTTTAATTGCCCCAAAAAAGTCACCTACAGATGCTTGATTGTGGGCTTGATATACATAATATCCCGATCTAACTTGACGTTTTTGATTATATTCAGCTAATTTTTGTTTAACTATAGTGCCAGCGGAGCTTTCTTCAGGTATTTGTTGTAAGTAATATAAAGCTGTTGAGAAATCTCTTTCTTCAGCTTTTGCATAGGCTTTGGCTAATAATGTTTGTGCTTGGGCTTCGATATTTACTTTTGCTTGTTCAACTAGGGGCTGAATTTTTGCTTGCCAATAAGAATTAACTGTAACTTTAGCCGCGTGAGTTAATATGTCTGTCCACCGACTTTCTTTGAATGCTTTTTCTGCTGAAATATAATGCTCTGCGTCTTTTTGCCATTGCTGTTGCCATTCTTCAATTGAGGCTTGTGCTTCTGCATAAATATTACTATCAAGAGGGATTGACTGAGCTAAATTAATTGCTTTTTGTAAGTCTCCAGATTGATATTTGGCTATGGCTTTATATAAAGTTTCTGTGGCTGAGTAAGCTTGAGAATTATTAAATAAAGAATATACTCCTAACCCTAATAAAACGGAATTAATTAATAAGCCTAATCTTAATTTTGCTAGTAATGGTTGGGATTTTTGATGTGGTTTTTCAATAGTTTGATAAGATAATTGAGATTCTGATATTTGTATTTCTGCTGGGTTATTTACCCATTCTATATGCTTGAGTACCCATAGTGCTTCATGAGCGGATTGAAACCGTTCCTGATGTTGATAACGGATCATCTGATTGAGGAAAGCAATTAAATAATCATTAATTTGGGTATCATCATCACACCAAATAATTTCATTGGTTTTGGGATCAATTTCTAATTGCAGAGGTGCAAGTCCTGTAATAGCCTGAATAGCAATTATGCCCAAGGAGTAAAGGTCACTATTGGGTTGAGTTTGACCAATGAATTGTTCTGGAGGAATGTAACCCAAGGATGTTACAGGAATTTGATCTATGGATAATTCGGTTTCAATACTAAAATCTATTGGTTGAATTGAGCCAAAATTAATTAATACTAATCTGGCATCTATAGCTCGTCTAATTAGGTTTTCTGGTTTAATATCGCAATGAATAAAGCCTTGAGAGTGAACAAATTCGAGAATATATAGGGCATCTTCTAGAAATTTAATAACGTCAATTTCACTCCATTTACTTGAGCTTTGGGGGCTAGTTGGTAATTCTGCTGCTAAAGACTCTCCAGGAATAAATTGTTGTACTAAATAAAAACGTTCATTTTCTTCAAAGCAGGTAATTAATTCGGGAATTTGGGGATGGCGACCTAAGTGTTTGAGAGTTTCAGTTTCTGTTAAAAACCGTAGTCTGAGATAGTCAAAATAGGAGGTAGATTGATAGTTGTTAACTTTGAGTTGTTTAACAACATATCTAGGTTTTTCTGGATGGTGCATATCTACCGCGATAAATGTTTGCCCAAACACTCCGGCACTAAGTGGTTGAACAATTTGGTAACGCTCTTGTAATAGTTTGCCGATCATTTGGTTATTCATGATCTAATTACTCAGAAATCCTTCTATATCTTTTCTGACATCGGCTACTATTTTCCGGAATTATAGAAAATAATTCAGTAAGTAGGTGAACACAATAAAACCAAACTGTGTAAAGAAATGTAAAATCGCCTAAACCCTCTTCACTCTTGCCTCTTGCCTCTTGCCTTTTGCCTTGCCATAACGACAATTTTCAACGCCAACCTACTTATGTGAAATATTTAATAATTATTTCAGTGTTTTTACTTATAATCTTCTTTTTCTGCAAATGTATCAGTTAATGGTTTGACGACTTTAGCGATCGCTTCTTGCACAAAAACTTTGATAAACTCATCGCGGCGATTAATCTGAAATTGTTGCTGCACAACTTCTGTCATCCCCCCATCACCCCAATCTTGATCATGACGAAAGTATTCAATAAAACTTTTCCCAGCAATGCGGGTTAAATATGCGGCTGTCACCCCTTGAATTGCTCTTCCCACAATAAAAGTAGCCACATTGAGTTGCAAAGCCGTTGATAATAATTCAATTGCCCCTTTGACAATCCCTAAACCAGCAATAGTTTTTCCTAAAGATAGGGCTAATTCCTTGCCCCTTTCCATGTTTAAATCGCAACCGTAAAGCCTGCCAATTTCTACCACCATTTGAGCATTAACCGCCGCAGTGGCGAGTAAGTCTACCATTGGCAATGGGGTGACAGAAACCACACCTGCTCCAATCCATTGATACCGCTCAACAATTTTATCAGCTTGCCGACGACGCTGAGAATCTATCAGTTTACGGGCTTCTTCTCCTAAGCGTAAAGACTGTAAGAGAATATTGTCTGCCACTAAATCTTCACCTTCAGCGCGTAAAATGGAAGCCATACGCCGTAACAAAGGGATAATATCCGCTTCCGGTTGGAAAGTTTCGCCAGTTTCTAATTGGGCTATTTGGGGATTGGCAGCGATCGCCACCACATCATTAGTAGCAATAAAACCCCGTACCCGCTCCCGTAATCTCGCCAAGATTGATTCTATGTCAGTTTCAGTGTATAAATCTGTTTTATTTAGAACTAAAAGCGATCGCTTACCAATTTCCGCCAACCCCCGCAATGGTTCATATTCAGAACGGCGTAAATCATTATCCACCACAAATAACAACAAATCCGCTTCCGTCGCCAAAGCCCTAGCCAATTGTTCCCGTTCCGTACCCGCCACCCCCGGTTCTAAAATCCCTGGAGTATCAGTAATTAATATCTTCCGTTCCAAACCCTTCAACCGTAAACAATAGGTTTCCCCCACCTGAGTCGTTCCCATTGGTGCATTCACTTCACCAACTATCCGCCCCATAATCGCATTTACCAGAGAAGTTTTACCAGCACTACCAGTACCAAAAACAACAACCTGAATTTCCCCTCTCGCTAAATTCGCCTCAATTTCCTTAGTCCGACTCAGTAAAGCTTGGCGTGTCACCTCATCTTGAATTTGGGCTACTTGTTGACGTACCGCTTGCAAAGTAGAAGAAGCCGCATCCGATTTAGCTGCTGGAATTTGGGCAGAAGTCACCCTTTGACGTTGACGACTGGATTTTTCCTCCCCCTGCCGCAGCACCAATACATAATAAACAAACGCAGCAATCAAACCACCAATCAGTAAAACTAGCAGTAATAATAGTAAATTACCCAACAACGGCGAATAGGACAACTGCCAGTACAAGCGGGAAAGAGAATCAATTAGCCATAGGGTTAACGCCAAAATGACGATTAGGCCAACAATTAGTGTAACAATACGAGACAAAGGCATGAAGGATAGAAGTTATTACCTGTATAGTGGTTTTCTCAGCTAGAAACTAAAAAGCAACAATTTTTGATAAACTAATATTTAAGTGTATGTGTAGTGTTGCCTGATTGACTGACTGTTAAATTCTCCATTTTCTACCTGCTCTCAATTCATGGGAAAGTTAAATGCCGAGTTACAATATAAATTTTATCTCTGAGTTTAAACATTTTAGCTCTTTTAAAAAATTATTCTCCCGCGCGAGGATCAGCAAAAAGTTATCCTGGGGTATAGTCTTTCTCTGGGAATAGCAGTTTTAGGTATATCTGGAGGGTGATTAGTAGGCAATAGCTATTTTCAAACAGCCAGAGAAAAGGCAATCTTAGTCCATCAAGAATGTCTCTTATTTGCTAATTTACCAACGAAACTTTTACAAATAGTGATTATGGTTATACAAAATTATCATATCAAGTTTTTATGAAAATTTTAAGTAATCCTATTGATACTATACAAGAAAAATCTCATCAAAATCCAGAATTTTACCGATGATACCCATCAGAGAAAAATTACCTTTTATTCTGATTCCTTTCAAGTTACATAATTTACTATATCTCTACCAATTCCTTATTCACCAATATAATGATTTTGACTTTATTCCTGATTTATAACTGGTGATTACTTAATTTTGCTGTATCATTGATAATTAGAGATATTAAAAACAACAGGAAAAAATTAATGGGGCTATTTGATCAAATTCTTGGTGCAGTTAGTAATTCCAATCAGCCAGGTGGTTTGGATAACTTGATAAATATTGCCACCACAGTTAAACAATTAGGTAATGGCATTGGCTCAGACTCTGCCACCATGCAATCAGTTCTATCAGTTGTTGGTAAACAAGTACAATCATCTTTGCAGGCAAAACAAGCTACTGACGGAAGTGAGGCCGTACAAGAGTTGGTAAATCAACTTGCCGGAACTTCAGCCGATTTCCAAGCTGTAGATACCTTATTTTCTCCAGATATCCAAGCACAAGTAGCGGAAAATGCTGCTCAGGGTACTAGCTTAGATGTGAATACAATTCAACAATTATTACCAACTTTAGTCCCTTTAATTTTGAGTTTTTTACAATCTGGTGGTAATCCATTACTCAATAAATTTCTAGATGCTGACGGTAATGGTGATGTAGACATTATGGACGCGATTAAATTAGCTAGTAAGTTTTTAAGAATCTAAACTAGCCGGAATTTTTGTCGTTGAGAATTTACTAATACCAAATTCAGATGAAGCTGCATAGAAAAGAATGCACAATTAATTGCCCTATCTGCCATGCAAGTTTGTGCAGGGATCTAAATTCGGCTATAAATATCAAGAACCGTGGGACACACGGTCTTAAAGCTCAGTCAATGTCTTCATAGAAGAGTCGCTGAGAAGCCCACACTCACCTGTTCGCGCAAGCGTGCCGCAAGGCATAGGGGAGTGTGTGGAGTATGTCACGAATTGTGAACAATTAACAATTGAGTTTATGAACGCAGCCGACGATAAAACAATAGTCCGCGAATACTTCAACTCCACAGGCTTTGATCGGTGGCAACGCATCTATGGTGATGGTGAAGTCAACAAGGTTCAGCTAGATATTCGCACTGGACATCAACAAACTGTAGATAATGTCATCGGCTGGTTAAAAGCTGACAACAATTTACCATCATTATCAATTTGTGATGCTGGGTGTGGTGTCGGTAGTCTGAGTATTCCTCTAGCTATGAGTGGTGCTAAGGTCTATGCCAGCGACATTTCTGCCAAAATGGTATCAGAAGCTCAGGATAGGGCTGTAATGGCTTTGTCAAATACTGTAAACCCCTCTTTTGCGGTAGAGGATTTGGAATCTTTGAGTGGTAGTTACCACACTGTTATCTGTTTGGATGTTCTGATTCACTACCCTCAAGAAAAAGCTGACGAGATGATTTCTCATTTGTGTTCTTTAGCACAATCACGGATTATTCTCAGTTTTGCGCCTAAAACTTTCTTCCTGACTATCCTCAAAAAAATCGGTACTTTCTTTCCTGGTCCAAGTAAAACCACTCGCGCTTATTTACATCCTAAAGCTGATGTCATCAAAATCTTGGAAAAAAATGGCTTTTCAATCCAACGGCAAGCTATGGCGCGAACAAAGTTTTACTTTTCCAGTTTACTAGAAGCAACTCGTACATCTGTGTAGATAGTAAATTACAATTGATACTTTATATTCCCGACTTCTTTAAGAAGTCGGGAATATAAGTAATTGGACAATAATATTTACAGTCATTGCGAGGGAAGGGAAGCAATCACAACCCTTGCGATTGCTTCATTTCAATTCGTTCCATATGGCTAACGCCACGCAACGCTTACGCAATGACATTGTGTAATTAATTCTGTCTCACTACTTAATGATCCGAATCTTCTTTCTTCCCCCTGACTCCTATTACACTGCGGCGTAAATACACCAACCATTCTCAATCGTCAAAAAGCTTGCTTAATATTACTTTTGACCTTTGACTTTTGACTTCCGCTTTGCGGTACTAGCCCTAAGGAAAAGACTTCTTCCGCGAACCCTATTTAGTCATCAAATACTTGTATTTTCAATTATTCTAATTTAAATGTATAATTATAGTTTACAAGGAAAGTTTTGCCAAGTATTGCAAAAAGGAATGTATTAATCTATCTTAAGAGATATATTAATAACATATTGAATTTAATACAATCTGTTGTTAATAAATTAGAGAATAACTAAACGTGAATAACTGTCCTAAAGCCCCACTTATGGCTCACGCCACTCTAAACTATCAGCAGGATGTAATAGTTTTATCTATTATTCCATTCTGAAAAAGTAGAGGAGTTAGAGATAGGCTATGAAGACAGAGCTATCCATCTATTTTGATCACCAACAGGGGAAACAAACAGGAATGTATAGCTTAAGGCACGCTGGGCTGTCAGTATTATATAAGTTTTATAGAGCAGTTGAGTCAATGGAGAAAAAAAATGATGAGCAAAGAAGATTTTCTCTATCCCCGTGGTCGCTATTATGGTCATGTCAAACCAGAAAACTTGGTATTTAATGCGAATTTGCAGGAATTTGCCCAAAAGGTTAGTTATATTTGCAATTTAGAAACTGGTGGCAAAATCTCACCAGATGAGGCTTATGATCAGATTAAGTTACTTTGGAAACAGTTGAAACAATCAAAAAAGCAACTAAAAATCGGTGAACAACCTTTTCCAAGTAACGGTTCTGAAGAAGTTTAAGTTGTTAGCCATATAGAACTCTTATTCTGACTTCTGACTCCTGACTCCTGATTCCTGACTCCTGGGCGGGGAAACCCTGCCAAACTCTCTAATCTCAAAATAACGTAGTATACTGGGGTTAATCGTATTTAACCGAAAGATGAAATACCTAACCCCAGAACAAGTTTACAAACAATTTGGCTATCACCCTAAGACAACGGCAGAATGGGCTGACTTAGGGAAAATAGAATGTATCCGTTCTCCTGGGGGACATCGGAGATATCCAGAGTCAGCATTCATCAAAACAGTCTCAATGGATAAAGAGAGGGTTCTTTATGCCCGTGTCAGCACAAAAACCCAGTTGTTAGACCTTGACACACAAATAGATTTTTTAGGTAAAACTTACCCAGGATGCCGGGTCGTCAAGGATGTTGCCAGTGGTATGAACTGGAAGCGGAAAAACTTTCTTAAATTAATGACTCAAGTTGCCCAAAATCAAATCTCTGAAATTGTCGTGGGACATAAGGATAGGTTATGCAGATTTGGTTTTGAGTTTGTTGAGTGGTTTTGCAATCTTCACGGTTGCAAAATTGTCGTGGTGAACAATGCCAAGCTATCACCGCCCGAAGAGTTGATGCAGGATTTTATGGCTATCATGCACTGCTTTTCTTCCAAGCTTTACTTCCTTCGGGCTTACAAGAAAAAGATAGCCGAAGAGCAAAATATTCATGAAACAAATAGTAGTCAATACGAGTCAATGGGTGTATAGTAGTAAAAGACGTAGCAAACCAAGTCCATGAAACTCAAAGCAAAGAATCAGTTAACCGTTACGAGAATCGCTATTTTAGGGACTGAAAAACTAAATAATTGGAAATCTAACGAACTTGATTTAATCGCTTTGAGTTTAGGTAAACTACGCTCTGACTTGTGGAATGAGTTCGGGTCGTTAAAGGCTTGGGGCGTTTCTAAATTTGAGATTGACAAACAGCTACGCACCTTAAAAGACAAATACAAATTACCTGCTAAGTTATGGGAAGCAACTCTCTATGACGTAATTGATGATATTCACTTGGTTCAGGCTGCTTGTGTCGAAAAGGTGATGAAATCTTTGGGTCAATCGTTCCAGTCGTTCCAGGCTAAAAAAGGAGTTTTGCAACTTACCTTAGAAAGTCGGAAATGGTTGGAACATCCCAAACTTTGCACCTTAGTTAGAAAGTTTTGGTATCGAGGACACACGAAAGTTTGTAACCAAATTATTGTAAAGGCTTATGATACTAAAACAGATGATAAAGGTGTGGTGTGGTTGCGTTTTGGAGGTTTAACTCCATATAAAACTCTCAAACTACCAACGACTTTACCAACAGAAATAAAGTGTCAAATAAGGCTAATTAAGCGTAATGGCAGATGGGAAATTCATTACACAACTGATATCCAAAAAGCTGAAAAAAAGACCGATGGTAAAATAATTGGATGTGATAGAGGTTACACCGAAGTTTATGCCACATCTTCTAATGATGGTGCTAGATTTTTAGGTAATGATTTTGGTAAAATCCAAACTCAAGAAACCGACTACAGAACAGCGAAACAAGTAAAACGTAATAAAATCAGGTCAGTTTTTAACAAGTCTACAGCTAAAGGAAACAGTGCCAAGGCTGATAGAATTAAACGAAATAATCTTGGTAAAATCAAGTGGGAAAATCGGGAAAGATCCTTTAAAGGTAGGATTCAAACAATCGTTTTTACAGCTACGCATGACTTGATGACAGATGCGATCAAGGTAGCTTTTGAAGATTTGACGGAAGCACTAAAAGGCAAAAAGCCCATGAGAAAGCGTATGAAGAGAAATGTTTCTTCATGGTGCAAGGGGATAGTTGCGGATGCCCTCAAACAAGTTTCAACCCGTGTAGGTTGCACGGTTGTTAGTGTGAATTGTGCGTATACGTCACAACTTGACTCCAGATTTAGTACCTTAACGGGTAGTAGAAATGGTGACAAGTTTACCGGACATGATGGGGTCGTGATGCACTCAGATACTAACGCTGCTGACAACGTTCTAGCAAGAATGAGTGACGTTGAAATCACTCGTTATATGAAACATTCCGATGTAAAAGTAATCTTGCTAGAACGAACTCAGAAGTTTCACCGATTCCCTAATAGTGGAAACTGAAGCGGAAACGGGCATGGATAAGCCCCAGACTCTAGAACCTAAAAGCAAACTTACGAGTAAGGTCAATCAGAGAGCGAATTATCAGCAATTGACGTTGTTTGACCTTGTTTAACTACGTTATTTGTGTATCCCCCTACTGCTTAAAATTATTTTTTGATAATAATCTTCCAGTTGTTGTGTAGCCGATGTCCATCCCCATTTCTCTGCTTCGGCACGGGCGTTTTTACGGATAATAGCTATTTCCTGCCGTTGTTTTAACAGACGTATAGTAGCATTAATTGCCTCTTGAATATCAGCTTGTGGATCAAAAAGATATCCATTTACACCATCTGTGACAATATCAGGGATGCCTCCAGAATGGGCTGCTACCACTGGACATCCGGCAGCCATAGCTTCTAGCAGCACTAATCCGAGTGTTTCTGTGCGGGAAGGAAAAATAAAAGCATCAGCACTGGCAAAGGCAGAACCTAATTCTTTACCCATGAGATAACCGACAAAATAAGTATTTGTCCCAGCAAAGTGTTTTTCCAAAACTTGACGGTGAGGTCCATCGCCGACTAATGCTAATCTGGCATTGGGAATGGCTTCTAAAATTGGTTTAATGCGTTCGATTTCCTTTTCAGCAGAAAGACGACCAACATACAATAATAAAGGGCTATCTGGATTATTTTGGGAAAGATGCGATCGCATTTCCGCACTAACTAAATCAGGATGAAATAATTCTGTATCTACTCCCCGTTGCCATAAATCACACCTTTCAATCCCATGGGTGGAAAGTTCCTTTACCATTGCCGTAGAGGTACACAAATTTAACTCAGCCTGATTATGACCGAGCTTTAACAACTCCCATAGTAACCCTTCCAACATCCCCAATCCGTAATGTTGCAGATATTGGGGCAAATGGGTATGGTAGGAAGCCACCAAAGGAATTTTGAGAACTTTACTATAAAAAATCCCTGATAGTCCGAGAACTGCGGGATTAACAACATGAATAATATCTGGTTGAAACTCTTCCAAAGCGTGACCAATGGCAGGGCGAGGCAGTGCCATTTTCAACTCTGGATAAAGAGGTAAGGGAAAGCCACTAACCCCGTAAACTTTCGCACCTTTATGTTCAGTGATGCCACCTTCAGGGGCAAATACCAAAACTTGATTGCCAAGACGTTGAAGATGGTCAACGGTATGACGAAGACGGGTAACAATGCCGTCAACTTTCGGTAAAAAGGTTTCTGTAAATAGGGCTATTCGCATATCAAATTATCAGGAGTTCAGAAGTTACAGAAGTTGCAGAAGTTCAGAATAGGAGTAGAAGGACAGGAGAGAAGGACAGGAGAGAAGGACAGGAGAGAAGATTTCTTTCTTGTTCCTTCTTTCTCCTAAACTCCTGATAGCGTTCACGTAGTGTGCCGAAGGCATAGTGTGGCGTTAGCCATACTCCTGAACTCCTATTTTCTATTTTCTATGCCAAGAGACTTTGGGGAGAATCTGTTTGTGATCAACTCGGTTCTGATACTTGTCAGCAAAGTTTAAAAGCGAATCAAGTAGGGAATCAGAGAGCAGGTGAGGTTGTAAACCCAAATCCAAGAGTTTGGTGTTTTTGGCGTTGAAATAGTGTTCTTCCTTCTCCACTCTGGGGTTATCTATGTGGTTAATATCCACATTCAATCCCATAGCGTTGCCGGCTTTTTTCACCATCATCGCCAAATCACCGACGCTAAATAGTTCGGTAAATTGGTTAAACACACGGAATTCTCCCGGTTCAGCAGGATTAGCGATCGCTAATTCAATACATCGCACCGTATCCCGAATATCCAAGAAGCCACGAGTTTGTCCACCTGTACCGTAAACAGTGAGAGGATGTCCCACGGTAGCTTGAATACAGAAGCGATTCAGTGCTGTACCAAATACACCATCATAATCCAATCGGTTAATTAACAGTTCGTCCATCCCCGTTTCTTCAGTTAGGACACCGTAAACAATCCCCTGATTTAAGTCTGTAGCCCTTAAACCCCAGATCCGGCAAGCAAAGTGGATATTATGACTATCATGGACTTTACTCAAGTGATACATAGAACCAGGCTGCTTCGGATAGGGCAAAGTATCCTTACGTCCGTTATGTTCAATCGTGATGTATCCTTCTTCAATATCAATGTTGGGAGTTCCATACTCACCCATTGTTCCCAATTTCACCAAATGGCAGTCTGGGAAATCTTCCCGCATGATGTACAGCAAATTCAACGTACCAACCACATTATTGACTTGGGTAAGAACAGCGTGTTCACGGTCAATCATGGAAAATGGCGCTGAACGTTGCTCACCAAAATGCACGATCGCAGTTGGTTGAAATTCGTGTAAAGCTTTGTGCAGAAACTCGTAATTAGTAATATCGCCGATAAACAGATCAATAGACTTACTAGTCAAATCCTGCCATCGCTGGAGACGTTTCTGAATTGGTGCGATTGGGGTAAGGGTTTCTACACCCAGTTCATTATCCCAGTGTCGCCGCACCAAACTATCTAAAATTCCAACTTCGTAACCTCGATTAGAAAGGTAAAGCGCGGTTGCCCAACCGCAATACCCATCACCACCAATAACCAGGACTTTCATCTTTACCAGTTTTTACTCGCTGATAGCTAAATCTATCAGGTTTGTGTCCCCTCTTCATCATTAAATTCTCACTAAGGCAGTAAATAAATCCAAAATCCAAAATCCAAAATTCAAAATTACTTCTGTCCCTTACCTAACCATTAACTACTGACAACTAACCACTAACTACTGACTAATTTTATACTCCTGGGCGATGTAGTAAAACAGCCGATAATAATTTGGAAAGTCTTTGCTACCGCTTTGTCCTTGCCAGTGATACTCCAATTTCTCTTGGCTAATAGTCAATTTGATCACAGTCACCTTTTCCCCCGCATCTACAGCCAATACCCCAGCAAAACCTTGGTGAGTCCGAAAATTAGGGACTGGCTGAGAATTTTCAGTTAAGGATTTTAATACAGGCTTACTTGCATAAGCACGAATTTCCACATTCTTTTGGTTTGGTGAAACTAAAACAACACCATCACTATTGTCTGGGTTTCCTAACACCTGCCAAGTATGCGGATAAGGAAACTCAAAACCATAACGCCTATTTCCATATATATTCCATCTTGTATCTTGAAACTGGGGGTTATTAGCATTACACCCCCAAAAGATCATCCCGACCCCCACACCCGAAATCATAGCGCACAGCGCCTTTTTTACTTGTATTGCACCCCAAGGCTGTTTCATCATTCAGTTTTAACTCATATAATAATTTTCGAGCATATTAGAGAAACTGTCAGAATCAGGATGTCCAGGATTAAAGGATGAACAGGATGAAACCTGGAATTTCATCACCAATTACCAATTATCAACAAGATCCCCGACTTCTCAAAGAAATCGGAGATCTGAACCTCTCAAGGATGAATCGGAAATTGATACTCAAATTATGATTACGGACGGGTAGAATTTTGGAAAATCGGTTGATTTTGAAACCAATCCTTACCCACTTGGATAGTAATGTCAGAGCTAATATTACCTGTGCTTTCTACGCGCACTTCTCCAAATCCCAACAGACTACGAATTAATTCGGCACTGCCTCCGTCTCCTTGTTGTGCGACAATGTGGGTTACATCTAAGGGTTGTCCCCAGGGTTTAGAGACGAAGATATTGGTATAGCCGGCTTTCTCCAATGTTTTAATGAGGGGACGCAATTGAGAGCGATTACTAGGTCGCGCTTCGCTATCGCCTCCTGTACTATCCTGAATAGCTATACGCAAACGACCAGGCTCACTAAATGATGTTTCTGTGGTCTTTGCTTCTAGACCAAAATGCTGAGTCATTAATTTAGCAATATTCCGCCCATCTGGAACCCAGTAGCTGGCATCAAACTCACGATTTTCGCTAAAGCGTCCAGGCAGCATTAACATTTGCATATTTGCGCGATTGATTTTTGAACCAAAACCAACCAGTGCTATTAATTCTTCAACGGATAAGTTGGTATCAATATTTTCCTTAACCACATTGAGAATATCTGGTAATTTCGTGATGGTTGTCGGGTTAAGAGTCTGTTCGATTAAAGCTCGCAACACCGTTTGCTGCCGCTGAATTCGCCCAATATCGCCCAATTCATCATGGCGATAGCGGAGTAATTGCAACGCTTGTTCACCATTGAGATGTTGTTGACCCGCTTTTAAATTAATGTATAAATGCTGGGAATCGTCCCGATATTTCATATCTTTGGGGACATAAATATTCACTCCGCCCAAAGCTTCAATTAGCTTACTAACACCTAAGACATTAATCCGAACGTAGCGATCAATTCCTACTCCACCCAAAAGATTACTAACGGTTTTCGCCGTCAAAGCTGGACCACCATCCACATTAGCCGCATTAATTTTTTTGACTCCATGCCCTTCAATTTGTGTACGGGTATCTCTAGGAACAGAAAGCATGACTACTTTTTTGGTCTCTGGATCAAATTTGACCAGCAGCATCACATCAGAAAGACCGTCAAAAGAGTTAATCTGGGGCAAATAACGCAGATTTTTGGTTTCGGATGGGGGATTTTGGACATCTGGAGGTAGTACACTCATACCCATTAACAGGATATTAACAGGACGAGTTAGCTGAGAAAATTGTAACCCATTGCCAGAAATACTATCGCTATCAAATACTGCTTCTTCCTGGGGACTAAGTTGAGCTTGTTGTAAAGGCGTACTTTCCCAAGAAACAGCTAATAATGCCCCTGCAAGTCCTGATACTATGGCAATCCCCCCCATACCCACCGCAAACCATAGCCACCGTCCCGATTTAGACGGGCGAGAATTTTTCCCTTGACCCTTATATTTAGCTTTTGCGGCTCTTTGTTGTGCTGCTGATGTTTTTTGACTAGTCACAGACTTCCTCTCACCTACGATTTTAAATAAACTAAATTTGCCGATCAATACATCTAAAACAAATCAGACTATAATAGCCAACTCTTGATCAGTTTGCTATAAAAAACTGCTAAATATGGTAATCTTCAACTAAATTCCTTTTACTTAGATTTAGATAAAAGTTCAGTCTGTTCCCCGGTTAGGGACTTCCAGGAAATAAATTATCCCAATAAATAAATGAACAAACGAACCACAGAGGCACAGAGAACACAGAGAGAGAAGAAATAGGGAGGGTTTTTGCGTTAGTTTTGGGACATTTTTTTATTTGGAAGTCTCTTAATATTTCCGCCATACTCGTTCTGCCAAGTTGCTAAATCCCGGTAAACGGGAGGATTTACCTTGAATGACCCGAAAAATCAACCAAATACTCACTAAAAAATAACCAGAAGTCAGGAAACTATTGAGGATTAAAAAGCGAAGTGTCAAAAAATTCGTTACTGATCCAGTAGTTAACAATAAATAACCTAACATCCAGATAAAAGCCAAGGTAATAGACAAACGACTGATTGCCAGTTGTTCCCGACTACCCTGCCGCTGATAGAGAGTCCACAGGGAGGGAAAAAAGCCGATAATGGGAATCAAATACAGAACGAGTTGTGTTTTTGAGATATCTGTATCTTTTGAGGGCAAGTTATCCATAGTGGTTGATGTGATCATAAACTAGAGATGGTGAATAATAGTCGTTAAGTTAGAGATAAATAACTTAAGTTACTTGTTAGGTAGGAGGCAATTAATAATTGATAATTTTCATCACCTATTATCTGCCTCAACGAGATTAATACTTGGTCAAGCAGAAACCCATTTAGTTATATAGTGTAATTACTTAAAAATGCAGACACGCAAGCTACTCAATTGGTGGCAAACACTGACACCTATAGCCAGATTTTTAGCGATCGCCCTACTTGCGCCCCTATTAGTTCTGAATGGTTGGGCTATTGCCGCAATTTTCAATTATTTTCACTCCCTGATTGTTATTTTAGTCGGAGCTTCTGTATTAGCATTTTTACTCAGCTACCCCGTGAGTTGGATGGAAAATCACGGAGCGAAACGAGAGCAAGTAGCCATCCTCGTATTTTTGTTAGCATTATCCATTTTATTGGCTCTAGGTGTCACCCTGTTTCCTCTGGCCCTGACTCAAGCTCAACAACTGGTGGCGCGGTTACCAGAATTAATAGACTCAGGACGTTCTCAATTAATGATCCTCAATGAAAAAGCAGAAGGTGCTGGTTTACCAATCAACCTCGATGCTTTAGCCGCACAAATCAACGATCGCGTCAAAGGACAATTACAGGCGATCGCCGGACAGGTACTAAATCTAGCTGTGATCACTGTCACCAGTCTGCTCGATTTCCTGCTGACAATGGTATTAACCTTTTATTTATTACAGCATGGCGGCGAACTTTGGCAAAGTTTAGTAGAATGGCTACCTGGTAAATTTCGCGCCCCCTTTTCCAAAACAGTTCGTTTAAGCTTTCAAAACTTTTTTATCACCCAATTAATTTTATCAACCTGCATGGCTTCTGCCCTAATTCCCACCTTTTTATGGCTAAAAGTTCCCTTTGGTCTATTATTTGGGTTAACGATTGGAGTTATGGCACTTATCCCCTTTGGTGGTTCTGTCGGTATCGCCCTTACCACCTCTTTAGTTTCACTTCAAGATGTTTCTATGGGCGTAAGGGTATTAATAGCAGCCATAATAGTCCAGCAAATTCTGGAAAATCTGATTGCACCCCGAATCTTAGGTAGTTTTACTGGGTTAAACCCCGTGTGGATTTTAATTTCTGTCTTAACTGGAGCGAGAATTGGCGGACTTTTAGGTGTAATTGTCGCTGTTCCCTGCGCTGTGGTTATTAAAAGCATCATCAACGCCATTCGTCCCTCAACACTTAATCTGGACACAGAAGACTCTCACCCCGATGACAAATCTGCACCCATGACACCAGAAACATCTCCGAAAATAGAGCCTAATAATTCTTTGAGTATTTCATGACATACTCATCCGCCATATTGCTCTCAAAGTAGATTATCGTCCGGTAAAAATCCTAGTTCGGCATTGGGTAGATAAGATTTAGTAAAAACGTTATTGCTGTTATCTATCGGGAAGCAAACGCACCTAATAGCATAACACCAGCGGCTGCTAAAACATAACGTCTGCCCAAACTTACCCCATAACGTCGTTGCAGAAAATTGGTTGTGACAGAATTCATCCTTTTACCTCAATTACTCCAGATTTTCAGGTGTCTATTGCAAAAGACGTTGCTAATCTCCTAATTGTTCACTATCTCATCCACAGATTCATAAATTCTCAATTGTTACAGTTTTGGTAACAACTGTTCCCTGTTCCCTGTTCCCTGTTCCCTGTTCCCTGTTCCCTGTTCCCTGTTCCCTGTTCCCTGTTCCCTGTTCCCTGTTCCCTGTTCCCTGTTCCCTGTTCCCTGTTCCCTGTCTGTTCCCTGTTCCCTGTTCCCTGTTCCTGTTCCCTGTTCCCTGTTCCCTGTTCCCTGTTCCCTGTTCCCTGTTCCCTGTTCCCTGTTCCCTGTAGATAAACATCAATTATTCTTACTCACCAATACAAACCCCCACGTCTTCCCCGCACCGACATCACTTGTATTCATTGCTTTCCATAAATACTCTGTTTTTACCTAAACAGGTGGATATTTATAGCGCGAAACATCCATAATTAAAAATCTATCTGTTAACTCGTTATATGCAGCTAAAGGCGAAATATGTCCACCTCGTTCTTGACCAATTTCCTGACGTAAATAGTTAATATTGACACTCTCAGTGGCTAAAGCCACTGAGATTCTACTGACAGAATTAGATTAAGGGTTTAGCCCAATCCAATCTCGCTGCGACCGCCAAACGCCGCCTAGACGCTCAAAACAACTGCCAATTAAGGTGTCGAAATTGCGCTTACTTTTATTGTTTTCAGTGTTTTCAGAATCCATCACTAAGCCAAGACTCGGTACGCTCCACACCCTGCCATTACTCGCTCTTTTTTGTCAATACTGCCGTTAGGACTTGAACCTAACCGTTGTTTCTTATGAGCCGGGATTTCTCCGTACTAGGATGCTTCAACACATAGATGTTTTTTTATTCTTACTCACGATTTAATTGTAACATACCACAGGGATTAAAATCCCTCGTGTCGCTTATATCTCAGGTCTAAAGACACTGAGTTTTACGCTTACCGGATGTCTCTATAAAATCTATCATAGCCCCCTCATCGCTTGCGGGGAGGGGGTTGGGGGTGGGGTTCTTGTACCTCCATAAGAATGGGGTAGGCACGGGGGCGCTACCCCTACAGCAAATCCTGTAATTTCAATTATTTCTAAATCAAAATTCCCGCAATTCCCGCAGTAATAAAACCTGCCAATAATCCGCCAATCATAGTCCTTAAACCCATACGGGCTAAGTCTTGTTGGCGGTTGGGTGCTATTCCTGTCATTCCACCAATAGTAATGCCAATTGAGCCAATATTAGCAAAATTACATAAGGCATAGGTAGTAATAATAGCTGAACGTTGAGAAATTTCTTGTTTCTTAATCAGTTCTCCTAAATCCAAATAGGCGATAAATTCATTAAGAATCGTCTTTTTACCTAATAATGCTCCAACTTGTCCACAGTCAGCCCAAGGTATACCCATTAACCAAGCTACGGGAAACATAATTAAAGATAACATCCCTTCTAAGGATAATTGCGGATAACCTGCCAACGTTCCCAACCAACTTAAACTAGCATTCACAGCAGCTAATAAACTCAAAAAAGCAATTATTATTACCCCAACATTAACTGCTAATTTTACCCCATCAATTGCCCCAGATGTGGCTGCATCGAGAACATTAACATAATTACTTTTGATGTCTATATTAACTTTTTCTGTAGTTTCCGATACTTCTGTTTCTGGATACATTATTTTTGATACTATCAAGGCAACAGGAGAAGTCATAAAAAAAGCAGCAATTAAATGTTCTGGTGGAATCCCAAAGGACAAATAAGCACCTAGTACACCCCCAGCAATGGTAGCAAAACCACCAGTCATGACGGCGTGCAATTCAGATTTTGTCATGTTTGCTAGGTAAGGTTTGACCATGAGTGCTGCTTCTGTTGGTCCCAAGAAGATATTTCCCGCACAGGATAAAGATTCAGAACCTGATGTTTTCATGGTTTTCATCATGAACCATGCTAGGGCATTGACAACTCTTTGCAAAATGCCATAGTAATAAAGAATACTGATAAATGATGAGAAAAAGATAATTGTGGGGAGAATTTGAAAAGCAAACAGATGATCTTTGAAGTTTTCACCAAAGACGAATTTTGCACCAACATCAGAAAAAGCCAAAAAGTTACCAACAATATTTCCCAAGGATTTAAATAAGTTCAAACCCCAAGCCGTTTTGAGAATGACTATAGCCAAAATAAATTCCCACCCTAACCCCCAAGCAACTGTACGCCAACGCACAGCTTGACGATTCACGGACAGAGCGTAGCATATACCGATGAAAACACAAATGCCTAAAAATGAAATAGTACGTTCCATATTCAATGTTTCCATATTTTTTGCAAATAAGCTTCAGAATAACTTAATTTCCGATCATTAAGTGCCGAATTAGCTAATTTAGGCGGTATTTATCACCAAAATGCTGCTAATGCAAGGGAATAAAAACAGGATATTTGCTGGCTTAATTAATCTTAAATATAAAGAAATAATTAAAAGTATACAAAACTTAAATAAATTGTTATTACAGAACTATGCAAATGGGAATAAAGAGTGTATATTGGTTTCAACTTCAGTATACCGAAAGATTTATAGTCTACCAATTATGAGATACCTCTGGTTCACAACAAAAATGAACCAGGGGTATCTGTGTTTTGGGGAACTGATAATTAGACATCTGGTAAAAAAGTAGAGACGTTCCATGGAACGTCTCTACACGGGTTTCAAACCACGCACATTTAATTCTCACCAAGTGTTTATTAATAATCATTAATAATTAATTATACATTATCCAGGATCATGCTTATCTCTCCAGCTTGTTTCTGTAAATCTAAATCTTGATAGATTTGCAAACTCTGAGTTAAAAACTGATGAGCAATAACTTGATTATCAGGCTGATTTTGCTGTGTCCGTTTCAGGTAAATTTCCCCTAACAGCTTGTATGCTGAAGCTGTCAATTTTTGGCGGTTGTAATCTTGAAAGACTTGTAAACATTCTTGAGCCATTTCTTCGCTCCGGTCAAGATTTTCTAGAACTTCTACCTCTAGGTAAACACGAGCTATATCTAAAGCTTCTTCGGCCTTATTTACTATTTGTCCCAGTTCATCAAAATAAGTTAAGCCTTTGTAATAGTATTCCTCAAATAAAGCAATCTTTTCTGGTATTGAAGAGTTATCAATAGGTAAAAGATGTAGATGTGCTGAATAAAGTAAACTGAGTTTAGTGTAATCGTAAGCAAGATTTTCTTGATATTGTCCTAGAGTATTGATTTCTATAGCTTGGTGGATATTTTTCTCAGCTTGTTTCAGTAATTCAGTAACTTCTGTTGTGTTTGCGGTATTTTTGGCTAATAAAACTTGACAGTTAGCAATTTGTCGTAACCGTGTAGCTGCATTCTCATCTTTATCTAATTGTTGATAAAGTTCCCGACTTTGTTCGTAGTAACTTATTGCCTGTTCGTATTTACCCCAACCTTGATAAATTCTTCCTAGCTGATAGTAAGCATCAGCAATATTAACTTGGTCATTCAACTGCTGACAAATAGCTAAATCTTGGTTTTCACAATCAACAGCTTGCTGATATTTTCCCCATTCTCTATAGCAATCAGCCAGATTATACCACATATTAGCTACAGATGTTTCCTTACCTAATTGTTGATAAAGTTGCCGGCTTTGTTCGTAGTAACTGATTGCTTGTTCGTATTTACCCCAACCTTGATAAATTCTTCCTAGCTGATAGTAAGCAAGAGCAATTCTATCTTGGTCATCCAACTGCTGACGAATTGCTAAATCTTGGTTTTCACAATCAACAGCTTGCTGATATTTTCCCCATTCTCTATAGCAAACAGCTATCCAATACCACAAATTAGCAACATTTTCATCTTTACCTAATTGTTGATAAAGTTCCCGACTTTGTTCGTAGTAACTGATTGCCTGTTCGTATTTACCCCAATCTTGATAAATCCTTCCTAGTTGCCTATAAGCATCAGCAATATTAACTTGGTCATCCAACTGCTGACGAATAGCTAAATCTTGGTTTTCACAATCAACAGCTTGCTGATATTTTCCCCATTCTCTATAGCAATCAGCCAGCCAATACCACTGGTTAGCTGCATTTTTTTCCTTACCTAATTGTTGATAAAGTTCCCGACTTTGTTCGTAGTAACTGATTGCCTGTTCGTATTTACCCCAATCTTGATAAATCTTTCCTAGTTGAAAATAAGCATCAGCAATATTAACTTGGTCATCCAACTGCTGACGAATAGCTAAATCTTGGTTTTCACAATCAACAGCTTGTTGATATTTTCCCCATTCTCTATAGCAATCAGCCAGCCAATACCACAAATTAGCAACATTTTCATCTTTACCTAATTGTTGATAAAGTTCCCGACTTTGTTCGTAGTAACTGATTGCCTGTTCGTATTTACCCCAATCTTGATAAATCCTTCCTAGTTGCCTATAAGCATCAGCAATATTAACTTGGTCATCCAACTGCTGACGAATAGCTAAATCTTGATTTTCACAATCAACAGCTTGTTGATATTTTCCCCATTCTCTATAGCAAACAGCTAGGTTATACCACTGATTAGCTACATCTTTCTCTTTACCTAATTGTTGATAAAGTTCCCGACTTTGTTCGTGGTAATTTATTGCTTGTTCGTATTTTCCCCAACCTTGATAAATCGTTCCTAGCTGAAAGTAAGCATCAGCAATATTAACTTGGTCATCCAACTGCTGACGAATAGCTAAATCTTGGTTTTCACAATCAACAGCTTGTTGATATTTTCCCCATTTTCTATAGCAATCAGCCAAATTATACCACAAATCAGCTACATCTTTCTCTTTACCTAATTGTTGATAAAGTTCCCGACTTTGTTCGTGGTAACTGATTGCCTGTTCGTATTTACCCCAATCTTGATAAACTCTGCCTATACTGAAAAGACAGCTTGCTTTATATTTGAAATGTTGAATTTTATTAATAATATTTAGTGCATTTTGGTAGTAATCAAGTGATTGTTCATGTTTGCTGTTTGATTTCTGACACCAACCCCAATTTCTCCAAAAAATAAATGATGTATTTGATAGATTATCATCAGCTATTTTGCATTTATCATAATATTCATTAGCTTTATCATAATTTTCTTTCTCTTTATAACATATAGCCAAAGACCAATAAATAAATGATTTAAGACTATTATTTGATTTTTGGTCTATATCTTCAAAAATTGTAATAGCTTTATCATAATTTTCTTTTCTGACATAAGACATCGCAGTGATAAAAATTAATGCCATTTTATAACTTTCATCATGATTATGAAATTGACGGCTAATTTCTAGGTTAGGTGTCATTTCTTCACCCAGTTCTTTTACCAAATTTCTAATACTATCAAAAAGCGAAGATTCTAATTGATTAACAATTTTTGTTACATAATTATCTAATCCTACTGATTGACCGCAAGCAACATACAAAATAGCTGTTTTTGCTTTAATCTGCATTTCTGGAGATAGGCTTACATCATTAGCTACTTCTGTTAATTTGGCTATGACTTCACCTTTCTGATAAAATAGTTCAATTTTTCGTAGTGTTCGCAGGAGTTGCTTAATTAGATCATTGTCAAAATCATCATCTATACCAATGTAAGTAATAACTAATTTTTCAATAACATTTTTGCGGAAAATATTACTAACTTCAACTTCAGCAATAACTTGTCCTGCAAAAAATAAATCTTGCAAATTAAATTCTATATTTTTTAATATTTCTGCTGAATCATCTTCTGCTTTTAAGTAAATAATAATTGTATTATCAGCAGAGGTTTTTATTTTTATCTCACCATGTTGTAGTGCAGGTTGATAATCTTGTAAATTGCTAAATAATTGATCTATTAATTTCTTAACTTGTCCAGGAGAATGAATTCCGTAATACCCTAAAGACAACAAAATTGGCTCATTCCAGCGTGGTTCATGGAGATGTTGTTGAATTAGTTCTTGAATTTTACTTTGGTCATTATCTGCAATATAACGAGCCGCAAAATATTCTTCAAAAGTCAGGTGCATAAAACCATAAACACCAGGTGCGCGTTCCACAAATAAACCTGTTGTTTCCCTCACTTTCCGCAGAAATTCTCCTACAGCTTGACGCACTAAATCTGATTCTGGTTCAGCATCATTTAGTTCTGCTATTTTGGTTGCTAGTTGCTGTTGCACTTCCGTTTCTGTTACTAAACCAGAAGGCTTTTCTTCGTGCATCCAATATGCTAAAGGTGCTAAAAGTTCTACTACTTCAGTTTCTCTTAATACGACTTTTGGCGCATCTGGTAATTTTTTACTAAGTTGCCAATCTTCTATCAAAGTTTGCACTGCTAACTCATATAACCTCACCCGACGGTTAGGTAAACGTTCCCCATTGCGGTGAATCAGTGCCAAAATAGTTAAAAGTAAGGGATTTGCTGTTAAACGCTTCACACCTTCACTTTCTTGAATTGCGTTTAAAATATTTTGTGCTTGCTCATTTCCTTTTCTTTGTAATTGTTCTTCATTAGCATCTGGTTGTTGTGCTTTTTCTGCTGTTCGACACCAGCGATATAAAAACTGTTCTACCTTTTCGCTGCTCATATCTTCAATCATATATTCAGCAAAACGGCTGCTTAATTGCACATCACGATAACCAGCAATGCGGCTAGTAATTACATATTTATTATTAGAAAAATCATTAACAAACTGATTAATAGATTCTACAATTTGTCTGCGGCTTTCCTGATCAAATACTTCATCTAAACCATCTAGCAACATCAAGCATTTTCCCTGACGCATAGCATCTAATAAAAATGCTGATACCTCAGTTCCCATTTCTCCTTGTGTTTGAAAATGAGCTTCCCACTGACGATAAAATTGGCGTAAATATTCAGTTAAAGTTAAATTTGGTTGTTGTTTTAGTTTTTCTGCATAATCAGCAATACGAAAAAAAATAGGAAGGAGAGTTTTTCCTAAATCTTCCTTTGCTTCCCCACCAATTACCGTTTCTTGATCATCCCTTTTAGCTGTGGCAAAATGCAGAGCTAAATAACGTAAAAGAGTAGTTTTACCCGCACCAGGAGCGCCTAAAATGACGCTGTAAGAATTTGCTTTTACTGCGTGGGATAATTCAACCTTTTCGGTAATGATTTTGGTACTAGAAATAGATGTGGTTTTTTCTCTTATAGGTTCATAATAGTGAGATTCATCCCAATCATCAAAATCAATTCCTATTCCTTTAACTCGACTAAAATTAGAGGGAGATTTTAAAACAGTTAGTGCTTCAAGTTCAGAATTATCAATGATTTCTTGTCGTCGTTGTGCTTGCAGAGAAACATAAATCTGGTCAAGGAAAATATCAACTTGACGATTTACTTGCATTACACCACTCATTTTGAGATAGGAATTTTCAGCAATTAGCCATTCTAAATAAATATAAAGTAAAGGATTACGAGTTTCAAATTGTACTACCTTTTCTCGCCAATCCCAAAAATCCGGCGCACGGTGACGAAACTCATCTAAAAATTTAATTTGATTCAACCAAAGAATTAATATTAAGTTTCTACCAAATAACTCTTCTCGTCCTAAGTTTAAACACTGCATTTCTCTAAACAATCTATCTGTAGGCAATTGATCAAGACCAAATGCCATAATTAATTTGCGCTCTGGTTGCACATTTTCATCTAAACTATATAAGAAGTTATGAAAAGAATTTTCACTATAAAAAAAGTTGTCAAAAGTAAATTTTTCTTCGCATTTTTTTAAATCTTCTTGTAGCTGTTGCACAACCAAATGTTGAGGACTACTTTCTGGTGTAACAGCAAAAATAATTGTTGTTCCACTGGAAAGTTCTAAGATGCTGACTAATTTTTCTAATTCTTCTTTATCAGCTTCGGTCAAAATATAATTGGAGTCATCAGAAAGCATAGTTAGCACCAGTTTAAATTACAGGATGTTTCATGACCATACACAATGGCAGGCAAGATGCCCACCCCACCAGAGTTTTATTATTAATTTCTATACTTCATTTGCCAGCAATTTTCTATAGTAAGGTTTCTAGAATAGTTACATTTTTACAGAAAATTGTTAGCTTCTTGCCAACGTTGTAAATCCTCTATCAAAATAGGATTAATATCAAACCAAGATTTTTGTCTAGAATTGTAATAACCCAAAACGAGTTTGTTTTGTAAAAGCTCATCACAAATAATAAATTCGCCTTTTTGTGGTAAACTATGGGTTTTAGAGGTTAACTTTCCAGTAATATGTACTGAATGAATTTCGGGATATTGATAATCATCTAAATTATATTCTCTGCGAACTTCTTGCACTGCTGATTTTGCAGTGTCCAAATCTACTAACTTCAATCTTTTTCGCAGTCCGATTTCACAAGCAGTCCGCGCTAATCTCACTAAATCTCGAATCACACCACCGCTTTTTTCACAAATCAGTTCTAAGGCATCAGGTGTAAATAAACCTTGATAATCATAGCCTAAGCTATCGAGACGTTTATTAATTATATTCACGAGAGTTTGTCTGCCTATATGATCAGGGTTATTTGTAGGACATAGATTATTATCACATTCAAAAACGGGAGGATTATTCAAATCCAAACATTTTTGAAAGCTTTCCATTGGTTGTCTAAAGTTCGGCGAATATCGCAAAGCAATGGGAATTGCATAGATAATATGACAGCTTAATTCTGTCAGCAATGAACTAGAAAACATATCCAAAGCTGTAACTAAATCATGTCTATCTAGTCCATCAACAATAATAAATAATTTTTGGTTATTTTCTTTTTCAGCAGCGATAATAATCTCATTAACGCTATCAATAATTTCCGTTAATTTTGGACGAACATTAACGGTTTTAGTTATTTCTCTAGTTAAGCCACGTTTGAGAATTAATCCTGCTTTTTCGATAAATTCTGGCATTCCCAAACCTTCAGTATGAGTACCTTTATCTTGATAAACTACTGTCTTGAGTGCGTCCTGTAATCTTGTTAATAATTTATCTTTTTTAAATAACCAATTAGATTTAATAGCTTGCTGTGCAATTTGCAAACCAATCAAAACTACAACTTCAGCATAGCCAATGTTATATCTATCTAACGCTGTTTGGGTATCTATCCAAATAACAGTATGTGTATTTCCTAATTTTTGTTCTAATCGTCGCAGTTCAGTAGTTTTACCGCCACCTCGATGACCCGCCAGTAAAAATTTTGCTGGATCATCTTCCATTTCCAATAAACTAACAAGCTGGTCTACAGGACTATTATCTCTGGGGACGTAGAAATTTTGCAACTCTTCAGATGTAGCCAGAGGTTCTTCTGGTTTGAATCGCTGGTAAGCAGGTTTCCAAAAATTGGTATTACTCATATTAGTGATAAACTGGGCAAAAAGCTCTGTTTTAGGGTATTATCTTTATTTTAGTATTGTTTTTGCCCGTAGGAATCTTATATAAAAATAAAAATATTCCACTAGGGGGATTACAAAAGACATCTCCTAAAAAGATCGTAGAGACGTTCCATGGAACGTCTCTACAAGGGTTTCAAGAATTTTTAATTGTTATCGCCAACCTAACCAGCGTAAGCAAGGGACAATTAGGTAATGGCTTATACTCAGGGAAAAGCTGATTAAGATACTCACTAAACTAAAAAAACCTATGGGTGAAAATATATCCAGCCCTTGTGGTTGACTGGAAAAATGGAATAAATGTAGTCCTAACCCTAAACGCACGAAAATGGCTATGAGGTTGGCACTTCCTAAACCTGCAATGACAGCGTAGGCGATTTGATGACTGCGAAGACCTAAACCAAGGGTTAATAGGGGAAGTGAGATTAAAATCCATGTGACTAAGCTTTCCGCCGGATTTGGAGTGGTGATGAATTGACAAGCTATCCAGCCTAAACTGTAGCCAATTAAGCCCATTAAGGCTGTGATGAGAAACCGCCGCTTTTGCCCAAAACACCCTGATAAGGTTAATCCCCAACCTGTTCCCAAACCTGCAAAACCATAAACTATACTTTCTGCGGCTATATAAGGTTGTTTTTCGACTAATGTTGGTAATGGATAGGTTAGTAATTCTAGCCAGCGATCGCCTAAACTGGTATGGTAAGCTAGGAAAAACCCAATCATAGTCCCGATTCCCGCGCAGATACTCGTCAGGATCATTACCCAAATAGTTGCCAAACAAGCGGATAAAAATTTGTATATTCCCTGAATTATCAATAAAGTAGTATTACTTATAGCTTGGGTAAATTCAGTGATGGATTGGACAACAGATTTACCCGTACTACTGAATAAATTTTGCTGTGGAGAGGGGGAAGCGATACTTAATAACCGTTTATGAATAATAGCTGCATTTGCTGGACGTAATCGCACATCATCTTCTACCATTTCATCAATTAAATCCGCTAACTCTGGCTTAATCTGCCGATAATTTCGCCAACGCAATTTTCCAGTTAAACTATCTTCCAATTCGGATGGATATTTGGCGGTAAGTAGTTGAATCATTGTCCGTCCCAACGCATAAAAATCTGCCCCTGGTCCAATATTACCGCCGCGAATTTGTTCCTGGGGACTATAGCCGGCAGAGTACAAGCGTGTAGAAGTGGGGTGCGATCGCAAAACTGACCCACTAAATTGTTTAGCACCACCAAAATCAATTAGCACCAATTGATCACTTTTGGCAGGAGATACTGGTGTGGAAGTCCGCAACATCAAATTAGAAGGTTTGATATCGCGGTGAATAATTTGGCGTTTATGTAACTCCTGTAAAATCAATACAGCTTGAATAAACCAACCGACTACCAAATCTTCGGAACAACCTTGAGGAGAATTTATTAATACTTCCTCTAAAGTGTAGCCATTGATTTTTTCCATCACCAAACAAGGTAATTGATGGGGTTTAGGATTAATTAAGTTAACTTGAAAATAGCCATCAGCCTCAACTTTAGGCACGCCGGAGTTGCGGAAACTACTTAAAACTTCCGCTTCTTGAATAAATAATTCCAGCGCCTTGGGTGAAGTTTCAACTAGCACCTTTAGCACTTTTTCTGTCTGTGTCTTTTCATCCCAAATTGTGTAAATTTGGGCAAATCCCCCCGCACCGAGAGGTTTAAGAGAGAAATAGCGGTCTAACAGATGCAGCGGTGCGCCACAACTGTTACAGAATTTGTTTCCCCAAGGTTGAGGATAGGGACGTTGACAATGGGGATTTATGCAGTGAACCGCACTCTGAGTTATCTGGGTCAAAACCACGAAAATACAAAGGCTGGATCGATTTTAGCGTCTATTTCACTTTAGTTCTAGATATTCATGTAAATCAAGCAAAAAACTTTTATATTCAAGCTCTTTTGTAGAAAATTATTAGCTTTTAAATGTCTTTAGATAGATACAAGCAAACCAGCTAACCAACAAGAGGATAAGATAATTTGAAAATGATCTGATGTCATAATTTTATCTTTTTATTAGCAACTATATCCATCTCCAGTGATGGGAAAATTATAATCAGTAAAGATAGAATGATTATTATGATCACCGCTGGTTTCTTGATCAAGAACCTCAATAACCTTGTGATAAATATCTTCCGCTTCTTGGGGTGAATCACCAATACTGGTTAATCCTAATTTACCAAATTGGGAAAGACAACCCATGAGATGAAAAACTGTACCTGTTTCTGTGCCGCTATCAAAATGTAACCTGTGGTGAGCGATAATATCCATTAAGTCATTAGGTAATAATCCCTGATAACTAGGTTTTTGTAAATTATCTGTGGCAATATAATATTTAGGTCTGCCTTGTTGACTATAAAATAATCCAGTGGATAAATCATAACGTCCATTAGTTAGTAATTTTAAAGTCATAAATGGGTGAGTTGTTCCCCCTTTACGAAGATTAATTTCAATGGCTTGAATATCCCATTTACCATGACCTCGATCTACAGTGACAAAATCAACGGCAAATCTTTCTAAAGCTCCTTTTTCCGCTAATTTATTTCCAACTCTTAAACCTAATTCCTGTAATTCACAGCGATAATTTGCATCCGCAGGAAAGCGACAACCTATATAAATTTGTCCGTCTGGTCCGCCTAAAATTTGGTCATGGGTAGAAATAATTTCTACTTCTCCATTGGGTGTAATTCTGCCTTGTACACTGGGTGAATGTTTGATTTCTCCTTCGATAAAAGCTTCCACTATTGCCCCTAATTCAGGAATGCGCCGAGAAAAATTTGCCCAGGTTTCTTGTAAAGATTGAAACCGTAAATGCAGTAAGCGATCGCTAATTGCTGTTACTCTTTGACTATGATCAGCTTTTCCCGGTGCAACATCCATTATTTCCCGTAAATCTAACAGTGCATTCCCTTCCCCAGAAAAACCTTCATTCAACTTAATTACCATTCTTTGTAATGTCGGTTGACGTTCCCATAAATCAGCCGCAACATTTGCTAAGTCTTCACAATTCCTGACTAACTCACTACCGTCGGGAAGTGGGACATTACTTTCTTGAAAAATCTGTCTACTGCCGCTCTTTGTTCCCCAAATTTGCAAATCTGGTGCAGCAGCATATAAAGGTACACCCAACTTTAAAGATAATTGCGCTTCCCAAAAAGTGGAATTATAACATACCATAAAAGCCTTATCTAAGCGCAAAGCCTTGTAAATTCTTTCCAATAATCGAGGACGTTCTAATATTTTTTGACTGAGGGGTTTTAAAGAAGCATCATAGGTAGAAAGTAATAATAAGCGATGACGAGCATGAGAGAAAGGAATACCCGGAAGTAATTGCAGATAATAATCAATAATACTAGGATGAAGTGGCATTGATGTCACATAAATTAACCTAGTGCGGGGATTTCTTAACCGCATTAAGGAGAAAAGTAATCTTTCTTCATAATGCTCACATCCTTCTACCTTGAGTAATTCTCCTTGATCTATACTCAAAGAAGGAACAATTAAAATATCCGCTTCACTATTGTCGAATAACTCGCTAGTTTGCCAGCGATCGCGTAATGTTAATTGTAAATTCCGAAATTTATCAACTTCTTGTAAATCATCAATATTTAATGTCACCATATCCCCATCCCAATATTATTTTTTTATTTTACTTCCCTATTTAATATATACCCCAAGGGAGAGTGTAAATTAAGATGAAGCTGCATAGAATAAAATTTCGGGACTTATTGACCGCAGATAGAGACGGATGAATTCATGGATTTCATAATTCTGTGTAACCTCACATAAAATTGGTATTAAACTTTGCGCCTTTGCTTCTTGGCGCAAAGCATAATTCATGCTGTCATTATGCAATATCACTCTGTGAATACGGCAAAATATAAAAACTTCCAGAAGAACGAAAAAAGTTAGGAAATGTGTACTGGATTAAGACGCGGTATACTGTATCTGCATTAATTCTTAACTCAATTACCCATGACTCAAACATTAGACTTCATCAGAGTTTCTCCACCAGCAGGAAAAACACCAGATGCTTTAATCGTTACTTTACATGGTTGGGGTGCAAATGCCCAAGATGTTGCATCTTTGATTCCTTATGTCAATTTACCTGATTACGAGTTTCTTCTCCCCAATGCTCCCTATCCTTATCCTTATGCTGATACGGGTAAGGCATGGTATGATCTGCGGACAGAAAATATGTATGATGGATTAACCCAAAGTAAACAACTACTCATAGATTGGTTGCTCTCTTTAGAAAGTAATACGGGTGTACCGTTATCACGCACAATTTTGAGCGGATTCTCTCAAGGTGGGGCGATGACTTTAGATGTAGGATTAAGCTTACCCCTGGCTGGGTTGGTAGTGATAAGTGGCTATCTACATCCTGACGTAGCAACGCTGAATCAAGGCAATTTTCCGCCGACATTAATCATGCACGGTACAAGGGATGAAGTAGTCCCCCTACAAGCGGCGATTAAGTCGAGAGAAATGGCACAATCTCTAGGCGTAGCTGTGGAGTATCATGAATTTGCAACGGGACATGAAATTAATTTACAAATGTTAGAAGTGCTACGAACTTTTGTTCTTAACACAATTGGTTAGGTTTAGTTACAAAAATTTTCCAAATTCTGGTAAAAATCACAAGAATTTTTACAAATTTCATGCTCGTTAATGAGTAAGATAGAACAGGTGGAAGCAACTCCACCCTAAGCTGAATGTAAGCGCTGCAAAAGGGAGGGGCAAGCATTATGAAAACTCTAAGCATTTCCAAAACAGAAATTTCTGCTATGACGGCGACAGAGGTAAAAGATTTGGCTACACGTCTGGAATTAGATAACTATAGTAATGCTTTTGAGGGTTTGAATGATTGGCATCTACTGCGGGCGATCGCTTTTCAGCGTCCAGAGTTAGTTGAAGCCTATATCCACCTCTTAGATTTAGAAGCTTACGACGAAGCCTAAGAATTTTAGATCAAAAGTAGTCGCTCAGGGTTTAGCCATGCTAAATCCTGATTTTGCTTGCATAATTTAATTTAGATGCGTTTTGCCTCAATAGCGAATTTAATAAAAGTTCTACTACTCAGTGAGATTACTGTTCATAAGTCGTTGAAAATTCTATTCAATCAACGCCCAGATAATTTATTTGGTATTATGATTTAATGATATCTAATTCTGCCTAAGTAAATTTTTAGTAGCATTTGTCATATATGGAAACAAATAAACTTAATAATCAACAGATGGAATTGCTAGATCAAGAAGATGATTTAGAAAATGAGTTTAAATTTGAAGATGATGATGATGAAAATTTAGAACCATTTGATCCGACTAAAATCAGGGTTAAAACTAAACCGATGACAATGGATTTGCTTCTTAAAAGAATTAAGCATGATGAAATTGATTTAGCTCCTGATTTTCAGCGTCAGGCAGATATTTGGACAAATATAGCGAAAAGCCGTTTAATCGAGTCTCTTTTAATTCGGATTCCACTTCCAGCATTTTATATAGATGCAACAGATGATGATAAATGGATTATTATAGATGGTTTACAAAGAATCAGCACATTTAAAGAGTTTCTTCTTAATAAAGAAGAAGATAAAAATACGAAGAATAAACCGCTTAAATTAACTGGATTACAATTTCTTAAAGATTTAGAAAATAAAAAATATGATGATTTACCTCGTCATTATCAAAGACGAATAGATGAAACAGAATTAACAGTTTATTTAATTGAACCCGGAACTCCTGATGAAGTTAAATATAATATTTTTCAAAGAATTAATACGGGTGGATTACCTCTTAATAATCAAGAACTCCGCCAAGCTATGAATCCTGGTAAACCGATACAAATTCTCAAAAACCTTGCTAATTTACCAGAATTTAAAAGAGTAATAAATCTAAGCAAAAAGAAAAAACAACGTATGGATGATCATGAATTTGTATTGGGTTTTATTGCTTTTATTTTAACCAGTTATAAAGATTATCCAGTAAATAAAGGTCGCAACTATTTTTTACATGAAACTATGAAAAGATTAAACAAAATAGACTCTAATTTGATAAAAACAATAGAAAATCAGTTTACTATTGCAATGCAAGCAGCTTATAATATTTTTGAAAATGCTGCTTTTCGGAAATATTTAAGCTCTCCTGTAAATAAATCTCTTTTTGAGGCTTGGTCAGTAACATTAAGTCAATTAAATCCAGAACAAATTGAAATATTAATCAAAAATAAAGAAATATTAAAAGAAAAATTTATACAAAAGATGAAAGAGGATTCTAATTTTCTTAAATCTGTGTCTCAAGTTTCTAGTAAAGTTCAATATCGGTTTGAACAAATTGATCAAATAGTTCAAGAGGTTTTATCATGTTAAGTTCTTTGACTTTAAAAAATTTTAAACCATTTGAAAATCAGTCTTTTTCTTTAAAACCATTAACATTACTTTCTGGATTAAATAGCACTGGTAAATCTTCTTTACTGCAATCTTTATTACTACTTCGTCAATCTTCTCAACAAAATTTATTAGATAATGTAGGTTTAGCACTAAATGGTGATTTAGTTTCTATAGGTACAGCCCAAGATGCTCTATTTAAGAGAGCAAAAGAAGATTCAATGACTTTGGAAATTGTGATGGATAATACCATTCAAGGTACTTGGGTTTTTGATTATGATCGTCCATCAGATGTAATGCAAATATCTTCATTGTCAAATATTGATGAAAAAATTTATAATTCAAGTCTTTTTACCGATAAATTTCATTATTTAAAAGCAGAAAGAATAGCACCTAGAAATTATTTCCAAATGTCTGATTTTCAAGTCAGACAACATCAACAGGTTGGAAGTCAAGGTGAATTTACTGCTCATTTTTTGTTTATAAATGAAGGTAAAATAATTCCAAATAGTGAACTATCACATGAATCAATAAAGTCTCATCAGTTAGGAAATCAAGTAGAAGCTTGGCTTGGCGAAATTAGTCCTGGAACAGGAATTGATATAGAATTACATTCAGCAATGGATGTAGTAAATTTACAGTATTATTATGAAGATAACAATTCCTATCGTTCAACTAACGTAGGTTTTGGAATTACCTACACTTTACCAATTATTGTCGCTATATTATCTGCTACTTCAGACACATTGATTTTGTTAGAGAACCCAGAAGCTCATCTTCATCCTAGAGGACAATCTAAGATGGGAGAATTAATTGCTTTAGCAGCAAGTTGTGGTATTCAAATAATCTTAGAAACTCATAGCGATCATGTTCTCAATGGTATTCGTAAAGCAGTAAAATATAAGAAACTTGATGCTGAAAAAGTGCAAATTAACTACTTTGAAAGATATCTACAAAAAGGACAACCAATAACAGAGATCATTACACCTCGAATTTATCCAGATGGAGGAATTGATAAATGGCCGGATGGTTTTTTTGATCAAGCTGAGAAGGATTTAATGGAGTTATTATAAATGCACTTTTTGATTAATGAGCTTGCTTTTATTGCACAAGCTACCAATGATTATGAAGCTGATGAATTAATGAAAAATATTTTAGAAATTATTCAACAAATCAGTGTTCTTCAAAATAGTGATCCCATCCAAACTCATAGTAGTTTTGCTTCTCAAAAATTATCTGCAAATTTAACAGTACATGAATGGATTTTAACCACAATTAAATCCAAAAAATCTGAGCAGCAAAAAATCGCAATGATTTTACTGAGACTTTTAAGTAAAGGTCCTTTTATAGATTTACAAAATTTAATAGATGATTGTCAATGTTTTTATCAAAAAAAATGTGTTTCATCAACTTCATTGGCTGGTGCTGCTCAACTTCAAGGAATATTAATTAGTTTACAAAACAATCCTGATTTTATTCAAGAAAATATTGAAGTTGAATTTCAAGAAGGTACAAGTTCGCTAGAAAATAGAAGCATAAAAAATTTAACTGAAATTAAACAAGCTAGAAAAATATATCCTCGTTATAAACTTCATTCTAAACATGATCCTAAAGGATATTGGGAAAATGCTACTCCTATGAATTTAACAGATAAAGAAGCTCAAAAAGTTTTAAATATTTCTGTGGGGAATAGTAATGAAAATAGTGAAAAACGTTATGGATTTCATAAAGAAACAGATCAATTCTATGTGTTTCATTCAGATAATACTTTTGATGAACAGGGTTATCCTACCTATCATGGATTTCCGATTACTGAAAATCAAGTTCCTCCTAAAATACTAATTAAAATAAAGAGATAATGCCATCATCTATAAATACCCAATCAAAAAGAGTCCTAATTGCTATAGGCGGTGGTATTGCCGCCTATAAAGTTTGTGAATTGGTTTCAACACTGTTTAAATCTGGGGTAGAAGTGCGAGTAATTCTCACTAAATCTGCCCAAGAATTTATTACTCCTTTAACTTTAGCCACTCTATCCCGTCATCAAGCTTATATAGATGATGATTTTTGGCAACCAATTTATTCTCGTCCATTACATATCGAATTGGGTGAATGGGCTGATTTAATTGTAATTGCGCCTTTAACTGCTAACACTTTGGCTAAGTTAGCTTATGGTATGGCAGATAACTTATTAACAAATACTGTTCTCGCTTCTACTTGTCCCGTGTTGTTAGCACCAGCTATGAATACAGATATGTGGGAACAGGTAGCAGTACAAAGAAATTGGCAGCAGCTATTGACAGATAGCAGATTTTATGGTATGGAAACTGGTTCTGGGTTGTTGGCTTGCGATCGCATTGGTGCTGGTAGAATGGCAGAAGCGGCAGAAATATTTGTTTATATTCAATCTTTATTACACACCCAAGGAAACAGAGATTTAGCTGGGAAACAGGTTTTAATCAGTGCTGGGGGAACGCGAGAATATTTAGATCCGGTGCGATTTATTGGCAATCCCTCAACTGGTAAAATGGGTTTAGCATTGGCACAGGCAGCACTGCACCGAGGCGCAAAGGTAATATTAGTCCATTGTCCGGCGAATTGGGATGTACCTTTGGGAGTAGAAGCAATTGCGGTTGTGAGTGCAGAGGAAATGCAGCAGGTGATGTTCAAGCATTTAGCCAATGCAGATATCATTATCATGTCAGCCGCAGTTGCAGATGTAAAGCCTAAAGATTATAGTAGCGAAAAATTGCCCAAGCGATCGCTCCCCGAAAATCTTCCCCTAGCAGCAGTACCAGATATTGTCGCTGAACTGGGAAATCGTAAACAACCCCATCAATATTTAATTGGTTTTGCAGCACAAACTGGGGATATTATTACTCCTGCAAAAGAGAAATTGCAAAGAAAGAAATTAGACGCAATTGTAGCGAATCCTATTGATAAAGTTGATAGTGGTTTTGGGAGTGATAATAATCAAGCGGTGTTTTTAGATAAAGAAGGAAGAGAGGTAGAAATTCCAGCTTGTTCTAAGTTAGAAATGGCGCATTATTTGTTTGATTTTTTTAAGCAAAACCCACTTGCATGGGTTTGAAATACTTAATTGTCAATTTCTTCTGGAATTTACCATAAATTACTCTGTCTAAGTAGGTTGGCGTTGAAAATTGTCGTTATAGCAAGGCAAGAGGCAAGAGGGTTTGGGCGATTTTACTTTTCTTTACACAGATTGGTTTTATTGTGTTCACCTACTTATGATAGGATATAGAAGATGATTTTATACCGTAGAAATCTCTAAATATAAAAATATGAATCAAACTACAAATAATAGTCAAAATGAATTGCTTTCAGAAGCAGAAACAAACATACCAAAAGATTTACCAGAACTAGAAAGATATTTACAAAATTATTCTCATGATGATCAGGCTATTAAAACTATCCAACAATTTTCTAAAAATCTCAAGAAGACAAAATATCGTCAAGATGTATTTAATCAGGCACTTATTCGTGAGCCAATTTATTATCAGGATGTTGTTGCAAGGGGTTTGGCAGATCCAGAAAAAGACTCCTTTACACTTTTACAAGGTGACATCGTAAGTACAAATGCAGCTTACTTTCTAGGAGAGCGTATTGAAAATACCAAGTTTGCAATAGCTAGTTCTACTTGCGATCTCGTGAAAGATAGACGCAAATATGCAGCATTACTGCGCGTTCAACCCATAAGTAATCAAAATTCAGAAGCCAAAACAACTCTTTCGCAATTGTTACAGTTTACATCCACACAGCGGATGTATCTTCCACCCTTTGCGGATGATTCATCTGATATAGTTGGAAATTCATTACTATTTGATGGAATAGTACAAATACATTTAGATGATTTGCTGTTAGCGCAACGACACGCAAGTTTAAGTCTAGTAGGATGGCGTATTTTTGGCTCAATGGTTCGCTCAATTCTAGTTCGTGCTGGTGAAGATGAAGTAAAAATGCGGTCATCTATATAGTAATAATATTAGGGTCATTGATAACTTGATAACGACCCTAATATCTATCAATGAGAATTGTACTCATGAGTAAACCTCTAATAATTAAGAGGTCTTTTAATTGTAGTAGGATCGAGATTTACTTCATCATCCTCATCTACATCTATACCATCTTCTGGCATTAAAGGCTCGAAACTATTACGAGTTGGAAGTTCAGGTAAACCTCCTAACATAGCAATTGCTTCTATTAATAAATCAATGCTCTCAACATCACGATGTTTTTGTACAACACGCACAGAGTGAGATATTACACGCAACCCTCCGCGCAAACGATCAACATCACGAGCTAAACCTAATAGACTTTGAAAATCCTGTTCTTCAAGAATGCGGTATTGTCCAGTTTTAGTATTTAATGTGGCAACTGTCCCACTTTTTACAGATTCAAGAGCTTTTCCACCTTCTGTGCGAAACTTTTCAAAGGATGGCCAATTAGGACCATTTTGCAAATTAAGTGATTTTTCTACTGTAATTGCCATATTTATATTTTCCACCCACTGTCCTTTCGTGTCGTCCCGATTCTAGCTTATTTTCTTTGGAAATACATTGGTATTTCGTTGTGTAACTGTGGGTCATAAATAAACACTATATTTGCGTAGACAAATCACACGCCATTTTTTTAAGCCCGATTGTGCATTTTTGTGAGACTTATAACGATGTAAGTAGGTTGGCGTTGAAAATTGTCGTTATGGCAAGGCAAAAGGCAAGAGGCAAGAGGCAAGAGTGAAGAAGTTTTCAGCGATTTTACGTTTCTTTACACAGTTTGGTTTTATTGTGTCCACCTACTTAGTAGGTCAAGATTTAGAATGGTGCATTACACTACAAAGCATAATACAGTAAATTTAACAATCTAAAATAGTATAACCAATGAAAAAAATATTCCTAAAATGGCAACGTCAAACTAGAAAACTGGGATTTTTAGCAGCTATGATGGCCGTGAGTATGGTTGCTTTCCTCATGCTATCATTCCCCCTAAATGCTCAAATTCCTAAATCCACAGAATTACGGGGAGTATGGTTAACAAATATTGATAGTGACGTTTTATTTGAGAGCAACAGACTAAAACAAAGTTTACGAACATTACAGCAATTTAATTTTAATACCGTTTATCCCGCCGTCTGGAATTGGGGATATACCCTTTATCCTAGCAAAGTCGCAGCCAAAGTCATTGGTAAAGCAGTTGACCCTACCCCCGGACTCCAAAAGCGAGATATGCTCAAAGAGATAGTCACCGAGGGACATAAACAAGGTTTAACAGTGATACCCTGGTTTGAATTTGGCTTTATGGCACCTGCTGATTCACTTCTCGCTAAAAATCGTCCTACTTGGTTGACAAACCGCAGAGATGGCACAAAAATAGTCAAAGAAGGCATACATAACCGAGTTTGGTTAAATCCCTTTCGTCCCGAAGTGCAACAATTTATCCAAGATTTGATAGTAGAAATAGTCAAAAACTATGACATTGACGGGATTCAATTTGATGACCATTTCGGATTACCATCAGAACTAGGATATGATGCCTACACCACAGCATTATACAAAAAAGAACACCAAGGAAAACTTCCTCCCACAGACTTCAAAGATCCAGAATGGGTAAATTGGAGAGCGAACAAAATTACCGACTTTATGAAACGGGTATTTACAGTAATTAAAGCTAATAAAAAAGATTGTATCGTTTCCGTTGCTCCTAATCCCCAGCGTTTTTCCTACGAATACTTCCTAGCGGATTGGCAGAAATGGGAAAGAATGGGAATAGTTGAAGACCTAGTTATACAGATTTATCGCAATGATTTAAACGTTTTTATCAACGAATTAGAATATCCAGAAGTCAAACAAGCCCAAACTCATATTCCCGTCAGCATTGGCATTTTAAGTGGGTTAAAAAATCGCTCAATTTCAATGGAACAAATCAAAACCCAAATAGAAAAAGTGCGAGAGCGAAAATTTGCCGGCGTTTCCTTCTTCTTCTACGAAACCCTCTGGAACATGAGCCAAGAAAAACCCCAACAACGCCAACAAACATGGCAAAAAATCTTCCCCACACCCACCAATTACCCCAACCTATTGTAAGCATTCAGCTATCAGTGGTCAGCAGTCAGCAGTCAGCTAAAACCACATTTTAGGGGTGTACATCCTAGCCCCCTCATCGCTTGCGGGGAGGGGGTTGGGGGTGGGGTTCTTGTTCCAGGTTTGATGACAATTTGCTGTAATATTCAGAATGCTGATCACTGTTCGCTGACGGCTGAATGCTTACAACCTATTAGCAAATTGGAAACCCTAAAAAATCTGACATTGCCGAATTGAAATTAATAAATTCAACCTTTGCGCCTTTGCGCCTTTGCGTGAGATATATTATTTCAATCAGCAACGCCAAAATTCCTAACTACCGATACCCAAGCGCCCAGCCAAAGCCGGAGTTAAAGGTAAAAGAGTAGCAATCATCAAAAACAACGCCAAAAGACATAAAGCCGCCCTAGCATCATCTGGTTCACTAATTTCATTCAAACTGGGGCGCTCTAAATCGCGTTGTAAAAACAAAATCACAATTGCCCAATACATCGCCAAAGGATTACCTAATGATACGATAGCCAGTAAAACTATCGTGGCAAAAGTGGTTCTTCCTGCGGTTTTGCGTCCATAAATCGCTTGGACAATTCGCCCCCCGTCTAGTTGTCCAGCGGGCATTAAATTCAACGCAGTGATAACTAATCCCAACCAACCAATAATTACCAAAGGATGAATATTCACCACCGGAGATTGTAAAGCCGAACCAAGGACAACCCGTGCCAAACTACCGACTAAAATTGAACCTTGGAAAAACTGATTGGGTAATTGGAATAAACTCCCTGGGTGAGAAAGTAGCAACCCTATCACCAGTAATAACAAAGAAGTAATCCCCCCAAAAGCGGGTCCTGCCAAAGCAATATCAAATAAGGCTTTACGGCTAGGGACAAGGGATTCAAACCTAGTAATTGCCCCAAAAGAACCAATTTGCACCGCTGGTAAAAAGAACGGCCAACTTAATTTAACTTGGTGACGACGCGCTAACAACCAATGTCCAACTTCGTGAGAGATCAAAATTACCGATAAACCCAAAGCAATAGGTAAAGCTTCTGCAAAGCGTTCCGGGTTACTAAATAAATCGAAATTCTGTAATATACCCCCCACCTCTAAGCTAGTAGCGATAGTTGCAATGAACAAAATCACTGCAAAAGCTTTTTGTGCCAATTGGGCGCGTTGGGGGTCAGTGCGGCTAGGGAGAATAATTATGACAGGTTTGCCGTCAGTATTTTCTACCAAAAATAGGCGATATTTATCTTCTAAGCGTTCCTGTAAACTTTTTGTTAGTCGGTTATGAACCGCTTCTGGTTCTCCCCGCAAATTGCCTTTAAAAACCACTCCTTCTTGGTAGGGAATAGTTTCTGTGGCAAAAAATGTGTCAATGCCGAAAATACCTCTAATCAGACTTAAATCTGCTTCGGGTATGGGTGTTGGTTCTAATTGCAGTTCTGATACTGCAACGGAACTGTCTTTATCACCTTGGGCTGCAAGTCTGTCCGTTGCCCGTTGCTTGAGAATAGCATCTTGACCGGCTTCCCGTAATTTTCTACCCAGGAAAATATACAATCCAGCGGAAGCTACCACCAAGAACAAGATACCAACAATATTGATATAAATCCCAGCGGCAAATAATCCAAAGAACAAAAGCCAGGGAGTCATTAAGACAACAGATTGTAACCAGGCGAGGATGCCTAGTTTACCAAAAGGTCTGGCACGATAAAAGCCCCAGCCTAAAATGCCGGACGCTATCAGCACAATGGCTGCAATTATAGGAGTTTCCGATGAAGTAAACATCTCTAAACCTTTGCTATTGAGACCGAAGCTAGTACAAGTCCGGTTTTCTATACACTATTCATAATAACTTTGTTTGGATTCTGCCCGAATTATCCAGTTTTTTGAGAATAAAGCCCTAATTATTTTAGCTTTCCCGACAGAAGCCCCACGCTCGCTCTTAGGAGCGTGGGATGAATGGCGCGTGAGTTGACGACAGTTCCCTGACTAATGTGCGTAGCACGAGAGAAGGGAACAGGTCGGAAACGAACACTCTTTTATTCTTCTGGTAAATTTTGATTTTCAATATATTTTCATAGCCTCTTACTATATATATCTTAATATATCGGCTCTTCGGTACTTGTTATGCTAAATTATTTTTTTAAATCCCAAAATCCTTGTTATATAAGGATTTTACGTTAATTTATTGTTTATTTTGACAAATTTGGTATCAAAAACAATAAAATCCTTTATTTATATGGGTTGTGGGGTAAATAAACTCATATTTGGCATAACAGGTACGGAAGAACCAGGTTTAATAGATTTTATTGTCACCTCAGATGATGAAAGAATTGCCGCTCCTAAGTTTTTACGCAAAGCTGAACGCAAATTAGAATCTGCACAACGTCGTGTTTCTCGCAGAAAGAAGGGATCTAATCGTCGTAAAAAAGCGATTAAAAAACTGGGTATTCAACATAAGAAAGTATCAGATACCCGCAAAGATTTTCATTTTAAAACTGCAAACAATCTACTGAACAAGTATGATGTAGTAGCTGTTGAAAAGTTAAACATCAAGGGACTTGCTAGAACAAGATTGGCAAAAAGTATTAACGATGCTGGTTGGGGACAATTTATTTCAATACTAACAGTCAAAGCCGAAAATGCTGGGCTGAAGGTGGTTGCTGTAAATCCCAACGGGACAAGCCAAGAATGTTCTAGTTGTGGTAACAAAGTTAAAAAGCCGCTATCTCAAAGAATGCACAACTGCCCTGCATGTCATGGGAGTTTGTGTAGGGACTTGAACGCGGCTATAAATATCAAGAACCGTGGGACACACGGTCTTAAAGCTCAGTCAATGTCTTCATAGAAGAGTCGCTGAGAAGCCCACACTCACCTGAAAGGGAGTGTGTGGAGTATGTCACATGATTTTTATGTGAGGTGGCACAGAATCATCAGATCCATTCATTCATCCGCGTTTATCTGCGTTTATCTGCGTTCAAAATTCTATAAATCTGCTTTTATACAGCTTTATCTTAATTTGGTATGAACTTTTAACACCCTTTCGGTAAAATGTTCTTCTGTTTGCAATTTAGTCCAAAGGAATCTAGGGAATTATGGCGCGTTTAGCCCTGCTGAGTGTATCTAATAAAACTGGTGTAATTGATTTAGCCCGGAGTTTGGTTGAAGAATTTGGCTTTGATATTATCAGCAGTGGGGGAACAGCCAAAACCCTGAAAGATGCCGGCATACCAGTTACTAAGGTTTCTGATTATACGGGTTCACCGGAAATTTTAGGCGGTCGGGTGAAAACTCTTCATCCTCGCATTCATGGGGGGATTTTAGCACGGCGAGATGTGGAGCAAGATGTCACAGATTTGGAAAATAATCAAATTCGTCCCATTGATTTAGTCGTTGTTAATCTTTATCCTTTTGCAGAAACCATTGCTAAACCAGGTGTGACTTTAGCTGACGCGGTGGAACAAATTGATATTGGTGGCCCGGCTATGTTAAGGGCTTCTTCCAAAAATTACGCCCATTTGACGGTATTATGTGATCCTGCTCAATATGGTGAGTATTTGCAAGAATTACGCCAAAATGGAGAGGCATCTTTAGAGTTTCGCCAAAAATGTGCTTTAAAGGGATTTTTGCATACTGCTAGTTATGATAATGCCATAGCATCTTATTTAGCTGGCACACAAGCACAAGAATTTACCATTTCCGGTACACAACTCCAATCTTTGCGTTATGGAGAAAATCCTCACCAACCCGCAGCATGGTATCAAACGGGAAGTGAAGCTACAGGTTGGACAGCAGCGACAAAACTGCAAGGTAAGGAACTCAGTTATAATAATTTGGTAGATTTGGAAGCTGCACGGCGGATAATTGCTGAATTTACAACCAGTCCTGCGGCGACAATTATCAAACATACTAATCCCTGTGGAACTGCGGAAGCAGACACAATTTTTGACGCTTATCAAAAAGCCTTTAATGCTGATTCTATCTCGGCTTTTGGGGGAATTGTGGCTTTAAACCGTCCTATTGATGCAGGGACAGCGACGGAATTAACGAAGACGTTTTTAGAGTGCGTAGTTGCTCCTGGTTGTGACGAGGAAGCTCAGGAAATTTTAACTAAAAAAGGCAATGTCCGAGTTTTGATTTTACCAGATTTGCTGACTGGACCAAAAGAAACTGTGAAAGCTGTAGCTGGTGGGTTTTTAGTCCAATCTGCTGATGATATCATTGCTGATCCTAGTCAATGGCAAGTTGTCACTGAACGTCAACCTACTCCCTGGGAGTTAGCAGAATTACTGTTTGCTTGGAAAGTTTGCAAGCACGTTAAATCTAATGCTATCGTCATTGCGAGCGATCGCACAACTTTAGGTGTCGGGGCTGGACAAATGAACCGTGTCGGTTCGACAAAAATCGCTCTCGAACAAGCTGGAGAAAAAGCCCAAGGAGCATTCCTCGCTAGTGACGGCTTCTTCCCCTTCGATGATACCGTTAAAGCCGCCGCAGCAGCCGGAATTACCGCCATTGTCCAACCCGGAGGCAGTCTCAAGGATAAGGATTCTATCAAAGCCGCTAACGAACTGGGATTATTAATGGTTCTCACTGGTGTACGCCACTTTTTGCATTAGGTAATGGGTAATTGGTAAAAATCTTGTTCCCTCTTGCCTCTTGCCTCTTGCCTGTTCCAAACAATTTCTAAAATTGTTGTCTAGGGTACTTGCCATTTTCAGAAAAGGGTGATAAATTAGATTTGTGTGTGAGGAGCAAGTTTAAAAAACGTCTGGGGTGGAAACACGGCAACACTCCCAGACGTTTTTTAATGGGACTAAAAATTTTCTGACAATAAATAATCAGCAACCAACTAGAAATATTTGGTAAAACACTTTTAATTTTTACTTGTACCAAATTAAGATGAGACTGCATAGAAGAGAATTTTAAGAATAATTAAACGCAGATAAACGCAGATGAACGCGGATAAATATGGATGATAATTATTCTGTGCAGTCTTACATATAATTATTATTATGCGGTTATTATTAGTTGAAGATGAACATGATTTAGGAAATGGTATTCATAATGCTCTTATTCAACGCGATTATATAGTAGATTGGGTGGAAGATGGAGAGACTGCTTGGGATTATTTGCAGACAATACCTCAAAGATATGAAATTGCGATTTTAGATTGGATGTTACCAAAGTTGTCAGGATTGGAATTGTGTAAAAGATTAAGGGCGCAAAAAAATCAGTTACCAATTATGTTATTAACAGCTAGAGATAGCATGAATGATCGTGTTACGGGTTTAGATGCAGGTGCAGATGATTACCTAGTGAAACCCTTTGGTATGGAAGAATTATTGGCGCGGGTAAGAGCATTACAAAGAAGATTACCAAATTTTCAACCACCGCAGTTACAAATAGGTTCTTTAATTTTAGATTATAGTAATTTTTCAGTTGTGAATTTAGCAGTGGAAAATTCTTCACCAATTATCCTCACAGCTAAAGAATTTCAACTTTTAGAATATTTCATGCAACATCCTCAACAAATACTAACTCATGAACAAATTCGCGCTAGATTGTGGGATTTTGAAAGTGATACTGTGAGTAATGTTGTTGCTGCACAAGTAAGATTACTAAGACGCAAATTATCAGAATGTGGTTTTTCTAAAGCAATTGAAACTATCCGAGGTTTTGGTTATCGTTTTTCCGCATAGTTGAGATCCCCGACTTCTTTTTTATTTTGTCAATAAGTTATCAATTAATGCCAGAAGTCGGGGATCTTATATTTACAAAATCTAAAATCAGATGAATAATAATTCACTATTCAATCATTCTCGGTTTAAATTAGCGATTACCTATGCTGGTGTGATGGGATCAACTTTATTACTATGTGGTTGCATCGCTCACAGTGTCATGGTACAAGCTTTTACTCGCACAGTTGATCGAGAATTGGAAGTTTTTGGTAAGGTATTTCAAGATCAATTAAAAACAGAGTTAAAAATTCCTGGAGAATTATCTATTACTACTCAAAAATCTTTACCAGGACTTTGTTTAAAGCAACAATCTTGTTTACCCATTAAATCAGAATCAGATTTACTGAATTTATTAGCAGAAGGATATTATCTGAGATTTTTAACACTATCAGGAGAAGCAACTGCTGCGATTGGTAATAATCCAGATGAATTTCCCGATAATATTCACCTCAATCATTCTTATGATATCAAAAATCGTCATGGTGAACTATATCATTTACATTTAATGCCCTTAAAAATCAACAATAATCAATTATGGGGATATTTACAAGTTGGACGAACTGTACAACGATTAAATGATTATATGAATAGTTTACATTGGTTATTAGGATTGGGTATTCCCTCTTCTATGATCCTCATTGGTGGTGCAGGTTGGTGGTTAGCAGGTTTAGCTATGCAGCCAATTGAAAAATCATATCAACAATTACAACAATTTACCGCTGACGCGGCACATGAATTAAGAACTCCCATTACATCTTTACAAACCATTGTCGAAACAAATTCAATTAGCCCAGAAACTCAAAAAGCATTGAAGAGACAAATTAAAAGATTAGTAACATTAACACAGGATTTGTTATTATTATCTAGATTAGAAAGTGGATTACAAGAAGCTAAGTTACAGCAAATTTGTTTGAATGATTTAGTTGCAGATGTAGAAGAGGAATTAATGCCAATGGCTATGGATGCACAAGTTTTATTATCTAGTCATATTCCTGATCAATCTGATTTTTATATTCACGGTAATGAAAGTCAAATTTATCGAATGTTGTTGAATTTAGTTGGTAATGCCATTAAATACACTCCTGAATCTGGGGAAGTAAATATTCATCTGACAACTAATGATCATCAAGGTGTAATTACTATTAAAGATACAGGTATTGGTATTTCTAATTCTGATCTTCCCCACATCTTTGAGCGCTTTTATCGAGTTAATGCAGATCGTTCTCGCAATACTGGTGGTTCTGGATTAGGTTTGGCTATTACTTTGGCAATTGTCCAAACTCACAAAGGTAAATTAGAAGTACAAAGTCATGTAAATAAGGGCAGTACATTTACTGTGATTTTGCCGCTCGTTTCCAAAGTAAACAAGTAACTTCAACTAACATAGATGTAATCATGGCAATAGCGGCGGCCATTGCCCCATTCATGCCCTTGTTAATAGCAAAGGTGGCAATTATCAATAAAGTCCCTGTTCCTAACCAGGTAGATAGATTTACTTGCCCTGTGCGGTTTTCGCTGACTAAAAAACCCTGAGTTGCATTTTGTAAAGCCACAAATAATGGCACAATTGTACAAATTAAAAGTACAGGTTTGATGCTGTTAGCTAAGATAATATCATTACCAATGAAACTTTGAACGATACGATCGCCTATTGGTGTTACACTCATCAATAATAGTAAGCTAGAACAAGCAGCACCGACACTGATAGCAAAACTCAGCAATTGGCGATCGCTCACTTGATGACGATATTTAATCACCATTTGCTGTACCATCCGGGTAGAATTGGCAATTACAAGAACCAGTCCCCAAGCCGCAGACCAAGCAGCAATAGCAATTGTCGAATCTTCAGCGCGGGCAAGAATGCTAATTAATATCGCCCTTCCGCCCCAAACCACCATCATAGAATTAGCTAAAGGTAAATAGAACTTCCACACCTGTGCTAAGTTACGGGGTAAATTAGGTTGTTCTATTTGTGGCGGTAAAGTTGCACCAGAAAGCCGAGCAAAAATTGTTACAGCTATTGCTTCGACAACCACCCCACTGATGAGGGCAAATCCAGCAAGTACACCCCCAGATATGGGCAAGAAAAATCCACCCGTGAGGACTAATGCTAATGTGAATAACCTGAGAATACTGGCTTTTGCCACAGCGCGAGACTGACCATGATAAATTAATAACCCTTGAAAATAACGCCGCCAGGCGATCGCAAATGGCCAACCACCTATTAATAATAATACTTGACTAACTGTAGCCAACATTGCAGATGGTATGCCCAACAGACTCACACCCACAAAATTAAATATCATTGGTAGTCCCAACAAACTCAATAAACAAGTCAGTCCCGCACCTACAAATAATGTAAACCGCCATAATGCCTTACGTGAATCTTGAGAACCAGCTAAAGCATTAGCAGCGTGCAAAATCATAATAATCGGACTTTCAAAAAATATCGCCAAAGATTTAGCAATACCTACAGCCGCTAAGTTAACTTGAGCATCAGGAAGATAAGCCAATGTAGTGGTCATCATCGGATCACCACAGGCCATAGTTACATCACTGAGAGACAAAGGCAAAAATTCCCGCCATAAACTCCCTAAACTAACTGGTTGAGATTGGGGTTCTTGTAACTTCATATCATTTCCAACTAATGAGTGATAATAACGCTATTTTGACAAAAAAGCGCAAAATCCAGATTTCAACCTTTTAGTCTTTGCGCCTTTGCGCCTTTGCGTGAGATAATTATCTTTATCACTCCTGACTCCTACCGACAATATCCAATGGTACAGGTAGAAGATTAGCAATTGCTTCTGTGAGATGGGAATGTTCAAGGATGTTAATTCCTTGTGCTGTAAGCCAATCAGCATTGTAAACTGTTTCCAGGTAGCGATCGCCCCGATCAGGATTAAGTAGTAACATAGTTTGAGGCTGAGTAAATCTTTGAGTATCTGCTAAAGCTGCGGCCACAATTGCACCAGTGGAAGCACCTAAAAGCATACCTTCCTGTTTAGCCAAAGCATGACAAACAGAAAACGCCAAAGCATCATCCACGCTATAAGCCGCATCTAACACCTGTGGGTCAAAATTGGGGGGAACGAAAGATAAACCCAGTCCAGTCATCTTATAGGGGTGTCTGGGAGTACCAAAAATTGCTGATCCTGCCACATCTACACCAATAATTCTGGTTTGGGGATAATACTTTTTAAAGTAGCGACTAATACCACCTAATTGTCCGGCTGTGCTAACTCCAATAACAATAGCATCCGGCGCACCACCAAAAGCTTCTTCAATTTCCCGCGCCGTCCAAAGTTCATGGGCATCAGTATTACTAGGATTTTTATGTTGACAAGAATACCAAGAATCAGGAATATTTGCGGCTAATTCCTGAGCCTTTGTCATTCTTGCTACTTGCATCGAACCTTGAGCATCAGCCGCACTTAAAGGCACTTCTACCAATTCTGCACCGTAGGCTGTAAGCATTCTTCGCATGGTGACAGGGGTTTTGGCATCAATCACAATCATTACCCTGTAACCCTTAGTAGCGCCCACAATTGCTAATCCAATGCCAAAGTTACCAGAACTAGATTCAATAATTGTCCCACCTGCTCGCAATAAACCCTGTTTTTCGGCTTCATTCACCAGATAAGCCGCATTTTTTTCTTTAATACTACCACCAGGATTACAAGATTCTAGTTTTAAATATAAATGATGTTGTTGACAACTTGGGTGAATTCGATTTAATCGGACAATAGGAACTTTACCTAGTGCGTCCGTCACCGTTGCCAATAGGGGTGATTTTGGCAAGTTGGTTCTGAAGGTTGGGTTTGGAGAGTAAGTAAGCATTGTGATTAGCTCGATACTGTTCATCTCACAAGATGCCAACCCCAGATGAAATAAAGGTGAAATTATCAATGTGAACTACCTACACTTCCCTTGCGGGTAAGTATAGGCTTCCTACCCAGTTAACAGCTTTTTGCTCTTCGAGAACAACAAGACTGATGTTAAGGCGATAGGCTGACCCCTCGTTCCAAAGGCAAAATCAAGGTTAATCAAAAAAATGATCATGTATCTAGCTTGGTTATCGCTATTCTCTCGCCTTGCCGAGATATTCAATTCATAACACAAATTTTGTGAATTCTCTCCATGTTTTCCTTCCTTGCTGTCGCGTTGGTCGGAAAATCGTCGTTAATTCACGCGCCATTCATCCCACGCGGCCCTATCGGGTCAGACGTGGGGCTTCTGTTGGTTAAGCTAAATCCGGCAAACCAAATGCTCGCTTCACTTGCAAAATATAGAATTCCCGAAATGTTCCGCTGATGATCTCATATTTTGGCATTTTGGCAGATAACCATTTTAGTTTCCAGCTTTAATGGAATATCAACAGGGTTAAAGAAAAAGTTGAGAAGTTATGGATGCAGGGATTACCCCACCACTAGAGACTTCCAACCCAGATGATAAGCGATAGATGCGGTGCTGTCAAACTCACAAGAAATATTGCAATATTCAAATCATAGCCAAGCCATAGCTAACAGCCATTGAGTAACAGTTGCCCAGAAAATTATATATTAATCAAACCGACCGATTGCCTAATGAACAAACGGATTTATCCAGTACAAAATTGCCATGTACAAGTAGGAATTAACTTGAAAATAGTTAGATATTAGAAAAATGATGGAAAATTAACAACTTAGCTTTTAATCACGAAGCATTTGGGAGATGATGGCATCAGCTTGTAGTCTTTTGTAAGTCAAGTAGACTAAGTTAGCTTCGTCTGATTGTCCACAAACATAGCAAGCTAGGCTCAGAGCATCTAATAACATTAATGTGGTAATGCCTTGTGATGCTAAAGATGATATATACTCAGAAACTCCTTTGGCACAGATCTCTGCTGGCATCAGTACCAGTAGCAACCGTAAACAATCTGCCGATGCCATCATCCCATCTAATTCATGGGTCTGGGTGGCTAGTTGAACAATACCCAGAACGATTTGATTAGGGGAAATACCTTCTTTTATGAGTAGGGTAAAGAAGGAAGTTAAATGACATGGGGTGCTGTGATCAAGCTTAATATTCATAGTGCTTATTAAAATCAGTGTAACAATAATCGCAGATTTTTTGGCTAATCCGGAAAAATCTCAAAAAAGTTTTTGGGGTTTTTTCGGTTTTTTACGTCAGATTCTAGAACCTCTCAACAGATAGCACCCTAATTTGTCAACTTGAGTTTCGATGAATTTGCGTACATTATGTAACTCACGATTTAACTCACAGTTCCGTATCCTTTGATGCTAAAAATAAGCAAATTGTTCCTTTTGCCTGATTTTTACATCTTGTGACGCTAAACTAGCGAGTAATTTTTGCGCTACACCAAAATAAACTGCTTTGGATTACCTATTTTAACTAAAATTAGTAGCTTATGTAACCGACAGCGGAAATTTAATGATGTAAGATAAACAAAATGGGCATTTAGTCTCGTTAATAAGACACAATAGATAATAAATCTACAAATCTTTACCTAAAATGAAGGTAAATGTGACTTACATCTAATGGTTCTGGATGTGAAGCCCTGAAACCGGGAAAAAATAATTGAGAATTTAACCAAGTTTTTACTGCATAACAATAAGTCTAGCTTATGTCATAGTAATTGACATGGCTCCTATTCTGACATCTCGACTTGGGAAGACAGGTATGTTAGATGCTGGCATTTTTGGTAGCATAATAGTAGATTAAAGCAGTGACTATATTACTTAGAAAAAATCTGTATGGCCAGCTACCTAGAAACCCCAACTCCAAATGAGTTACTGGATGAAGTTATTCAAGAAACCACAGCCCCAAATCATGTGGAAGTTATTGAAAATGTAATTGATACCCTGGCACAAGATCAAAGTGCAATGGTTAGTCATGCTGCTGAGGGTGGATATCTGTGGAAGTTCCAATATGGCAGTATAGAAGTATTTGTGCAATTGACGGGAATTACTGATGAAGATACAATCACGGTTTGGTCTGCGGTGCTGAAGTTACCTGTACAAGATGAAGCCAGATTGACACGATATCTCTTAGAGTTAAATTGTGTAAGTACCTTTGAAGCCCGCTTTGGCATTATTGACCATCAGGTGGTGGTGATTTCTACACGCACTTTAGCGGAGTTGTCACCAGGGGAAGTTTCCCGCATCATTACTATTGTTGCGACTATCGCTGATGATAATGATGAATATCTGCAATCCGAGTTCTGTGCAGTTTAGGTTTCGATAATCTTAGTTAAGGAATGTGATATTTAATGCCTGATTCGCAGGTGTGGCGACTTATTCCCATTTTAGCTGCCGCTGGTGATGTTCAGATGGCTATAGACCGCTGGTTATTAGCACAACATGAGTCGGGACAACATCCGCCAACTTTACGTTTTTATACTTGGTCGCCACCCGCAATTTCTTTGGGTTATCATCAACGTCAATATCCTGAATTTTGGCAAGGTTTGCGGTGGAAAGGGGAGAAATTAGATTTGGTGCGTCGTCCTACAGGTGGTAGGGCTGTTTTACATCAAGGTGATTTAACTTACTCTGTCGTCACGTCTGGACTGAGGGGAAATCGTTTGGATGTGTATGGGCAGATTTGTGAGTTTTTGATTCAAGGATGGCGATCGCTCGATATAGAATTGTACTATGGTCAAGCTGGACGCGGTTATATTCACAATCCTAATTGTTTTGGGACTGCGACAGGTGCAGATTTAGTTTTAGCAGATGGTTCTAAACTGATTGGTAGCGCTCAATTAAGGAAAGGTGACGCAGTTCTTCAGCATGGTTCTATGCGATTGAATCCAGATCCGGATTTGTTTGCAAAGGTATTTAATCAAGAGTTTTTTCATCCTATCCAATTTCCAGAAACTATCAATCAAGAAACAATAATTAAGGCTTTAATAGCCGCAGCTTGTGATTGTTTTGGTATGGAAATAGAGGTAATACCTTTGTCTCAAGATGAGTGGAATTTGATTTTGGCAAATTGTTGATTAGGGTAGGTTTTTAGGTGTTGCTGAGTAAAAGTATGATTTTATTATGCCTACGGCACGCTGCGCGAACACGCAGAGACGCAGAGGCGCAGAGAGTAAGGGTTTGAGAGATGGAATTTTCGACTTTCATACCCCAATTCACCAACGCCGGTTTTTATTCTACCCTATAATTTTTTCTCACTCAGAGACGCGCAGGTGCAGAGAGAAATCAGGTCTATTTTAGTTTTTGTCTTTGGTATGATGTTTACTTTTTAGATTTTCATGTTTTATTTGAAGTTCATACCATTCGTTTAAACAGTATTCATTTTGTGATTGTTTTGGTATGGAAATAGAGGTAATACCTTATATGGTGGAATTCATTTAATATCTGTATAAAATTTTTCTAAAAAAGTCCAATGGATAGAAGATCCAAGTCTTCCCAGTTTTTTCCTGTCATGGAAGCTTGTAGAAAAACTCTAGAAAAAACCTGTCGTTTACTTAGAACGTAATCAGTGAAAACTTGGATAATATTTTGAGTTTTTAGGGAAAAATCGCTCTTATTAGAGTTAATATAGAAACTGTGTGTTATTTTTTTGTGATTCGCGCTAAAGTAGTCAAGTATCGAATACAGCAAGACTAACCGTATGGAAACGAAAGAGTTAAAGTTCATCTTAAAGCTGTTGGGATGTCCCAATTATCGTACTGGCTTGAGTTCCAGCACTTTTGATAGTTTTAAAAGTGAGAAAAACAAAATTTGTCGAGATTTGGGGGAACTGGAATATGTAGACTATTCCCGCGAAATTGCCACAGTCAAGATTTTACCTCCTGGTCAAGCACTACTGAAACTCGACTCGGCACAATTACCTATTGATGATAAAGAACTCAAGGTACTGGAGAAAATAGGTAAGAGTTCTGGAAAAATAGCCCCCAGTGAAATCAAAGTTTCATCGCTAAAATCAGATGAACGGGACGCAATCTTAAAAACCTTGAGTGAACGGGGGTTAATTGCTGCTGAAATCAAGATGAAAAGGGTTAAGGCTGAAGTTTGGTTAACGGAAAGAGGAATTGAGGTTTTGCGGGATGAATATAATCCCGAAGGAAAAGCAAATATAGACTTTAATTTGCTGGGTAATTATGTGCGGTTTTTACGGAAGAATTTGCGGGTTAAGTCAGAACAAGTTTCTACTTTAGTTTCTGATAATATGGAATCACATTCTGATATTACTAGCAATATCAGTGATGAAGAAATTTTAGAGACTATCAAGAAATTAGATAGGGAATTGGGTACAGAGAATTATTTACCAATTTTCCATTTACGGCAAAAGTTACAACCGCCTTTATTACGAGATGATTTAGATCAGGCGTTGTATAGGTTACAAAAAAGTGACAAAATTGATTTTAGTACCCTACTAGAAGTCAGTGCTTACACACCAGAACAAATTGATACGGGAATTCCTCAAAATATTGGTGGACAACTGTTTTTTATCATAGTTAATTAACAGTATTCCCGATATTTTTCATTTTTTCATCACTTCCTCCTCTCACCAACTTATATCTATGACAGACATTAACGACATTATTAAACGTGAGGTTAACCCTTTTGACATGATCAATTTAAAGCCCACTAATTTTTGGGCTGAAGAACAAGATTCAAAACTCATGGTTGAGTCGATTCATAAAAATGCAATCATAGAAATTGAAGGTTTACTTGACCTAGTAGGTAAAGATCATCGTAGCCGTACGGTTTTATTAGCCGGTGATTCTGGTTCTGGTAAAAGTTATTTATTAGGTCGGCTCAAACGCACTCTTAATCCCAAAGCCTTTTTCGCTTATGTTCTGTGTGACTGGGCTGATAGTAGTAATATCTGGCGGCATATTTTACGTCGTACTGTTGATAGTTTAATTCAAGTTCCCGAAGGTGAAAAAGAATCACAGTTAATGTTGTGGCTAAAAAGTTTAACGGCGTTTACAAGAAGTGATATAAAACAACGAATATTTAATGATAATTTTTGGGAAGCATTACAAAGTAATCGGCAAAAATTTATCAAGCATCTCAAGGATAGTTATAAAAAAGCAGGTATTTATAATCCTGATATGTTTTTTGGAGTGTTGCATGATCTCGCAAATCCAGAATTATATGATTTAGCTTGTGAATGGTTGCGTGGTGATGATTTAAATGAAGATTCTATGCAAGAAATCAAAGTCAAAATCTGCATTGATACAGAAGATGCTGCAAAAAATATCTTAGCCAACTTTGGCAGAATTTCCACACAAACCCAACCGATTGTTTTATGTTTTGATAATTTAGAGACTATGCCCCAGTTACCAGAAGGTTTTCTGGATATACAACCTTTTTTCAATGTTAATACCACAATTCATGGAGATAACTTAAAAAATTTTTTGGTGATAATCAGCGTAATTAAGAGTGTATGGCAGCGGCATTTAGACCGGATTTTTACAGCCGATAAAGCAGGAATACATCGAACAATTCAGTTAAAACTTATTAGTATAGAACAGGCCGAAGGACTTTGGGCTTATCAACTTCAGCCATTACACCAACTAGCAAATCCTAGACCTGAATCACCTATTTTTCCTCTAAATCGGCAAATTTTAGAGAAAAACTATCCTGGTGGTAAAACTATACCTAGAAATGTACTAACTCTAGGTCGTGATGAATATCAAAAATATAAAGGTTCGTTATTAGATGAAGATGAAAAACCAAAGCCCGAACCAGTTACAATACAAATAAAGGTGACAACACCCAATGAAAAAACTGTTCCTAAACCTATAATCATTGTTCCACCACGACATCAAGATAATCAAGATACAACTCAAGCAGAATTTCAATTATTATGGCAGCACGAATATACAAAAAGTCAGGGGAAAATTACCAAGATTTCTTTGTTATCATCACCTGATTTAATTCAGATGTTGCAGCAGTCTATATCTACTTTAAAAATACAGGGAGTTAAGACTAAACTTTTAAGCGGAAAATATGCTAGTTATTCCTTGAGTTATCAACATCCTACAAATCGGCAAAAATTGGGTATAGTTTGGACAGAAGACTCAAATATGACTAGTTTTTATCATGTAATGAATGCTTGTCAAATAGTAATTCAAAAAAATCTCTGTCAAACTATGCACTTAATTCGTGGTGGAGATTTAGGAAAACCAAACATGGCGGGAAATCAACTCTATAGACAGATTTTTACCAACACTAATCATGTTCATATTAAACCAAGTCTACAGTCTATTCACTATTTGGCAACATATCAAAGTTTGGTAAATTCTGCCAAATCTCAAGAATTGGTAATTGGTGGGAAAACGATTAATTTACAAAGATTAGAAACTTTAATTAATGAATCTGAGATTTTGAATCAATGTACTTTATTACAGGATTTAGGTATTGTTTCTAAATCAAATCCAAAACCAGAACCAAATCGTAACGGTGGAAAAGATTTAAGACCTGTTAAAGACTTCTTATTAAATCTAGTTAAAACTCAACATTTGTTAGGGAAACAAGCTTTAATTAACAATGCTATTAGCAGTTTTCCCAAAGTTAAGGAAGATCAAATTAATGTATTGATTAAAGAACTATGTGAGGAAAATAAAATTCAAATTCTTGACCCCAAAGCCAAGCCAGAAGCTCAATTAATTTGTTTAGTTCCTCACAAGTAATCTATCCAGCACATTTTTTATATCAGCTAATGCACTACCTGACAGAAGCTTCTGAAATTTACAAGCAAATTTCCCAACTGTCCCTATCTAAAACCCTATGGATAGATACGGAAATCGCTGATTGGTATACCGATAAACCAAAATTAGCACTAATTCAGGTATTGGCTAATTATACAGATTTAACTGGTGAATCTGCTTACATTTTTGATGTTTTAGATAAACCTGATTTGGCTGTATATTTCATTAACCAAATTATGGTTAATCCGCAAATTGAAAAAGTTTTTCATAATGCTGGTTTTGATTTAAAATATTTAGGTAAGGAACTAGCCCAAAATGTCACTTGTACTTTAAAAATAGCGAGAAAAATCACCAAAGAAGTTTTAGAAACTACCAACCTAAAACTAAAAACTCTAGCTGCTGAACTCTGTCAATTTTCTCATGTAGACGCAGAAGAAGGAAGCAGTGATTGGGGAAAACGTCCCCTGACTCAAAAACAGTTAAACTATGCAGCAATGGATACAGTTTATTTAGCTGCTGTTCATTATCGCTTACTGGAAATATCCAATCCTGATGTTATCAATCGTGTATTTAATATGGTAAATAATAAATCTGAAAACTCTTCTTTAACTCCTACTAAAGTTAGATTAGCTTTTGAGTGTCCGCGACTATTTTATCTAAATCATAATTTTAATTGTAAAGCAATATTCTCTTCTAAAGATACCATTACTGGTATTGGTAATATCTTTCACCAACTAGCGGATAATTTTATTAATTTACTGCTAATTGAACCCAGATTTAAAACTTTATTAAATCCATCTGCAACACAATTAAATGTAGATGAACTAACATCAAAAATTCAACAATTATTCTATCAAATTAAGTTCTTTCCCTATTTACAAAATGCCATTGCAAAAGACGCGAGTAAAGCACCTGTATTACTACAAGTTTGGCAAGGTTTACAAGGATTAATTAAAAAGTTTACTGAATTGTTAGTAATTAATCGTCGTTATTGCAGTGCAGAAACGGTTATTTCTAATACTTTTATTTCTGGAGAACACAATTTAGAATATTACTTTGATTTACCTAATGGCACAAAACAATTAATTAGAGGTGAGTTTGATTGTCTGGTTTTTAATTTTGAACTTAAACGCCTTTGTATGGTAGAATTTAAAACCTATCAACCTGTAGATTCAGCAGCACAATTAGCGCAAGTTTCTCTCTATAGTTATATGTTATCGAAGCGGAAAAAACCACCTATTGATTCTGCTGTTTATTGTGTTTTACCAGAATTTAAAGAATACAAATATTCTTGGGAACAGTTAGAAAATACGGTTCATCAATTAATTCCCTATAAATTATTACAAATGCAACAATGGTTGAGTTGGGAATCTCCCAATCCTAACCCACCACCTGCGACAACTCAACCTCATTTGTGTGAAATTTGCCCCCAACAACAAAAGTGTCAGACTTTTTTCGATGTTGAATCTAATGCACCGCCAAATAAAGTTATTCCAGATAATGACAATCCTGATTTTATAGCACCTTCCAAAAAACGAGAAGATACATCTGACTCTTCACATTATTTGGAAAACCCAACACGAAACCTAACCCCCCAACCCCCTTCCCTACCAGGGAAGGGGGAGAATTCAAAGCCTCTCTCCTTGCAGGAGAGAGGTTTGGAGAGAGGTTTTTCAGATACTTTTAAAAGTCAGAAAGATACATTTATTAATGCTGATGAAATTGGCGCATCTTTAGTGGCAATTCTAGAATCTTTTAAGGTTAATGTAGATTATTATGGTGCTGATGTAAGTCCGGCATTTATTCGGGTGAAAATTAAACCACATTTAGGTGTGAAAGTTCCTTCAATTCTCAGATTATCCGCTGATTTACAAGTACAATTAGGGTTAGAATATCCGCCTTTAATTGCTCCCCAAGCTGGTTATGTAAGTATTGATTTGCCGCGTCAAGATAGACAAATTGCCAAATTTGAAGATTATATTCAAAAGCAGTTTTTACCCCCAACAGCACCCGTAAAAATTGCTATTGGAGTGGGTATTGATGGGAAGTTATTAGAGGCTGATTTATCAGATCCGAATACTTGTCATTTTTTGGTGGGAGGAACAACAGGAAGCGGAAAAAGTGAATTTTTGAGATCCTTACTTCTCAGTTTAATCTATCGTCATTCTCCCCAACATCTCAAAATTGCCTTAGTTGACCCCAAGCGGGTAACATTTCCCGAATTTGAACAAATGTCGTCGTTATATGCACCAGTTGTCAAAGATAGCGATCGCGCCGTAGAATTAATGCAGGAACTAGTTGCAGAAATGGAATCTCGTTATCAAAAATTTGAAAAAGCTAAATGTGCAGATTTAACCACCTATAATCAACGTTCTTCCCCAGCTTTACCGCGTATTGTCTGTATATTTGATGAATATGCCGATTTTATGGCAGAAAAAGAAATTCGCACCATATTAGAACAAAGTATCAAACGTTTAGGCGCAATGGCAAGAGCCGCAGGTATTCATCTAATTATTTCCACACAACGCCCAGAAGCCAGTATTGTCACCCCAATTATCCGTTCTAACCTACCTGGACGAGTCGCCCTACGTACCTCCAGCCAAGCAGATTCATGTATTATTCTGGGTGGAAAAGAAACAACAGCAGCCTATTTATTAGGCAAAGGTGATTTAGTTTACCAAGGTGGTTCGCACGGACAACGTCTTCAAAGCTTATTAGCACAAACTATTAAACTACCTTAAAAAAAAGATCCCCGACTTCTCTAAGAAGTCGGGGATCTAAATTTATTAGATAATATAAACGCTATATCATTGGGAAAGCGTCAGTAGAGGAATTAAAATGGGATATGTAATTGCAACCGCAAACATGAAAGGTGGAGTTGGTAAAACCACCATTACCGTGAATATAGCCACCTGTTTAGCCAAAAATCACGGAAAAAAGGTACTTGTTTTAGATTTAGATAGTCAAATCAGTGCCACACTGAGTTTAATGTCACCTGTTGATTTTGCCAAACGTCGCAAACAAAGAAAGACATTTAGATATTTACTAGATCAAATTATCAACCCTGAACCAGAGGCAAAATTTACAATTGGGGACATCATTCAACCTGAGATTTGTAACCTGACTGGATTAAACTTATTACCAGGAGACATAGATTTATATGATGAATTTTTGGTTTCAGAAATGCTGCATAATCAATCAGTAGCATTAGGAGAACAGGATTTTGAAACTATCTGGAATCGCTTTGAAAGGGTCTTAATTAGAGATATTTTAGAACCTATACGGAATGAATATGATTTTATTCTTTTAGATTGCGCTCCCGGTTATAATCTCCTGACTCGAAGTGCTTTAGCTACCAGTGATTTCTACATTCTTCCCGCTAGACCAGAACCCTTATCTGTAGTCGGAATTCAACTTTTAGAAAGACGCATTGCCCAATTAAAAGAAAGTCACGAACATGAAGCCAAAATAGATATAAAAATGTTGGGAATTGTCTTTAGTATGTCCAATGCCAATCTCCTGAATGGCAGATATTATAAACAGGTAATGCACCGAGTTATCGAAGATTTTGGAGTAGATAAAATCTGTAAAGCTCAAATCCCCGTTGATGTTAATGTTGCCAAAGCTGTTGATAGTTTTATGCCCGTTTCTTTACTAAGTCCGAATACAGCGGGTTCTAAGGCATTTATGCAGTTAACTCAGGAATTATTGCAGAAATTGTAAATTAACAATATAGCAGTAAGTAGGTTGGCGTTGAAAATTGTCGTTATGGCAAGGCAAAAGGCAAGAGGCAAGAGGCAAGAGTGAAGAGGGTTTAGGCGATTTTACATTTCTTTACACAGTTTGGTTTTATTGTGTTCACCTACTTATACACTCCTGAACTCCTGATAGCGTAGCGTGGCGTTAGCCATACTTCTAGCCCTCACAGATAACTTTTTCAGCAAGCCCTAAATAGTATTAATTTAGAGGGTGTTTGAAAAGTCACGATTGCTGTATCAAATGTTTTACCCCTCCCTAACCCTCCCCTTATAAAGGGGAGGGAACTGGATTTTCTTGTTTCTCCCCTTTGTAAGGGGGGTAACAATGTGATGAAAATTACGGGATACCACTTTTAAAACATCCTCTTAGAGATTGGATAAGGGGTAATAAGTAAAAATATTACCCATTACCAATTACCCATTACCCATTAAAATCTAAGCAGCGAAATTTGCAGCGACAAAATCCCAGTTCACCAAATTATCTAAGAAATTCTTGATGAATGCAGGACGGGCATTTTTGAAGTCAATGTAATATGCGTGTTCCCAAACGTCAATGGTTAACAGAGCTTTTTTACCGTGTGCGAGGGGGTTTTCGGCGTTGGGGGTTTTCATTACTTTCAGAGTACCACCATCATCAACCAACCAAGCCCAACCACTACCGAATTGAGTTGCAGCAGCGTTAGAAAATTCTTCTTTGAATTTGTCGAAACTACCAAAATCCTGATCAATTTTAGCAGCTAATGCGCCTGTAGGAGTGCCGCCACCTGCTGGTTTCAAGCAATTCCAGAAGAAGGAGTGATTCCAAACTTGAGCAGCATTGTTGAAGATTCCAGCTTTGGTAGAATCACCAAAAGCGATTTGAATTACTTCTTCCAAAGACTTGTTGGCTAATTCTGTGCTATCAACAAGCTTATTCAAATTATCTACATAAGCTTTATGATGCTTACCATAGTGATATTCAAAGGTTTCAGCCTTCATGCCATAGGATTCTAAAGCATCAGAAGCAAAAGGTAAAGCTGGTTGGGTAAATGCCATTTTGTGAAATCCTCTCTTTACTGTTTTCTAGTTGAAAGCTATTGCCATAGCTAGGCAAATTACAGGTTTCGTATTTAGTAAGCCCTACTTAATCCTGCAATACAAAACTTAACATTGTCATTCTACTACCAAAGTGGAAATTTCCACCAATTAGTTTATAAACAAAGCAAATTCCATCTATTTAGCTTAAACTCTTAACTTCTCTCTGTTGACTCTGCGCCTCTGCGTGAACAAAAAGCCCGGTTTAAAATATACAATTATTAACTCAGACTAATATCCACCTCAAGAAAGATGAATCTATCTGAAACTAGTTTAGGATGTAGTTCAAAGCACTAAAAATTAAAATGGTGAGTTAGTCGGCGCTCACCACTGTTTTGAAGTCCTTTGAGACTTCCAAATAAAAAAATGTCCCAAAACTGATGCAGAAATTCTCTCTCTGTGTACTCTGTGCCTCTGTGGTTCGTTTCTTAGGATAATTTATTTCTTGGAAGTCTCTTTAGGAATTTGGGCGCAGGCCCTGCGCCCCTACGTTCTGGTGATCTACCAATGGGATAGCCGCTGGTTGTAATGGCTAATGATTTGTGCTGCTACTTCAGAAGCAGTTAAACCGTCGGTTTGGAGTTCAATGGCATCAGCCGCTTTTTGCAAAGGGGAGACTTTCCGGGTGCTATCTTTGAAGTCGCGTTCAGCAATCTCCTGTTCTAGTTGTTCTAAACTCAAGATTGAACCTGTTTTTTGAAAGTCTTGCTGACGACGACGCGCTCGTTCACCGACGGAAGCGGTTAAGAAGATTTTAATTTCCGCATCTGGAAAGACGTGAGTGCCTATGTCTCGACCTTCTGCTACTAACCCCCCGCGTTGTCCCCAACTTTGCTGCTGTTTGACCAAGGCTTGACGCACTGCACTTTGGGCAGCGATCGCCGATACAAGAGATGTTACCTCAACAGTGCGAATTTTTTGAGTGACATCAATATCATTAATCTGGACTCTCACGGGAGTTTGCAAACTTTGACTGGGAGTGAGGTCAATTTTGCAGTGAGCGGCTAATTCCGCCACAGCACAATCATCATCAATAGCAATTCCCTGTTCCATGACTAACCAAGCGATCGCCCGGTACATAGCACCAGTATCTAAGTACACCAAACCTAATTCCTGTGCCACTTGACGAGCCACAGTAGATTTACCAGCACCAGCCGGACCATCAATAGCAATGATCGGTTGGCGGAGTCCATCATTGCCATCGCGCAGAATCGTATTATCAATTAACCTTGTAGAACCAAGACGAGCAGCGATCGCCAACATTCCTTCATCCTCAACTTTTTCTAAAAACATCAACGTATTCGGTTCAACCAATTCAATATATTCCAAGCTGATATTGCTAACTTTTGCGATTTCTTGCCGCGCCAATGCTATGAGTTCACCACTGTCACGAACGCCAGCCCGAAACGCCGCTTCAGCTTGCCGTAAACCTTTAAATAACACAGTTGCTTGCTCTTTTTCTGTAGCCGTCAAATATTGATTACGAGAACTTAAAGCCAAGCCGGACACATCCCGCACCGTAGGACAAGCAACAATTTCTACTGGCAAATTCAAATCAGCTACTAACCGTTTAATAATTGCCAATTGTTGACCATCCTTTTGTCCAAAGTAAGCTCGGTCAGGTTCTACCAAGTTTAAAAGCTTAGTGACAATAGTTGCCACACCAGTAAAATGACCTGGACGAAAATTACCACACAAGCTAGATATCATATCAGATGGAGGGATCACTTGTGTCACTTGAGTTTCTGCTATATTCTTCCCCGGTACACCAATTTCTTCCGGAGTTGGGGCAAAAATCACATCAACTCCCGCCTGTTCACAAAATTCTCGGTCTTGTGCCAAAGTGCGAGGATAGCATTGATAGTCCTCGTTGGGTCCAAATTGTAGGGGATTGACAAAAATACTCACAATTACCGTTGCATTTTCCTGTCTAGCCCGTTTAATCAAACTTAAATGCCCCTGATGTAAACCTCCCATAGTTGGCACTAAACCAACCGCTGTGGGATACCAACTGGTTTGTTCATCAAGTCCCAGATCATCTGGTAGCCTCAGATGGCTTTGCCAGCGACGACGATTTAAATAGCAGCGTAAAGCTACAACTGTTGTCAGCACACGCACAAAATACCCCTAGTTTCTATCCTTTCCCCCGTTAGTGTATATCCGATAGCGCAGCGTGGCGCAAAGGATAATTGGGAGATAAAATAGAAGAACCAGGGGTATTTAATCGTGAAAAGCGAAAACAGAGTCGGAACTAGGAAACGGGTTATTTTCCTAAAACCTCAAGACTAACTGGAGCAACACCACTGCTGATCATACCCAAAAGCCGAGCAGCGCCGGCGGAAAGGTCAATAATTCGACCCCGGATGAAAGGTCCTCGATCATTGATTCTGACAACAACAGAACGACCATTACGGGTGTTAGTGACACGGATTTTTGTTCCCATCGGTAAGCTACGATGAGCCGCAGTTAATCCTTCGGGATTATATCTTTCACCACTGGCGGTTTTATTGCCAGAACCATCATATCCATACCAAGAAGCCATCCCTTGGAAACTGAGATTGACATTACCGAAGGCAATTTTTTGCGGTAGACTGGCACTAGAAACTGATTTACTAGCGGGTAAGTTAGCAATTGTCTGAATGGGAGATGCGTTGCCGATGAGTCTCCGCAGTCTGTTAGTTGCTTGTAAGGCATCTTGGGCAAGATTTTCTGTGGTATCTGCTAATCTAGTACCTTCATTGACTTCTACCAGTTCTTGACCGTCAATGGTAATGGTGTAGCGATCCACTGACGGTTGTTTACGGAAGAAGCCTTTTTTATTGGCTTTATTGTTAATTACGGAATTATCCGCTGTTTTCCAACTGACAGTAATCTTGCTTGCATCTACATTGTTCTGGATCAGTTCGTTAATTCTAGCGGCAATCACACTAGCTTTCTGAATTGGATCATTGTCAATAGAGCTAACTTGTTTGTTAAAATTGATTGTATTACCAGCATTGCTAAAACTGGCAACTTTGGCTGTATTGGTAGCAACAAGAGAGTCAGGATTGATATTCTCATTATTGCCAATTACTCCAACTTTAGTTTTGTTGTTAGTAACTGGGGTAGAACCCAAAAAAGTCAGAACAGGAATGTCCCGAACATAAAGAGTAGCTGCTTGTAAACCTTTAATACTGTGAGGATAAATCCTAGTAATCACAGCATCCAAGGTGGGGTTTTCTGTTGGGGATTGGTATTCTCCTACTTTGACTGCATCACTGATAGATGATGCTTGCCTAGTTGGGGAACTTTCCTCACTGGTTTGAGTTCGACCAACTGAGGGTAAACCCAAAACGGCCAGAATTACGGCAACTGTAGTCCACAAATGTCTTTGATTCATGCGTCCGATTTTAAAGCGACTGTAGAACTTAAGTTTTTTGATTAGCGGGGGTTTCACCTTGTGAACAGTGACTCTCGCCGGAAACTTTAACCCGTTCCGCTTTCACTTTGTGTTTTGTAACTCGAATACATTAACATGAATTTTCGGACTTGGGGATCAGGGTTTTAGCGGAAGTCTGAAAGAAATGTCCAAATTTATAGTTGAGTTTGAGCTTGTAACCCGTGATTAATTCAGGACTTTGGCTATGTAACGTTTTTTTTAAGATTTCTATATTTTCTTCGGGAAACTTCATATTAAGCGATCGCCCAATTTGACAATTACTACCTAATATTTATTCTCAGTAGTTGTAAATTATGAAGTATCGAAAAATCATCCAGTTACTTGGTGTTTCGATGAAATTTTACTGCCAATAGTTGACTCTTCAAAAGATATCACCAGCCTAAACATAATCTAGACAAAGATTAAATTGTCAAAATACTTGGACTCTTTTCGCCCAGTACATGATTTTTTATCTACATTTTTAGTAAGTAAATATATTTAAAATGTCTACATAATTAGTTGCAATTAAAACAATTATTGTCAAGCAATAACAGTGATTTATTTCCAGTAAGTATTTATTCTTATCCCCAAATAAAAAATTAATGAGACCATAGAAAAATGGCATTAAACGCGCACAAATGCACTTATTGAGTATATAAAAATACATACTTACTTGTTGCTACGGAATAAAATCAGTAATCAATTTTATATCAAGCTATTAAACATACATATAATTCGGAAAATACAGAAATGTTATCATCAGCACTTTTAGGCATTTTCCAAAACTTGTATTCCCAGTATAAATCCCTGAAAGATAGTGTAGTCGCTAACTATAACTCCAACTCGCCAAAGTAAATTCAGCGTCTGGGGTTGCCTGAGTTTAATATAAATAGTCATCCTGCAATACCTTGTCCATTTTTTGTAGGTCGGGTTAAGCGACAGCGCAACCCGACGCATTTGTTGGGTTATGGCTATGGCTCCTACGTCGCCACGCAAGCTATCGCCACACTATGGCTAACGCCTCCCGTCAGGGATACGTGAACGTACCTCAATCCAACCTACAAATCAAGACTTTTTTCGATTTGGACAAGGTATTGATCCTGAAAACTAATTACAGCAGGAGTCAGGAGTCAGGAGTAAAACTGTTCGCTACAGTTAACCGTTTCCATGTCAGTTCTTTACCAACCTCATCCCATTTCCAACGTAATAAGTGGGCGGGTTGTTGGGCGGCAAATTTTGGTAAGTTGATAGCTTGCCTGGGTGCGTCTGTAGCGAGGCTAACGGCGGTTTCTAGGTCACAAATTCCCCATTTCACTAGATTTTGAACTCCAGTTAATAATGGTAGGGTTGTTCCTGATAAAGTGCCATCTTGTAATCTGGCTGTACCGTTGATAACTTCTATTTGTCGGGTATCCCAAGGATAGATGCCGTCAGGTAATCCTAATGGTGCAAGGGCATCACTGACAATAAATAACCTTTCACTGGCACGCAGAAGAATTTTTAAGATCATTGGGGTAACGTGCTGACCATCGGCAATGAAACCACAAAATACATCAGGATTGTTCATGGCTGCGCCTAATAAGCCCGGTTCACGGTGGTGTAGGGGTGGCATGGCGTTAAAGGCGTGGGTTATCATTGTAGCGCCTTGAGTAAAAGCTTGTTGGGCTTCTGTAGCTGTGGCTTGTGAATGTCCTAAGCTGACAGTGATTCCCAAAGAACCCAAATATGGGATGACTTTACCTGTGGTGTCTAATTCTGGTGCGAGAGTGATGACTTTGACAATATGGGCATAATCTCCTAAGACCCGTTTAACTTGATCTATGGTGAGGGGAAGAAGATATTCGGCTGGATGTGCGCCGCGTTTGTAGTAGTTTAAAAATGGACCTTCTAAATGGACTCCGAGAATTTGGGCGGAGGTTGGAGAATTGGGGGTATAATTGGCGAGAATGGCGAGCGATCGCTGAATATTTTCGATGGAGGTTGTCACTAGGGTGGGTAAATAACCGTCAACTCCTGCTTCCCACAGAAATGAAGAGATTTTTGGCAGCATAAAGGAATTGTCTGCTGTTAATTCCGGGAAGGCTAATCCTAGTCCACCATTGATTTGTAAATCCACACCACCTAAAGAAATCCAGTCTCCAGCTACATCTAAAATTTGTAAGTTTTGTGGTACAACTTTTTCCCATGCTGTGTTCATGGGCATAATTTCCTCAATTATGCCTGCTTGGTTAACTAAGATTCTTTGTAAATCTTGATAACCGGGGATTCTTACGTTGATAATATCTACATTTGCCAGCATGGTATTTTTGTCAGTTGTTAGTTGTTCGTTGTCAGTTGTCAGTTGTCAGTTGTCAGTTGTCAGTTGTCAGTTGTCAGTTGTCAGTTGTTAGTTGTCAGTTGTTAGTTGTCAGTTGTCAGTTGTCAGTTGTTAGTTGTCAGTTGTTAGTTGTTAGTTGTTAGTTGTTAGTTGTCAGTTGTTAGTTGCACAAGAATATTTCTCCCCTTTTACTTCCCCAACTCCCCCAACTCCCCCAACTCCCCCAACTCCCCCAACTCCCCCAACTCCCCCAACTCCCCCAACTCCCCCAACTCCCCCAACTCCCCCAACTCCCCCAACTCCCCCAACTCCCCCAACTCCCCCAACTCCCCCAACTCCCCCAACTCCCCCAACTCCCCAACTCCCCCAACTCCCCCAACTCCCCCAACTCCCCCAACTCCCCAACTCCCCCAACTCCCCCAACTCCCCCAACTCCCCCAACTCCCCCAACTCCCCCAACTCCCCCAACTCCCCCTGTTCCCTGTTCCCTGTTCCCTGTTCCCTGTTCCCTAAATTATATGAGTCTCGAAGTTGGTATTATCATGGGTAGTGATTCCGATTTGCCTACAATGAAGGATGCGATCGCTATTTGTGAAGAATTTGGTATTGTAGTTGAAGTTGCCATTGTCTCTGCCCATCGTACCCCAGAACGGATGGTTGAGTATGCTAAAACTGCACATCAACGCGGTATCAAGGTAATTATCGCTGGTGCTGGTGGTGCGGCACATCTCCCTGGTATGGTAGCATCTTTAACTCCTTTACCTGTGATTGGTGTTCCCGTCGCTACTCGGAATTTACAAGGTGTGGATTCTTTATATTCTATAGTGCAAATGCCAGCAGGAATACCTGTTGCTACTGTCGCTATTGGGAATTCTAAAAACGCTGGACTTTTAGCTGTACAAATTCTTGCTACTCACCAACCAGAATTACTCGAAAAAGTGCAAGTTTATCGGCAAAGTCTTTGTAATATGGTCATGGAAAAGCAAGCTAAACTAGACCAGATTGGATATGAAAAATATTTACAACAACAATAGATATTTACACCAGGCGGTTAGAAACCGCGTCTACACAGGCAAAACCCACCTGCGTGGGTTAAGATTTATTAGTCCATGAAGACGGACTTTGTTTATGTAGCCGCGTATCCCTAATGGGAGGCGAAGCCATATTGTATTCGCCAGGGCTTAGTGCAAAATATAAATATTCACATACCTTCATATTAAGTCGTGAACCATCCTATCAACACCTCAGCCCAAACCCAAAATCGCAAAGCAGATCATATTCGCATCTGTTTAGAAGATAATGTCCAATCTCCAGCAATTACCACTGGTTTAGAAAAATATCGCTTTACTCATACTTGTTTACCGGAAATTGATGGTAAAGATATTGATGTGAGTACGACATTTTTGGGAAAACATCTCCATGCACCTTTGTTAATTTCTTCCATGACGGGAGGTACAGAACAAGCGGGAATTATTAACCGTCGTTTGGCTGAAGTTGCCCAAGAATACAAATTAGCAATGGGTGTAGGATCTGTAAGAGTAGCAGTGGAAAAACCTCAAGTTGCGGATACTTTTGCCATTCGTAAATATGCGCCGGATATTCTCCTCTTTGCCAATTTAGGCGCGGTACAGCTTAATTATGAATATGGTATTGATGAATGTTTACGAATTGTTGATCTGGTCGAAGCTGATGCTTTGATTTTACATATTAACCCTTTGCAGGAATTCATTCAACCCAGGGGTGATACTAATTTTTATGGATTGCTTGACAAAATATCTGACTTGTGTAACGATTTGCCAGTTCCCGTAATTGCCAAAGAAGTAGGTAATGGAATTTCCGCAACTATGGCAGAAAAACTGATAGCTGTGGGAGTGCAAGCTATTGATGTGGCTGGTGCTGGTGGTACGTCTTGGGCGATGGTTGAAAGTGAACGGGCAGAAACCTCCTTACAGCGGCGTTTGGGGCAAACATTTGGGGACTGGGGGATACCCACAGCCGATTGTATTGCCAGTATTCGGGAGCATGATCCCGATATTCCCTTAATTGCTTCTGGGGGCTTACGCAATGGTTTAGATGTGGCTAAAGCGATCGCTCTAGGGGCTGATATTGCTGGTTTAGCAATGCCCTTTCTCAAAGCAGCGGCAGTATCGGAAGCGGCTGTAGTAGAATTAACAGAGGTTTTAATTGCCGAAATCACCACCGTATTATTTTGCACTGCCAATAGCAACCTGTATAAATTAAAGCAATCTCAGAGTTTACAACGAACAACTGACCACTGACAACTGACCACTGACAACGAACAACTGACAACTGACTTATAAATAACTAATGACTAATTTTCTTAAACAAACCCTAGCAAGTTTAATTGGTAGTTTACTAGGACTGACAATTTTTTCTGGAGTCAGCACACTGGGATTCTTATTAATATTAATTGCGGTTGCTAGTTCTCAAAGTTCAGCCCCAACAGTCAAAGATAAGTCAGTTTTAGTTTTGGACTTGTCTATGAAAATCACCGATAGTGAACCTAATTCCAGCCAACTTTTGCAAAAAACTTTTAGCGGGGTTGAAGAAAATAACATCACACTTCGCAAAGTTGTAGAAACCTTAGATAAAGCCGGACGTGATCAAAAAATTGTAGGTATTTATATAGATGGAACTAATGCTAATAGTGCAGTTGGTTATGCTTCCTTGAAAGAAATCCGTCAAGCATTAGAAAAATTCCGCAAAACCGGCAAAAAAATTATTGCCTATAGTACAGATTGGAGTGAAAAAGAATATTATCTAAGTTCCGTAGCCAATCAAGTTATAGTTAATCCTATGGGAGCAATGGAAATGAACGGTTTAAGTTCACAACCAATGTTCTTAGCGGGAGCATTTGAAAAATACGGCGTTGGTGTGCAGATTGTGCGGGTAGGTAAATTTAAGGGTGCAGTAGAACCGTTAATCCTCAATAAACTCAGCCCAGAGAACCGGGAACAAACTCAGAAATTGTTAGATGATGTGTGGGGAGAGTGGCGGAAGTCTGTAGGTGCAAGCAGAAACATTCTACCGCAGAAATTGCAAGCGATCGCTAATAGTCAATCAATTTTAGAAGCCACAGAAGCTAAATCTAATAGTCTAGTGGATACGATTGCTTATGAAGATCAAGTATTCACCGACTTAAAAAAATTAACTGGTAACAGTGAAAAAGATCAAACATTCACAAAAATCAGCTTGGCTGATTATGCCGAAGTTCCCGGAAAATCCTCAAATTCAGATCATAAAATTGCCATTGTTTATGCAGAAGGAGAAATAGTTAACGGTAGCGGTGACGAAGGACAAATTGGCGGTGATAACTTTGCAAAAATATTCTCAAAAATTCGCCAAAATGATCAAATCAAAGCAGTAGTTTTAAGAATTAATAGCCCTGGTGGTAGTGCTACCGCAGCCGAAATCATGCAGCGAGAAATCAAATTAACTCGTCAAATCAAACCCGTCATCGTTTCTATGGGAGATGTAGCTGCTTCTGGTGGTTATTGGATTGCAAGTGATTCCAACCGCATTTTTGCCCAAGCTAATACCATTACAGGTTCTATAGGTGTCTTTGGCGTATTATTTAATGGTCAAAAACTAGGCAATAATAATGGCATAACTTGGGATAGCGTAAAAACGGCTCAGTATGCAGATCAACAAACCATTTCCCGTCCTAAATCACCTCAAGAATTAGCAGTTTATCAACGCAGTGTTGACCGCATTTATAATCTATTCTTGCAGAAAGTTTCCCAAGGACGGAAAATTCCCACTGCAAAAGTAGCAGAAATCGCCCAAGGACGAGTTTGGTCAGGAACAGCAGCCAAACAAATCGGTCTAGTTGATGAAATTGGTGGTTTAAATGTAGCCATTGAATATGCAGCTAAACAAGCGAAATTAGGAACTGATTGGGAAATACAAGAATATCCGCGAAGTACAACCTTTGCAGAAAAGTTATTCGGTAAAAAATTAGATCAAACAAAAGCCAAATTAGGCATAGAAAAAACCCAAACTAAAAACTCAAACCCCTTAATAAATGAACTAGAAAAATTCCAACAGGAAATCAAAACCTTGCAAACAATGAATGATCCTCAAGGGATTTATACTCGTTTACCAATTAACTTTAAAATTGAATAAGTAGGTTGGCGTTAAAAATTGTCGTTGGGGCAAGGGAACAGGGAACAGGGAACAGGAAGAGGGTTTGGGCGATTTTACTTTTCGTTACATATTTCGGTTTTTTTCCGTTCACCTACTTAGGTAATTGGTAATTGGTAGTTAACGAGGATTAAACTATTGATGCTAAAATTACAAAATATAGCGATTATTGGTCGAATAAAATATAGTCGAGGGCGCAGAAGAAAGCGCCTCTACTGTCTTTAAAATTTAAAACTGTACCTCACTGATTTTAACCCAGAAAAATTACACTAATAAACTGACATGAACACTGTTACCCTAAATCTAGATCCAGTTGTTCGCCTTACAGATGATCAGTTTTACCAACTCTGTATGGCTAATAAAGATGTAAACTTAGAACTCAATGCACAGGGAGAATTAATTATCGTGCCACCAGTAGGAGGAGAAAGCGGCCGTAGTGAATCTGATTTAAATTTCAAAGTAAGTCTTTGGAACTACAAAACCCAATTAGGAATAGTATTTAGTTCCTCTACTATTTTTCAACTTCCTAATGGTGCAAAACGTTCTCCTGATGTTGCTTGGGTAAAATTAGATCGGTGGGAAGCACTAACTGTTGAAGAAAGAGAAAAATTTCCCCCACTCGCACCTGATTTTGTCATTGAACTGAGATCAAAAACAGACAGACTTAAAACCCTGCAAGAAAAATGCACCGAATATATAAATAATGGCGTGCGTTTGTGTTGGTTAATTAATCCCTACGATAAACAAGTAGAAATTTACCGACTGGAACAACCTGTAGAAATTGTTCAATTTCCTGTATTACTGTCTGGAGAAGATGTGTTATTAGGGTTTGAATTACAATTTTGAGATCCACAAACAATTTATCTTGAGGTGGGCATTGCCCACCCTCAATAATGCTATTGAAAACGATAATTGCGATCGCCACGTTCACCATTCGCATCTCTTATGGATAAACCCGTAGGAATAGCATTACCTTGAGGATCTACTTTTACCCTCACTAAAATTGGTTGTTGTCTACCATTCCTGGCTTCCTGAATTTGCGAAATATCCTCATTAATCTGTTGTCTTTGTTCTTCAGGAATGAAATAGTCTTCTAACCCATAATTAATCAAACCGTCTTGATAATTACCTTTTAAAGCTACCTGATTATTAGATAAATAAACAGGACGATTACTACTTACCCGGATAGGTTTCCAAGACTGAAGTTCATTTCTATCAAAAGATTGTCGTTCTTGCAAAATTAAATATAAGATACTCCCTGGGGCAATTTGTCTACCCCTGCGAGAATTTCTTCGCAACCAGTCATTCCAACCCGGCAATCTTCTCAAAGTTTCAGGACGGGAAATATTATAATCTAAGTTCAATGAAGAACCCCTGACAACATCATTAGAATCTACAGGTACAGTTTGCAAAATTACTGTCTTACCCGTCATATCTGTATACATTGCCTGAGAAGGTACAGCCAGAATTAAACCTACTTGAACCAATAAAGGAGCAATTAATCGCCAAATCGGTAAAGGTTTATTAGCTTTCTGTTCTGTAGCCTTAAGATAATCCCGAAAAGTCAATTTTTCGGAAAATTCCATTTCTGGAGTGAAGGTTTTTTTTGATTCAGGGAAGTCATTTTTCATGGGATTGATTTAGTTAGTAATTGGTAATTGGTAATAGATAATAGATAATAGGAAAAAATACTTTTCCCATTCCTGCTAATTTTTCGATAGGAATTTATCCGCAGAGATTTATATAGAAAGAACTCAGATTTAATTTTTTGTGAGTAAGTAGAAAGGCGTAAAAAAGTCGAACTCAGGTGTCTGAATTTTGATTGAGAATTATCCTATTAAGTAGGTGAACACAATAAAACCAAACTGTGTAAAGAAACGTAAAATCGCCCAAACCCTCTTCACTCTTGCCTTTTGCCTCTTGCCTTTTGCCTTGCCATAACGACAATTTTCAACGCCAACCTACTTACTTTCTACTTCGATAATCACCTCCACTATTGCCTCTGTTATCTCTCTCCCTTTCTCTATCCCTCTCCCTCTCTCTATTTCTCTCCCTTTCTCTATCTCTCTCTCTACTATCGTTAGTGCCTCCACTACCACTCCGATAATCACTGCTACTATTGCTTCTGTTATCGCCTCTACTATCGTTAGTGCCTCCACTACTACTCCGATAATCACTGCTACTATTGCTTTTGTTATCGCCTCTACTGTCGTTAGTGCCTCCACTACTAGTTTTATTCCCACTATTCCCACTATTCCCACTATTCCCACTATTCCCGCTATTCCCGCTATTCCCACTACCACCACTATTCCCACTATTCCCACTATTCCCACTATTCCCACTATTCCCACTATTCCCACTATTCCCGCTATTCCCACTACCACCACTACCACCACTATTCCCACTACCACCACTATTCCCGCTATTCCCGCTATTCCCACTATTCCCGCTACCACCACTATTCCCACTATTCCCACTATTCCCACTACCACCACTATTCCCGCTACCACCGCCATTACTAGTTTTAGAAGTAGTAAAGCGACGTTCAAACCAAAGTCCGGCAGCAATGAGAGAATAACCGCAAATACCAAATACTAAAGCCCGGAAAAGAACCTCAGTATTATATTCTAAAACCCGGCTGATAATTTGCAGGGTAAATAATAACATACCACACCAAAATGCGGCTCTTTTTCGTAATTTCAACCCTTCTTGAACTAATCCCCAGGCTAATATTGCCAATAAAACATTGAAGATGAAAATGCCTAGTTCGGTAATTCTGCTGATAGCTTGATGCCAAAAAGGAGTAATCAGAATAAACCCTAAAAAAGTAGTAATAATGCCAAGTCTGAAAAATACTTCTCGTCGAAGTGGACTATTGCTTTGACGAATTAGAAACAACCATTGTAAAACTGCCAAACCGCTGAGAATCCCTAAATCAATAATTGGCAAAGATGGTAATACATTCGATGAATTACTAGTTGAATTGAAGGGATTTAAAAATGATAAACTGCCAATAGAGTCAACCGATTCCCATTGCCAACGGAAAGATAAAAGATAAAAAACCACACCAAAGCAAATCAAGCCAAAATTACGTGCCAGGGGTTGAAACAATCTATAATTAACTGTGGGAAAAAGTAAATCATCATAACTCCAAAGTAAGGCAGGTGGTAAAGCCAAAGCAAAGGAAGCTATCCAAGAAGCTGCATCAGAAAATGTTAAGAGTGGTAAAGGTCTGAGGTTATATTGCAAAGATATAATAAATGCCACAACTCCTATGCCAAAAATCCACCGGGATCTGCAAATATAAGCTAAAGGAACAAACAGTAACCATGATAGTAAGGGCATATGGCGCACAGCTAACCGCGCCCAAGTCACTTCCCCAGATTCAGATCCTAAATTACCAATTCCTATCCAGTAACCGATTTGAATGAGGACAATAGCCATAATTCCCAAAGAATTGAGGGAAAGACTATAAGCCATGACTAACACCCCAAACCCCCAAGCTAAAAATAACTCAGAAGCTGAACCGCTAATATTGAATATTTGCGCCATTAACATGAGGGTTGCCCCTAAAATAAAAGCACTGAGAATTAACAATGCTTCTCCGAGTACCCGTTTACCCTCTTGAGATTTTTTACCTTGATTTGTGGTAAGTGTAGGTTCTCGCCAAGTCAAAAACCCAGTAATGGCTGTGGAGAGAAATAAACTCATTAACAAGATAAACTTAACGTCCCGTGACCAACCTTGCCAATTTGCGCCCACAAGGGTCATTAAACCTAAGCCTAATAATAAACCGCCGATGACAATGGCAATGACACCAAAACTATCACGGGTAGATTCTTCTATTTTATTAAATTGATGCCGCTTGGCTATTTGGTCGTACTGGGAAGAACTAATAATTCCTTCGTCTCGCCAACGTTGTGATTCTTGGCGCAGTTTTTGCTGAAAATTGTTAAATATCATGACCTCTCCGGTACATAAGTGTAACACCAAATCTAAAATCGTAATTTGGCATGAGTTTGACAAACATTAACAAAACAAGGTTAGCCTCTAGCTAAAAGCCAGAAGCCATAACAGACGAACTTTGCAAACGCCATGTAAATATCGGTCAATGTTTTTTTAGTATGCAGCCAAATATATTGATTGCATTGTTCTCATGTAACAGTTTCTCTTCTGATTTAATTTGGTAGAAATTAATATGGAAAAACCTTCTAATTTATTGCTTAAAGTTACCCGACAGTTATTTACAAATGTAGATGAACAAACAAAGTTTATAGATGCTTTAGTTCATCCCCAACCTTTTGCACCCTGCATTCTTTGGTGTCAAGATAAACCAGAGATTTCGCCTTTTTCAGTGCAACCGCCAACACATTGGCAACCGCATTTTGTAGACCGTTTATCTTTGGGTGAAAAACCAGGTAAGCATTCTCTTCATGAACAAGGATCTTTTTATTGTTTAGATTTTTCTTCGGTATTTTCTGCTTCGGTTTTGTTGGCTATTCCTGAATCAATATCTATGGTTTTTGATATGTGTGCTGCCCCTGGTGGTAAGAGTGTGTTTGCTTGGAGGGCTTTAAAACCTGATTTGCTAATTACTAATGAGGTGATTGGTAAGCGGTTGGGAATGCTAATTTCTAATTTAAAACGTTGTCAAATTAAACCTAGTGGGGTAGTAAATAGAGATTCGAGTATTTTTGCAGAATTGTTGCCGGCTTCGAGTAATTTGGTGATGGTTGATGCACCTTGTACTGGTCAATCTTTACTAGCTAAGAATGAGAAAGCACCGGGATGTTTTCACTCGACTTCAATTAATAAAAGTGCCAATCGTCAAAAACGGATTATTGCTAATTCTGCCCAAGTTGTCGCCCCTCAAGGTTATTTAGCATATATGACTTGCACTTATTCTCCTGAAGAAAATGAGCAGGTTTGTGAATGGTTTTTGGAACGGTTTCCTCATTTTCAAGCTGTGAAAGTTGATCATTTATCTACTTTTCAATCTCGTTTAACTAGCATTCCTTGTTATCGGATGTTTCCGCAATATCGGTTGGGTGCGGGTGCGTTTACGGCGTTGTTTAAAAATACGATGGAAGGTGATGCGAAGAGGGTTGATTTAGAGTCTATGTCTGCTATGTGGAGATATCGAAGTATGTAGTGTTCTTTGATGCTGTCCGAATAAAGCCCACCTGCGTGTGATTTACATTTTTTCTCACGCAGAATCACGAATAAGTATTAAGATTTACAAATTAAAATAAGTCGTCATCAGGTAAATCAAGGCTTTTACGTCATTTTTGCGTAATTATTGCACAATTTAGTATAACTTTTTTAATAGAATAGTATTTTTTACTGTAGTCAAGTTGGCATAAATCATTTTATATTTATGTAGTGACACTGACGATATCCAAAAAATCAGTATTTTTTGGATATCGTCAGTGTCAGTAGGACTAATATTTAATCTTTGAAGTACACCTAAGATGAGCATTGCCGACTAGAATCTGGATACAGTCTGCATTGCCCACCCTACGTAAGCAAGATTTTCATAAATTATTTAGGGGTGCATTATGTTTGATAGTTCTGAAAAGTCTTTTGATTCCTCTTTACCAGGATTGGGTAATTCCTCAACTTACCTGGATAAAGATCCTTTAAATCCTAATCCAGAGTTTGGTTTACAGCAACTTCCATCGTTAAATGCACCTCTTGATTATGCTGGAAATACCCGATCTAAAGCCCGTAATGTTGGTACTTTAACAAGTCTTCAGAGTTTTAATGATTGGGTAGGAAGTGCTGATACTAATGATTACTATAGTTTCAATGTAGGCACACAAAGTAACTTTAGTCTAAATTTAACAGGCTTAACTGCCGATGCAGATGTTGAGTTATTCAATAGTTCTGGTACTGTAATTTCCGGTTCTGAGAATGGTGGTACTACTTCTGAATCCATCACTAGTCAGTTGAGTGCAGGAAGTTATTATGTGCGGGTATATCGGTATAGTGGCAACACTTACTACAGTTTGTCCTTCAATGCTACTGCTCTTCCTGTTGATAATGCTGGAAATACCACAGCTACAGCCCGTGCTGTTGGGACATTAACAGCAACTCAAAGTTTTAGTGATTGGATAGGAACTGCTGATACTAATGATTACTATAGTTTCAATGTAGGCACACAAAGTAACTTTAGTCTAAATTTAACAGGCTTAACTGCCGATGCAGATGTTCAATTACTAGATGGTTCTGGTACTGTAATTTCCGGTTCTTATACTGATGGAATTGTTTCTGAATCCATTACTAGTCAGTTGAGTGCAGGTGCTTATTATGTGCGGGTGTTTCAATATAGTGGCAACACTAACTACAGTTTGTCCTTAAATGCTATTGCTCTTCCTGTTGATAATGCTGGAAATAGCCTAGATACAGCCCGTGCTGTTGGTGCATTAACAGCAACTCAAAGTTTTAGTGATTGGATAGGAACTGCTGATACTAATGATTACTATAGTTTCAATGTAGGCACACAAAGTAACTTTAGTCTAAATTTAACAGGCTTAAGTGCTGATCCAGATGTTGAATTACTCGATAGTTCTGGTACTGTAATTTCCGGTTCTTATACTGATGGAATTGTTTCTGAATCCATTAATACTCAGTTGAGTGCAGGTGCTTATTATGTGCGGGTGTTTCAATATAGTGGCAACACTAACTACAGTTTGTCCTTAAATGCTATTGCTCTTCCTGTTGATAATGCTGGAAATAGCCTAGATACAGCCCGTGCTGTTGGGACATTAACAGGTACTCAAAGTTTTAGTGATTGGGTAGGAACTGGTGATATTGACGATTACTATAGTTTCAATGTGGGAACACAAAGTAACTTTAGTTTGAGTTTAACAGGCTTGAGTGCCGATGCGGATGTTAAGTTACTCGATAGTTCTGGCGGTGTAATTTCCAGTTCTACTGCTGGTGGTACTACCTCTGAATCCATTACTACTCAGTTGAGTGCAGGTACTTATTATGCGCGGGTATATCAATGTCGTGGTGATACTAACTATAGTTTATCGTTAAATGCTACTGCTCTTCCTGCTGATAATGCGGGAAATACCCTAGCTACAGCCCGTGCTGTTGGGACATTAACAGGTACTCAAAGTTTTAGTGATTGGGTAGGAAGTGCTGATACTAACGATTACTATAGTTTCAATGTGGGAACACAAAGTAACTTTAGTTTGAGTTTAACAGGCTTGAGTGCCGATGCGGATGTTAAGTTACTCGATAGTTCTGGTACTGCAATTTCCAGTTCTACTGCTGGTGGTACTACCTCTGAATCCATTACTACTCAGTTGAGTGCAGGTACTTATTATGCGCGGGTATATCAATGTAGTGGTGACACTAACTATAGTTTGTCGTTAACTGCTACTGTTACACCTGTTGATAATGCCCTAGATACAGCCCGTGCTGTTGGGACATTAACAGCAACTCAAAGTTTTAGTGATTGGGTAGGAAGTGCTGATACTAACGATTACTATAGTTTCAATGTGGGAACACAAAGTAACTTTAGTTTGAGTTTAACAGGCTTGAGTGCCGATGCGGATGTTCAGTTACTCGATAGTTCGGGTGGTGTAATTTCTCGTTCTACTGCTAGTGGTAATACTTCTGAATCGATTACTCGTCAGTTGAGTGCGGGTAATTATTATGTAAGGGTATATCAATGTAGCGGTGATACTAACTATAGTTTGTCGTTAACTGCTACTGATGTTGCACCAACTCCAAGTCCCACACCGATTCCCACAGATTGGTACAGTCAAAATCTAAAAGATGCTCAAATTATCACTTTAACCAGTTCCTTAGCTGCTGATGGTAATTTGAGTCGCAATGACATGATTGCTATTTTCCGTGATGCTAAAGATGGTGGTGTGATTGATGCCAATGAGTTAACTGACTTACGGACTCTTGTTAGTAACTTTACCCTCTTCACCATGGCTGATTCTGTGAAGGTCTTATCTAATAAGATTGCCAATAGTGACGTTGCTAACACTCGTTCCGGTATTGGTAACTTGTTTGTCAGTAGTAGTGATACCCAAATGGAAAATCTGATTGGTAAGTGGTTCTTAGGTACTGCTCGCCCAGTCACAGGTTCAGGTTTAACCTATAGTTATGTTGGTGGTTCTCTGTTCCAAAATGGACCTAGTGCTGATGATGTTTACCAAGGAGCGGTGGGAGACTGTTATTATGTAGCAACTTTAGCTTCTATTGCCCAGGAAAAACCTGATTACATCCAAAATATGTTTACGGACAATGGTGATAATACCTTCACCGTTCGATTCTATAACAATGGTGTAAACAATGGTGTAGCTGATTATGTCACAGTAGATCGTTACTTGCCAACTTATTCATCAGGTAATGCTGTTTATGCTGGTTGGGGAGGAGGTTCTTATACTTCCACTAGCAATGAACTTTGGGTAGCTTTAGTAGAAAAAGCCTATGCCCAGTTAGCTGAATCTGGTTGGAGTCGTTCTAGCACTTCTACTAACTCCTATGCAGATATTTCAGGGGGTTGGATGAGTTCAGTGATTAGTCAGGTAGCGGGATTAGGCACTTCATCATCTGAGGCCGTTAATATGACTCAAACTCAACTGATTAATTTGGTTAATTCTAATCAGGTTTTAACAGTTGGGTTTGTTGATGCTGCTGATAATACATTAGGGGTTGTTAATGGTCATGCTTACACCATTACTGCCTATAATGACACTAATGGAACTTTCCATTTACGGAATCCTTGGGGAAGTTACCACGCTGATGTCACATGGAGTCAATTAGTCTCTTTGAGAGGTATTATGGTATGGTCTAATACCTAGACATCATTGGCAGCAGTACGAATATTAATTATTTGTACTGCTGTTTATTGATGTAATCATGATTTCAATAATATAAGGTAATGTAGATGAAACCATTATTATTGTTGTTTAGTTTATTAAGTTTTGATAGTATGGTGGATTGTTGTCATTATTTACCTAGAGATTTTCACAGTCAACCATCGTCACACTTACAGTCAAAGGCTGTTAATAAGAAAGTTATGATTAAGGTTTCTTTACTGTCTCAGGAGAATAAATTACCACCTTTAGGTATTCCTCCCCAACCTAACCGCGATATTGGTTTTGCGACTGTATTTGTCAGCTTAGAAAATCATCAGATGAACAATCAAACGGTGATCATTAAAAATATTGAAGTTCGTAATGTTTCTGATCATAAATTACAATCTTTTAGTTCTCAGCCAAAACAAATTGAATTAAAACCTTTAGAAAATTCGGTAATTGATATTCATCTAACTAATAAAATCGGCTATGCTGGAAAAGATCAAGTAAAAGCAATAATTACCTATCAAATCGGAGAAGAAGTTAATAAAATTGAATCTCAAGCTGTTGAGGTTGATAGACATTAGCTAGTGTGTTAATTCTAAATCCCTTATCCCATAAGACTTCATGCACAAAATGTGTCGCCATATTTTTATAAGTCGGGGATCTAATTTTTAAAGTGTATTAATATCAATACCTTTGGCTTGCAATTTTGCTAATAAGGTTTGATAATTTTGACGTTCTTGTTCTGTACGTTGATATTCCTGCTCTGCACGTTGATATTCCTGCTCTGCACGTTGATTTAATTCCAGAGATGTGAGAAACTTCCGCCCTTCAGGATAATAAATTTCTAAATTATCTGCTGTTAATTCAAACCGTATTCCTAAACGGGGACTTACCCAATTATTGATTTCTTCAATCTCTTCTAGCCATGCTTGTTCAAGAATAAAACCTGTTAATTCGATTTTGTCTGGATTATAAACATAGTATTCTTCCACGCCATGACGTTGATAAAAAAGGAGTTTCTTTGCCATTTCTTGACTACGATTTCCTGGAGATAGAATTTCAAATACTACTTGAGGTGCAATATTATTTTCTTCCCATTGTTTGTAAGAACCTCTTTTACCTTTTGGTCTCCCGAAAATTACCATAACATCAGGTGCTTGACGAGTTTTTACACTTCCCTCAACTGGATACCAAAGTAAATCACCTGCGATGAAAACATCATTTTCTGATGCAAATAATATTTCTAAATTTTCTTTAATTTTAACTATCCATTCATAATGTTCTGTATTATCAGCCATGGGATTTCCATCACTATCAGGGTAGATAATTTCTGGTTTGGTTTCTGGTGTGAGTTGTTGTACCATTTCTGTAGCTCCATTTTACCCAAGGTAAATAAATTTTTTAACTTGACAGTGGCACTTATGAATCTATTGGTAAATGTGAACTATCCAAAATGTGCCAGGAATTGCTATGCTAAAACTATAATAACTATTAAGGAAACAATGCGATCGCCTACTCTAACCCCGACAATGACTGCTTTTCCCTTGGCTGCTGTGGTTGGTCAAGAAGCCATTAAGATAGCCTTACTTTTGACAGCAGTTGATCCCGTTTTGGGGGGTGTGGTAATTGCAGGTCGTCGTGGTACGGCTAAATCTGTGATGGCGCGTGCTATTCACGCTTTGTTACCACCTATTGAAGTTGTGAAAGGTTCTGTTAGCAACTGTGACCCCAATCACCCCGAAGAATGGGATGATAAGCTTTTAGCGGAACAAAGACAAGAGATAGAAACGGAAATTATCCCTGCACCTTTTTTGCAAATTCCTCTGGGGATTACGGAAGACAGACTTTTAGGTTCTGTGGATGTGGAACAGTCGGTTAAACAAGGTGATACGGTTTTTCAACCGGGGTTACTGGCTACAGCTAATCGAGGTGTGCTGTATGTGGACGAAATCAACCTATTAGATGACCAAATTAGTAACCAACTGTTATCAGTATTATCCGACGGACGGAATCAAATTGAACGGGAAGGAATTAGTTTTCAACATCCCTGCAAACCGTTGTTTATTGCCACCTATAATCCAGAAGAAGGGGCGCTCAGGGAACATTTACTTGATAGAATAGCGATCGCCTTATCAGCAGACGGAGTTCTGGGTATAGATCAAAGAGTACAGGCAGTTGAACAAGCGATCGCCTATTCCAAATCTCCCTCAGAATTTCTCCAACAATACAGCGAAGACATAGACTCCCTCAAAACCCAAATCATCCTGGCACGGGAATGGTTAAAAGAAGTTACCATTACCCAAGAGCAAATTGCCTATCTCGTCAATGAAGCCATTCGCGGAGGTGTAGAAGGACATCGTGCAGAACTATTTGCAGTCCGCGTAGCCAAAGCCGCAGCAGCCTTAGAAGGACGTAACACCGTCACTGCTGAAGATTTACGTCGCGCAGTGGAATTGGTGATAGTTCCCCGAACCACAATTATTCAAACTCCACCAGACGAACAGCAACCACCACCTCCTCCCCCACCACCACAAGAAAATCAAGACGAGTCGGAATCAGAAGAAGAACAAGAGGAAGAACAGGAAGAAGAGAAAGAAGAAGACCAAGAACAGCAAGAACCCCCAGACATTCCCGAAGAATTTATCTTTGATCCAGAAGGGGTAATTCTCGACCCAGAAGTGCTTTATTTTACCCAAATGGCACAACGGCAAGGTAAATCAGGAAGTCGTAGTATTATCTTTTCAGACGATAGGGGACGGTACATTAAACCGATGATTCCCAAAGGTAAAGCTCGGAGAATAGCCGTAGATGCCACATTGCGAGCCGCAGCCCCGTATCAAAAAGCACGCCGCGCTAGACAACCTGGTAAAAAGGTGATTGTTGAACAGGGAGATATCCGTTCTAAACGGTTGGTGAGAAAAGCCGGTGCTTTGGTGGTGTTTGTTGTGGATGCTTCTGGTTCAATGGCTTTAAATAGAATGCAATCTGCCAAAGGTGCAGTTATGCAGCTTTTAACAGAAGCCTATCAAAACCGGGATCAAATCTCTTTGATACCCTTCCGAGGAGAGCAAGCGGAAGTATTATTACCTCCTACCCGTTCCATTGCTTTAGCCAAAAATCGCTTAGAAAGATTGCCCTGCGGTGGTGGTTCACCCCTCGCACATGGGTTAACTCAAGCCGTGCGGGTGGGGATAAATGCCCAAATGGGTGGGGATATCGGTCAAGTTGTTATCGTGGCAATTACTGATGGTCGTGGTAATATTCCTCTGGCTCGTTCTTTAGGTGAAACCATAGAACCGGGAGAAAAACCGGATATCAAAGCCGAATTATTAGATATTGCAGCCAGAATTCGGGCTTCAGGGATGCAATTATTGGTAATTGATACGGAGAGTAAGTTTGTATCAACTGGCTTTGCCAAGGAATTGGCGAAAACAGCAGGTGGTAAATATTATCACCTACCCAAAGCCACAGATAAAGCGATCGCCGCGATGACTAGGGGAGCGATCGCAGATATAAAATCTAGATAGTCTGAATCAGGGTTTACAGGATGTGAAAATAAATCCTGTTGACCCTCTTGTTTTGTAAATCCTGGTTCTAATTTAGGCTGATTTTGCCACAGACCAAGAACGAACTTGACCTAAAGTTACAGGAATGCGATCGCTCACGTCAATAGTAAAAAGATAAACCTTTCTTGCCCTCAGTCCATTTTCGGGATCAAAAAACTTTAATTTCACATCCCAACAATCACTATTAATCCGACAGAAAGGACTTTTTTCCACTTCAATACTATCAAGCTGCATCCCTGTAGAAATAGCTTGAGAAAAACTAGAAGCAGCTTGGAAAGCATTAGTTACAGAAAAATTCAGCGCCCGATCTTTTGCCAATTGTCCTAAATTTTGCAAATCATAGTATACTCGATTTAAGAAACTAGTTAAGGCTTTTCGCATGGCTATTTCTTGGGCTGGTGCAGTTTCTCCCGTAATTACGGTTTGCATTGCCATATCTACTAAACTATTGACTTTCCAGCCATACATTCCCCTAGTATTAGTAAGGGTAATTACAGGCACAACTTGACCAGAAAATAATTCCACAGTTCTATCTGTTAATCTTGCAGGAATACTCACCCGTTCTACAAAATCATCACTATCTTCTGGTTGAATTTGTCCCTGTAACATCAAAATCAGGGTTTCATAGATATCTGCGGCAAAACCGCTTACAGGTTCTAAAGCATAAATAGGAGTTAATTCTTGGTTGAGAGTCCAAATTAAAGGTTTAGCTTCCGTAGGATTTACTGACAAGTAATCAACCATTTGCCGGCTATCATAGGGATTAGCAGGGATAATTGCCCCGTCCATATTCACTGCTGGCATTAATTGTTTAAAAGAGTCCCTTCTGGCTTCATTACCAAAATCATAACCAATAGTTCCTAAAGCATAAACCAATTTAGAAGCCGCACTAGGGGTAACACCTTGAGTTATTTCACTTCTTTGAATTTCTCGTTCCCAGTCTCCGGCTGGGAATGCCGTCTCCAAGGCTCTGCCTGACGGTATAGTTAGAGGCAGAGCCTCTAATGTCGCATTCCCAGGTAGAACCTGGGAACGAGAGATAGTAGCAACCGCCACACCAGATTCTCGTTCCCAGTCTCCGGCTGGGAATGCTGTCTCCAAGGCTCTGCCTGACGGTATAGTGAGAGGCAGAGCCTCTAATGTCGCATTCCCAGGTTCTACCTGGGAACGAGAGATTCCTGCTCCCCTCTCCTCGTAGGAGAGGGGTTGGGGGTGAGGTTCTTGCACTCCCTTATAGGAGAGGGGTTGGAGGTGAGGTTCTAACCTTTCTCCCGTCAATAATTGAAACGCACCGGGAATATTCAACTTACCTAATAAACAGCGTTCTGGTTCTTCCACCTCTTCCGGGTTACAGGGAATAGCACTATTTAAAATTGCTTGACGCACTGCTTCAGCGTTGGGTTGTTCTCCTCGTTGCAATTGCAGACTCATTAATAAGGCAGAAATACCTGTGACAATGGGTGCAGCGCAACTAGTCCCTTTTTGTCTGATAGGTTCTTCTGTTCCCGGTTGGGCACCTAAAATGTTTTCACCGTTGGCCATTACCCCTTTATTTTGATATTCTCCGCCATAATTACTAAATTTAAACGGTTGACCATCATCTCGCATTGCACCCACTGTAATCACACCAGGAAGAATAGAGGGAATACACCAACATTCACCTTTATCATTACCACCAGGGGCAACAATTAACATATTGTTATCTTGGCATTGTTTCACAGCACGGGCAAATAAATCTGGTGCTACTCCGGTTTGGGTGGGGTGACAAGCAGCAATATGAATCAGATTTGCTCCCCATTTCAAAGCCGTATTAATAGCATGAGTAAGGTTGACGGGGGAAATAAAATCATCACTAGCAAAGGAAATGGGAATATTTAATGCTGTACATAAAGGGGCAATACCAGGGGCTGGTGTACCGTGTTGTCCTAAGATAGTGCTAGAAATGTGAGTAGCATGACTGGATAATTCAATGCGTTGTCTAATAGCTGGAGGGAAAGGTGCAAAAAATGCCTCTCGTTCTTTTTTTGATTCTTCTTTATCGTGGTCGGGGTCGTCTTTTTTGTCTTTTTGTTGTTGGTTAAATTCTAAAGATAAATTGAGATAATAATAGTATTCTTCGTTAAGTTCAATATCTTCTGCCCAATAGGGTTTAAATTGACTAAATTTTGCCCCTTGAAAACAACTACGTTCTAAGTCGGCTGAACCATCAAGGATAGCAATTTTAATGCGGGGGTCGCCTTTTGTGCGTGTCCAAATTTGGGAAATTCCGGGGATGTCGGTAAGGTTAGGCATGGTTTTGATTGTGTTGTTGTAATTGATGTTATAATTGTGGGTGAAAAGTCTAATTTTTTATAAAGTTAATGCCAGCTAAAGATGTTTTTCATGATGCTGTTAGGATAGGGTTAGAAAAAGAAGGTTGGGTAATTACAGATGATCCTTTAAGGATAGAAGTCGGTGATGTGGAAATGTATATTGATCTCGGTGCGGAACAAGTTTTAGCTGCTGAAAGAGAAGGAGAAAAAATAGCGGTGGAAATTAAGAGTTTTATTGGTACATCTAATATTTCTCAATTTCATCAAGCCATTGGACAATTTTTTAATTATCATTTGGCATTAGAAGAACAACAACCAGAACGAGTTTTATATTTAGCTGTTCCTTCAGGAATTTATTACTCTTTCTTTCAATTGCAGTTTATTAAAACAGTTGTTCAGCGTTCCCAACTTAAAATCATGATTTATGATCCGATTCAGGAGGTAATTGTAGCATGGAAAAACTAGAACAATATCGAAATTATGTCAAACAAGTGATCACAGAATATGCTCAATTAGGTTCAGCTAAAGATGAAATTGAACAACAATTAATTTTTGATACTTTTGGTGATCATTATCAATTGATGTATGTGGGTTGGAAAAACAGAAGACGGCAGCATGGTTGTGTTTTGCATTTGGATATTAAAGATCAGAAAATTTGGATACAACATGATGGAACTGAAATTGGTATAGCAGATGAGTTAGTTAAATTAGGAGTGCCAAAATCAGATATTGTTTTAGCATTTCATGAACCTTTAGTGCGACAATATACAGATTTTGCTGTTGGTTGATTTTCACATAGATTTTACATCATTTTTGGAAATATTTACATTATGTCATATAGTGATTTCACTCTCAAAAAAGTTAAGCAAACCTTTGGCATAAATACCGTTGAAAATAAAAAGTTTCTGCCAGAAATCCAACCAATTGCTGCTAGTGCAACCCTGACTGATTTTTTAGCAGAAAGTTTGCCATTAGCTATAGCGACGGGAAGTGAAAAAGCTCGTTCTGAATTAATCATTAGTCCGGTTTTACTAGAAGTACGTAAGATTTTAGAAAGAAAAATTAGTCTATTCTCTGGTGCGGATTTTACTGTAGATTCGGCTTTAGGATTGAATGGAGTTTGTGATTTTGTTCTCAGTCTTTCAGCAGAACAGTTAGAAGTTGAAGCACCAGCAGTTATGATTGTGGAAGCTAAAAAATCAGACTTAAATCCGGGTATTGGCCAGTGTATTGCGGAAATGATTGCTGCTCAAAAATTTAATGAAATTAATAATCAATCTATTCCTACAATTTATGGTAGCGTGACTAATGGTACTGTTTGGCGATTTCTACAATTAACCGAACAAACTGTAACAATTGATTTTACAGATTATCCACTTCCTCCTGTTGATGTTATTTTAGGAATTTTAGTTTGGATGGTAACTTCTCGTAATTAAATAATTGTCTGATAGCGAAGCGTGGCGTTAGCCATATCAGGATGTCCAGGATTTAAGGATTTACAGGATGTTACCCAACATTTTGGTGATTTTGTGATTTAATTTTGTTGGGTTGCGCTGTCGCTTAACCCAACCTACATCTACTGTATTCATCCTGTTCATCCTTTAATCCTGGATATCCTGATTCAGACACTTTTTTATGTATGGTTTCAGATAGAGAACTCATGGTGATAAAGGAATTTTTATTCCCCGTTTAACAGCTTCGGCTAAACCTTCAGATTTTCTTAATTGTCCCATTTGATAAAGGGACATTAAAATTAATAATTCATAACGTTCTCCTGCTGTTAAACCAGTATTTTTTCCTTTAGCTTGTAGTTCTCCCAAGCGTTGATTTTGCACTACATCCATTTTTAAATTAGCTAATTCTAGAACTTCCTGATCGGAAATATCAGGAATATTTGAATTAATGCTCATTTCTGGGAGATTATCTAAGGTAGGTAATACTATTTCTAGGGTGTCAAGCAAAACGTCTGATATCTCTCGCGCTGTTGCTTCTCCAAGACGCTGGACAGAAGCAGCTAAACTTTCGGGTAAGTTGATAACTATGGGAATTGTCATAGAAATAAAATTCTTTATTACAATTACAGTTTAGATGATGAAATTGTCACCAATCAGGATATCCAGGATATCCAGGATTTACAGGATGTTACCCAACATTTCGGTGATTTCGTGATTTAATTTTGTTGGGTTGCGCTGTCGCTTAACCCAACCTACATCTAACCTATAGATATCATTATTGTCAGATTATGTCTTTTTTAAGCTATTTTTTCTAATATTTGGGGTTGGGGTATAGGCTTACCGATTTGATTATAGCCATACAGCAAATCTTCTAACACTTCCTTAGCATTTTCTAGAGCTTCTTCATAGCTTTCTCCCTGGGTTTTAGCATATTTTCCCCACTCAGGTAAAAAAGCAATATACGCTTGATCTTCTTGGGACCATTGAATTAGAATACTATATTTCATAGTTCATCATAATGAAATTGTCAGAATCAGGATATCCAGGATTTAAGGATTTACAGGATGTTATTTAAATTGTGTCGGTTGGGTTGAGGGATGTTACCCAACGTGTTGGTGATTTCGTGATTTAATTTTGTTGGGTTGCGCTGTCGCTTAACCCAACCTACATCTTTTTTACGACTAGGAAACAGCTTAGAAGAATGTGCCAAAAAGTATAAAGGCTTCTGCCAAAAGTATAAACCCAAGGAGAAGAACCCAAGCCAATGCCACTGGGGTAGTAAGCTGTTGGCTGGGGTTCATCTCACAAATCAGGGTTCAACCACCAACCCCAAAAAATCTAAGTCCGGTTTTCCGCCACCCCGTGCCAGGTATCAGAAACCCCCGAACTGACAAGGGTTGTCCGTCAATTCATCGAGGCAAACCGTGCGCCAAGGGATGTAGAAATAGACTTTTGATATTTTTTGAGGTGAGTGGTAGAATGGGGTGACTTACTCCGCGTCGTCGCCCGCAAAAGGGATACCGCCCTGGTTGAACCGTGGGTCCATGGAGGTAGAGGTAACCTGACCGCTTTGATCCTTGGCGGTGGAGGTAGCTTCGCGTTCAACGGGAGCAACTTGTTGGGGGCGGATGTTCTTCTTAGTCATGGGGTGTTTTCCTTTTTGTTTGTTCGTTTAACTTCTTCCTTATGAAGAAGACTGGTTTGGTGAAGGCGTTAAATTGGTGTTGAAGGGTAATTTAACGAGTTGTGATTCACCAGAAGCTTTATATAAAACCTCTCCACTAGGAGAGAGGCTTTAAACTCTTTAAATTCTCAAGTTTTTTTCCTGTTCCCTCTCCTCTTAGGAGAGGGTTAGGGAGAGGTAGAGTTTTAGTATTAACTAATGTGAATTTTTCAGAATAATCAATGCAACTGCCTACCATGAGATGATAAAAAGTGCAATTACTAATCAGTAGGCTAAGTGAAGCTACCCTGATTCTGATAATACGGCCAATTATGATTCAAGGCAAGACCTTATCAATAAAAATTACTTATAGTAAATCAGGTTATTAACACTCCTGTTTGCTTGATATTTCCGTGAAGCGGAAATCACTATCTCCTCCCGTCAAGTATTTGTAAATACTGATTTTCATCCACAGCACAGGAGAAAATAAACACTTACCAAAACCGTTTTTTTTTGACATAAGAAAAAATTATATCCGTTAAAATATGTAAATTTAGTTGACATTTCAGCCGAATAATATGAGAATTACTTTTGTGTTCTAGAAGCACAATCGTAATAAAAATGCCATAAAATAGATATTTATGGCGCAAAATAGATATTTAAGCAGATAATTAACAAATTAAATGCCAAAATCCTCAATTGAAACGGAAATCCAGAAATTATGGAACTTGACACAGGGTGATTCACAAATATGTGTAGCTATACTCGACGGATTGGTTGATCAATCTCATAATTGCTTTAATGCAGCAAATTTAACAAGATTACCAACACTTATTCAGGGAGAAGCGACAGCTAATGGATCTATGTCTGGACATGGAACTCATGTAGCAAGCATCATATTTGGTCAACATAATTCCTCAGAATTACGGGGAATTGCTCCCCAATGTCGAGGGTTAATCGTCCCTATTTTTGGTGACAATAATAGAAAACTTTCTCAACTAGACCTATCTCGTGCCATAGAACAAGCCGTCAATGCTGGAGCGCATATTATCAATGTCAGTGCTGGACAACTCACTGATAATGGTGAAGCAGAAGGCTGGTTAGATAGGGCTGTGCAACTATGTAAAGATCACAATGTTTTAATTGTGGCTGCTGCTGGTAACGATGGTTGCGAATGTTTGCACGTTCCCGCCTCTTTACCCACCGTATTAGCAGTAGGGGCAATGAATGACCAAGGTAAACCCATAGACTTTAGTAACTGGGGGGAAAAATATCAAAACCAAGGCATTCTTGCACCGGGAGAACACATTTTAGGGGCAAAACCGGGGGGAGGGACACAAAAACTCAGTGGTACTAGCTTTGCTACTCCTATTGTTTCCGGTGTCGCTGCTTTACTCCTAAGTCTGCAAGTTCAACGTGGTGAAAAACCCGACCCCGCTAAGGTGAGAGCGGTTTTATTAGAAACTGCTATACCTTGCACAGATAAGGATACAGACGATATTAGTCGCTGTTTATTAGGTAAATTAAATATTTCTGGTGCATTGGCATATTTTACAGGAGGAACAATGTCCGAAGAATTAGATACAGTAGAAACCGTTGACAGTATTGAAGCTGCTGGTTGCGGTTGTGCAGAGATTACAAATAGTGCTGAACCAGAACCCAACCCGGAAGAATTTATACCCCCTGAATTTTTCCCAGTAGTTCCTGCTGTGACAACTTCCGCACCTTTAACAAATTCATCCAATTCTCAATTTACTACCATGTCAAATCGTACATCTAATTACATTACTGCTAGTCAAGCACCCAGCGATCTCGCCGAAGTTAACTTAGTGTATGCTTTAGGTACACTGGGTTACGATTTTGGTTCAGAAGCCAGAAGAGACTCTTTTAAACAATTAATGCCGGGAGTACAAATAGACGGAACAGCGATTCCCGCTAACCCTTATGATGCGCGGCAGATGGTAGATTATTTAGGAGATAATCTTTCTGAGGCTAAGTCCTTAATTTGGACATTGAATTTGGAATTAACTCCTATCTATGCAATTGAACCAGGTGGGGCTTTTGCCAGAGATGTTTATGGGATTTTACAAGAATTATTATCGGGACAAATTCAAGCAGAAGACAGCGAGAATTATGTAGAGAGAGTCAGTATTCCCGGTATTTTATCAGGACGCAGTGTGAAACTATTTTCTGGTCAAGTTGTGCCAGTAATTGAAGTTCCCAACACTCGCGGACTGTATGGTTGGAAGGTGAATACTTTAGTTCAGGCTGCTATTCAGACGGTACAAGCACAAGCTACAGAAGCACAAGAAGAGTCTATTCGTCGGACTTTGGGTAGTTTCCTCAGCCGCATTTATTATGACTTACGCAACTTAGGCACAACTTCCCAAGATAGGGCGTTGAATTTTGCCTCTACGAATGCTTTTCAAGCGGCTTCTACCTTTGCGGAAGCTGTGGCTACAGGTATGGAGTTGGATAGTATTACTGTAGAGAAAAGTCCTTTCTGTCGTTTAGATAGCGATTGTTGGGATGTAAAATTGAAGTTCTTTGATCCTGAAAATAGTCGTCGGGCGAAGAAGCTATTCCGGTTTACAATTGATGTGAGTGATATTATTCCTGTTACTTTGGGCGAAGTCCGTTCTTGGTCTACTCCTTATTAATAGTGGTAGGTTGGGTTAAGCAACAGCGCAACCCAATAAAGTCTTTTATCTCGTTTATCTCGTTCCCAGTCTCTGACTGGGAATGCGACTACAGAGGCTCTGACTCTGCTTTAATAGAAGGCAGAGCCTTCTAGAATTCATTCCCATACGGAGTATGGGAACGAGAAACGCGAAAAACGAGGAAATGAGAAATCAATTTCCACAATCCAAAATCTAAAATTGATTATGAGATTACCCAAACTTTCCCCTCCGGTAAAAAGACCAGATATTATTTATCCTCATCGTTCTGTTGATGTCATTCATGGTAGAGTCGAGGACTTAGTTAGCATTCGTATGGATTTATTACATGGTGCTAATTATAATGACCCCGCTGCATTTCAAAATCGTAGTTATCAGCAAATTAAATCTTCTTGCAGTTGTGTAATTTAGGAGTTATCAATATTATGAGTAAACAAAAGAAAACCCCCGCAAATTCTAGCGAACTAGAACCTAAACCACCAGCAGAAATTAAACGTAATATTTTGTCAACTGGTTTGGAAGATTATGGTTTTTGGTCACAGGAAATGGCTAGACAAAAAGCCCAACAAACTGAACCTGATAAACCTTTCCGGCGTGGTCGGATTTGGTGTTAGTTGGTGCGGTTTTCAGATCCCCGACTTCTTTGAGAAGTCGGGGATCTAATTTTTTAATTTTTTAAAGAAGTATATCTTTACGTAATAAATATCAGATTTTTATATGCGAAGGATGTTCAATGGACATCTCCAGAAATTAAATATGCGTATCCTAGAACCCTTGTAGAGACATTCCATGGGTAGGGATTCTCGGCTCTACATTCTTTTCTGGAGATGTCTAATAGTGATTATAAATCCTGAACCATAGTAAATACTTATAGTATGGTGTGCAGTAATCTTATGTACTAAGTAATTGAACAAAATTAATTACACAAAAATCTGGGCTGAAATCCTTAACTGGCGAAGAATTGGTAAATCATCAATGTATAATTAATTTTATCGCGGTACTTATTGCAGAGTGAATAATTCACATAACCACAAAGAAAATGTACTCTTTAATACAGAATGTTTTTTTAATCAAATATAAAGTCAGCTAATTCTATTCAGCAAACATCAAGAGATCGGGAATTACTGAGTCAGCAATAAGAATAACAACCATGAATAAACGTATTCGTCCTTTATATCGTCTTTTAGCCCTAGCTATAGGTGCAATGGTTTTGGCAATTTTTGCCCCCACAGTTGTCCAAGCTGCAGATCCTGTGACACTGGAATCCTTAAATGCCACAACTCAGCAATTACAAATTTCCATTGATACTACCTGGGTACTACTCACAGGCTTTTTAGTATTTTTCATGCAGACTGGTTTTTCCATGTTGGAGGCGGGTTTGCTGCGCCAACGAGGTGTAGTTAATGCCCTATTAGAAAACTTTATTGATGCGGCTGTCACCATTCTCATCTGGTGGGGTGTGGGCTTTGGCATCGCTTTTGGTACAAGTGCTGGTGGGCTTATTGGTACAGACACTTTTTTCTTAAGTCAATTACCAGTTAACGGTACTTTTACTAATGGTGGTGTACCAGGAATAGCTTCAGGACTCAATGCTTATACTTTGTTCTTCTTTCAGTTTGCTTTTGCGGCTACTGCCAGTACAATTACTACTGGGGCAATGGCTGGGAGAACGGACTTTATCGGTGATTTAATCTACAGCGCTGTCATGGCTGCGTTCAGCTATCCCGTGATTGTGCATTGGGTATGGAACTCCAGCGGCTGGTTATCGAAAATTGGTTTTCATGATTTTGCTGGTAGTACAGTGGTTCATACCGTTGGTGGTTGGACAGCTTTAGTTGGTGCTTTTTTACTTGGTCCACGCCCTGGACGAACTCCTTGGGGGCAGATTCCTCCAGCCCATAACTTAGGTTTGGCAGCTTTGGGAACTATGATTCTCTGGTTTGGCTGGTATGGCTTTAACCCCGGTTCAACCCTCGGTACTGGTAATCCTGGCTTAATTGGTTTAATCACCCTGAATACGACCCTGGGGGCTGGTGCTGGGGCGTTAGCGGCGCTGTTTTATCAATATAGTCGTTCACGTAAATGGGATTTAGTCTATTGTCTGAATGGTTCTTTGGCAGGTTTGGTAGGTATTACCGCTGGTTGTGCTTTTATAGCACCTTGGGCGGCGGTTGTGATTGGCTTAACTGGGGGAATTTTAGTAGTTTCAGGAATTGATATTATTGAATCATGTAAAATTGATGATCCTGCGGGAGCATTTGCTGTTCATGGTATTAATGGCATGATGGGTACACTTGCAGTTGGTTTTTTAGGTCAACCAGAACTGACTTTGAATAAAAAAGCTGGATTTTTATTAGGTGGTGGTTTTGATTTGCTGGGTGTGCAGATTTTGGGCGTAGTCGCAGTATCAGTTTTCACTATTGGTTTTGCCTTTTTAATGTTTACTGGACTCAATGCTATTGGTAAGCTGCGTGTTAATCCTGAAGCTGATAAGGTGGGGATTGATAACTATGAACATGGTGCAACTGTCTGGCCTGATATTTATGCTGTTGAGGAGTTTGTAGAGCAGGAAAACAGTTACTCCAAAAATCCTCAAGTAAGTCCGTAGGGTTTGCGAAATCAGTTGTTGGTGGGTTAAGGTGCAAGCTAACCCACCCTCCGGCTAACACAAAAACACCAACCGGAAAAAAGTGATTTTATGGTGTTGACAAAAAATTTTCAGTGTGTTATCATAGTATTGACGAGGAAGAACTATTTTAAATTAATAACGAAAATAGCCAGATCCCCGACTTCTTTAAGAAGTCGGGGATCTAAATTAAATTCTATTAATTCTTAGCTGCTGGTTGAGTGCCTGTAATGGTAATATCTATGGTTGTGACTTTGGCGGCTAAATTGGTTAAGGGTTGTTTCATATCAGATTGGTTTCCGACTACTAAGGTGACTAAGTTTTCTGGTTTTAAGTATTTCTGCGCTACTCGTTTCACGTCTGCGGTTGTGGTGGTAGTGATGGCTTTTTGATAACGAAATAGGAAATCGGCGGGATAACCATAATATTCGTATCGCATTAATCTGGATAATGTTTGGCTAGGATCTTGAAAGTTGAAGACAAAGGAGTTTAAGGTGGAGTCTTTGGCTTTATTTAATTCTTGGACTGTGATATTTGCGGTTTGTAGCCGTTTAATTTCTGTTTCCAGGGATTTGATAAACTGAACTGTGGTTTCTGTGCGGGTTTGTCCTCCAGCGACGAATGTTCCTGGATAGTCAAACCGGGGACTCCACATACCATAGACAGAATAAGCTAAACCTTGACGCGATCGCAATTCATTAAATAAACGTCCGCCAAAACTATTTAAAACGCCATTCATGACATCTAAGGCTGGATAATCGGGATTGTCGAATTTTCCGCCTAAATGACCAAGTAAGACGCTACTTTGGGTGAGTTGAGGTTGATTAACGAAATATACACCACCTAAGTTAGCTTGGGTGACTTGTGGTAATGGGGTTTTGGCAATTTGCGGATTTGGTTTCCAGTCACCTAATTTGGCTTGTATGAGCGATCGCATTTTTTGAGCATTAAAATCACCCACAATCCCTAAAATGATCTTATTGGGGTGAAAATACTGTTGATAAAATTTCAGCAAATCATCACGGGAAATTTTATCGAGAGTTGCATATTCAATTGTCCGGGCATAAGGACTTTCTTGCCCATAAATTAATTTTCTCAACTCTCGACTGGCAATACTATTAGGATTATCATTGCGTCGAGCAATACTACCGCGAATTTGAGTTTTATCCACATCCAACTTTTCCTGTGCAAAAGCCGGTTCTCGAAGTACCTCAGTAAATAGCCCAAACACCATGTCTACGTCTTCAGTCAGGGCTTCAAAACTAGCACTGCCAGCAGCCTCACCCATATCTGTTTCCACAGAGGCAGCCCGTTGTTCTAGAATTTCATTTAATTCATCTGCGGAATGTTTTTGAGTGCCACCACTTCGCAATGTAGAACCCACCAAAGAAGCTAAACCTGCCTTTTCCGCTTGTTCCCAACGGCTACCTGTTCTGATTAGTGCTGTACCACTTACCAAGGGTAGTTCATGATCTTCCATCAAATAAACTACTAAACCATTTTTTAGGACATACCTTTCATACTTGGGTAATTTAATTGCTGATACTGGCGGAAATTGTAATTCATTGTAATGCTTTGCTGTGGTTGCTGCCCAAGAAAAATTCAAATTTACGAGCAAACAAGCAACAATGATCACCAATGTAAAAACAAATCTTTGTCCCTTAGAAAAGTGGAATTTTTTGCTTTTCAAATCAAACCTCAACATATCTATCTTCAAATTTGGATCAGGATTTATGGCTAACGCCGCGCTTCGCTATCAAGATTAAAGGATTGACAGGATTAATCTTTAATCCTGTTTGAATTTTGGATTTCTAGCACAGCATGGCGCAAGTAAACCCACTATTCTTAATCGCCAAAAATCTTGCTCAATATTACTTTTGACTTATGCCTTGTGGTACTATCCTGGTTGTTTGGATAACAACTTGCCAACTATGCGATTTTCTGGTATAAATGTGGCTTGGGCTACTCTTTGAATATCTTCAGGAGTAACAGCGGCAATTTTCTCTAATTGCTGAAATAAATTGCGCCAAGAACCGGTTTTAACTTCATATTCTAACAACTGTGCTGCCATGCCGGAATTAGAATCAAGGCTGCGTAACAAACCGGCTCTGGCTTGGGTTTTTAGTCGTGCCAATTCCACCGCAGATACAGGTTCAGTTTTCAATTTATCAATTTCTTGGCGTAAGGCGATCGCTACTTCATCTACTGTTTTCCCTGGAGACGTGAGAGCATAAAAGAAGATCAGATTAGGATATTTATCTCCTGGAAAGCCACTAGAACCTTGAGCATTTAGAGCTAAACTTTGTTTTTCTACTAAAGACTTATAAAGTCTTGATGTTCTCCCGTCACTCAATAAACTGCCAATTATTTCATAAACTGCATTATCAGGATGAGTAACAGCCGGACGATGATAACCTTCTAAATACCAAGGTTGAGTAGCTAATTCTAAAGTAACTTCCCTGGTGGCGGTTTGCTGGGGTTCTACGGGTAGTTTTTGTTGGGGTTTAGGTTTAGCTTGATAACGTCCAAAATAAGTTTGTGCCAGTTTTTTGACTTCAGCGGGATTGACATCGCCGACAATCGCAATTGTTAAATTACTGGGAGCATAATAAGCATCAAAAAACTTCTTAACATTCTCTGGTGTTAAGTTGCGAATATCTTGATCATAACCAATTACTGGTCGGCGATAAGGATGAACTTTGAAAGCCGCATCTATGAATTTTTCTACCATCTGACCGATAGGAGAATTTTCGACTCGTAAGCGTCTTTCTTCCAAAATTACTTCTTTTTCTTTATAGAATTCTCGAAATACAGGATCTAAAAACCGATCTGATTCCAAGGACATCCATAGTTCTAATTTATTCGATGGAAAGCTATAAAAATAGCGAGTAGCTTCGGAAGAAGTATTAGCATTTAAACCCACACCTCCAGCTTGTTCAACTATTTGCCCCATTTCGTTTTGTTTAACTAATTTCAGGGCTTGAGATTCTACTGATTTAAATTCAGTTTCTAACCCGACTATTTCAGCTTTTTTTTCGCTGGTTTTTGCGGTTTTGATTTGGTTATCTAAATTTTCTAACTTGGCTAAAAGTGGTGCTTCGGCTTGATAGTCTGTAGTGCCGATGCGCTTTGTGCCTTTAAATGCTAGATGTTCGAGAAAGTGGGCTACCCCTGTTTGTCCATCTGGTTCATCAATGCCACCGACATCAGCATAGGTGAGAAAGGAAACTACTGGGGCTTGATGTCTTTCTAAAACGATGAATTTTAGCCCATTATCCAGGCGAAATTCAGTGAGACGATTAATTACTTGTTCTAGGTAAGGTTGAATGGAACTTTGGGATTTTTGCAGGGCTAAAGCTGTTTCCGGTATCCATCCCCCACTAAATACTATTAACGCCAAAATGGTGGCTAATAGACGACGGAATGGGAATTTTTTAACGTTACCCATGAAGAAATTTAAAATTGTCTGGTGCATAAGCAAAAGTTAAAGTAAATTTACATTACTTGAGAAATATAGGCATCCGGTTTGATTCCTGAATTTTCCTACGTAGGAAGGCAAGAGGCAAAAGGCAAGAGGCAAGAGGATTTGAGAATATAAAGGTGTACCGAGTTTTGTTCAAAAATCAAATAGGAGTCCTATAGACTACTTAACAAAAAGAGAGTTATCTTCTATTAAGCTTTTTGTATTTTTAGCATTTGGTGTTGCACAATAGGGCTACGAATCTTGTTTTAAAGATATCAAAATAACTACTATGCGGATTTTTAGTTCTCCTCCATCATCAGAAACGCAGACGCGCGGACGTATTTTGCAAGCAGCACAGCGGTTATTTGCAGCCAAAGGGTTCGAGGGAACTACAACCCGTGATTTAGCACAAACCGCAGGGGTAGCTGAAGGAACTCTCTTTCGTCATTTTGCCAATAAAAAAGCAATTTTGGTGGAAGTGGCCACTAGCGGTTGGGTGGATATTCTCACAGATTTACTGACAGAACTTAGCGAAATGGGTAGCTATAAGGCGATCGCTCAAGTTATGCGGCGACGGATGTGGAATTTACAAAAAAACGCCGATATTATGCGCGTTTGCTTCATGGAAGTGCAATTTCATCCAGATTTGCGCGATCGCATTCAAACAGAAGTTATTGATAAAATGACAGATGTTGCTGAAGCATTTTTTCAAACTGCAATAGATAAAGGCATCTATCGTCAGATGGATGCCAAACTTGGAGCTAAAGTTTTTTTAGGTTTATTTGCGATCGCCGGTTTCTCTGATCATACCCTCATAGACCCCAACGCCTCCCCCCAAGAAATGCAAAAAATGGCGGAGGGGTTAGCGGATATCTTTCTTAACGGTGTCCTAGCAAAGGAATAGGTGACAGGTAACAGGTGACAGGTAACAGGTGACAGGTAACAGGTGACAGGTGACAGGTGACAGTTAAGAAGAAAAAAGGGAATGGACAAAAATTTTACTATTCACTACCCACTACCCACTACCCACTACTCACTCACCACTGACAACTGACTAATTACCCATTGCTTGCGCTTGATGACTCCACTGTTGTACTAATTCAACTGCTGGACACAAATCCCGGTTATGCAATGTCGCTACTTGCAAGCGCATAACTTGTCTATGCAATCTGTGAGTAGGAGTTTGGGCTAGTTGAGCTATGGAAATAACCCCAGAGTGAAGTAATACACCGCAATATTGAGTTCCTACACTGGGAACACGGGCTAAACCTGCTAAAACTACCCATTTATTCACAGAATGGATATTTACCTGTAATTTACCTGCTAATACTATTCTCTCTTCTGGAGTTTTTCCTCTTTTGATTAGTTCTTCTGTGGTATTAATGCCACAATTTTTGAGTTGAGCTTGATCTTCTGCACTCAATCCTGGTAAGTCTTTAACGGGCCAATCGGATTTTTGAAGTAAATTTCTATTAGTTGCACGGTTAGTGGTCATTTTTGGAGTTTTTAGTATGGGTTAATTTTATGTAAAAATTCAGGATTTACTGGGATTTTATTTTCTGAATTTTAACACTCTTATCAAATCGCCATCCCTCTTTAGGAATGTATTACTAACATTATCACCTATAAAAAATGGACCCTCCAATGTATTTACTGCTCAACTTCCTACATTAAAGGAGGTTTACAGTCAATAATGCCCGATAAGTGTCATCTTAAATATAAAAATTTAATTACAAATATTAACTTAATTCTTGTCTAAAGATCCCCGACTTCTCTAAGAAGTCGGGGATCTGATATATTCTTAACCTAAAGTTAATTGTCCTTGCATTACTATTACAGCTTGTCCAGATAGAAAGACGCGGTTGGCTCCTGGATAGTACATTTTCACCACTCCACCGCGATTGGAAGCTTGATAAGCCAAAAATTCATCTTTTCCCAATTTATCCCGCCAAAAAGGTGCTAAACAACAATGTGCTGCACCTGTTACCGGATCTTCATCAATTCCTAACATGGGGGCAAAAAAGCGGGAGACAAAATCATATTCTGAACCAGAATCAGCAATGCTAGTAACGATAATATCCGCCTTTGTTAAGGTTTTCATCTGCTGGAAATTCGGCTGCATTTCTCTGACTAATTGCTCAGATTCTACTTCTACTAAATAGCCGAGAGAATTTTGGACAACAGATTTACAAGTTACTCCTAAAACTTGACTTAATTCTGGAGGTGATTCCGCAGATTGAGAGAGATTCACCGGAAAATCTAACTGAATCCAATCATTTTCTAGTTTAGCTATTAGTATACCACTTTTTGTATAAAAACGCGCCTCCTGATTTGGTAATAAATGCCCTTGTGACCATAATACATGAGCGCTGGCTAAGGTAGCGTGTCCACACAGGGGAACTTCTACCGTGGGAGTAAACCAGCGCAAATTAAACCCATCATCTTGTTTAACTAAAAAAGCGGTTTCTGATAAGTTCATTTCCTGGGCGATATTTTGCATCCATGCTTCAGATTGTGGACTATCTAAAACACATACAGCCGCAGGATTTCCTTTAAATGGAGTATTAGTGAAAGCGTCTACTTGAGTAATAATTTGATTCATTTTCAGTCAGAAGGTAGAAATCTCTAAATCTATAATTCTGTGTGGGATTTTAGCCATTGTTCTAAGTCATTAATATCTCCAAAATCTAATAATGCTTCTCCGAGGTCTTCTAGCTGTGCTATTGTCAAGCTGTTAATACTTTCGATATGGCGAGTAATCAATTTTCCAAACCGCTTAGATAACTGCCGCAGCAGTAAGATTTTTTCACCTTCTTGTCTACCTTCCTGTCTACCTTCTTGTCTACCTTCTTGTCTACCTTCTTGTTCACCTTCCTGCTTTGCTTCTTGATATACCCTTGTTTGCTTAATATCACTTACTAAAAACATGGCTTCTATCTCCTGACGGCTTAATTGGGAAAACTTTGACACTAAGACAGTTTCCAATAACTCTATAATACCTTGTCTTTCTCTCTCATTGCTAACTTCTGTTTTTGTTCTTGCCATCAAGTTTTGAACTAATTGTGGTGATTGGTTTTCTTTACTGACAATTAATTCAATTAACCCTACACCTATTGAACCTGATGGTATTTCATCTAAATAAATTCGTTTGATGCGACCACTATTGACTAATTCTTGTTGGTAATTAGTTAATCTTTCCACATCTAAGAGGTTGTTTGAAAACTTTTTCGTGTGGGATCTGACACCCGCAGATCCCCCTAAATCCCCCTTAAAAAGGGGGACTTTGAGGAATTTAGCCCCCCTTTGTAAGGGGGGTTGGGGGGATCTCGATTAATTCTGATACTTTTCAAACATCCTCTAAACTACGTTTAGCAAATAAAGCTACTGCCTGCCAGTCTTGTTCTGGTTTATATTGATTGAGATAAATATTTATCTCTGTGATTAATTCCCAGTAAAATTCTGGTTTATTTTGAAATTGTACTTCGACGAAATAGATGGGTTTTTCCTCACTATCTGGCATGAATATCCCATCAAATCGAAAAGCTTTTTCTTTGACTTCTACAGAAGTAAATTGATAACCTTCCGCATTTTCTGTGGGTTGTCCCAGTAGTTCAAATAATAGAGTATGGAAGGTGAGAAAGATTTGGTAGAATATTGTATCTGTGTGCATTATTTATGATTCTGTGTGGGATTTTAGCCATTGTTCCAAGTCGTTAATATCTCCAAAATCTAATAATGCTTCTCCCAGGTCTTCTAGCTGTGCTATTGTCAAGCTATTGATGCTTTTGATATACGCATCTCCTAATTTTCCAAATCTTTTAGACAACTGACGCAGGAGTAAGTTTTTCTCACCTTCCTCCTTTGCCTCTTGATATACCCTTGTTTGCTTAATATCACTTACTAAAAACATCGCTTCTATCTCCTGACGACTTAATTGGGAAAACTTTGACATCAAAACACTTTCCAGTAATTCTATAATACCTTGTCTTTCACTATCATTGCTAACTTCTGTCTTTGTTCTTGTCATCAGGTTTTTAACCAATTCCTGTGATTGGTTTTCTTTACTGACAATTAATTCAATTAATCCCATCCCTATTGACCCTGATGCTATTTCATCTAAATAAATTCGTTTGATTCTTCCACTATTGACTAATTCCTGTTGATAATTAGTTAATTTTTCTACATCTAAACTCCGTTTAGCAAATAAGGCTACCGCTTGCCAATCTTGTTCTGGTTTATATTGATTGAGATAAATATTTATCTCTGTAATTAATTCCCAATAAAACTCTGGTTTGTTTTGAAATTGGACTTCGACAAAATAGATGGGTTTTTCTTCACTATCTGGCATGAATATTCCATCAAATCGAAAAGCTTTTTCTTTGACTTCTACAGAAGTAAATTGATAACCTTCCGCATTTTCTGTGGGTTGTCCCAGTAGTTCAAATAATAGAGTATGGAAGGTGAGGAAGATTTGATAGAATATTGTATCTGTGTGCATTATTTATGATTTAATTCCAAGTTGGTAGCTTCTGCTAAATGCTTAATTAGTGTAGACTGAGGTAAGGGTCCATGTAAGTGATTCCAAGGTAAAATTTGCTCAGTTGACCAATTGCTGTGAACATAAAAATCTAAGTCGGGAATTTGTCCTTTCAGTTGTTTAAAAGCCCGTTTATAACTTCCCAAAGAGTCGCCAAAATCACGGGTTAATTCTAATAATGGAGAAAGTCGGCGATCGCCTCTCGACAACAAAGCCTGTATAATTGACCAATTATAGCTTTCTGGTCGAAACTCCATACCTTGAGGTTTTATTTGCTTTTGTAACAATTGCAACCGCTTTTCTGCTTGCTTATTTACCCCAAACCATTGAAATGGTGTGTGTGATTTGGGGACAAAGGTACTACACCCCAGTGTTAACCGCAAACCAGGAGCAGCTTTTCTTATACCTTCCATCATTTTTACAGTTGCGTCCACATCTTCTGCTTCTTCCCCAGGAATTCCCACCATTCCATAGAGTTTTAAACTAGATAAACCACCAGCTTTTGCATTGATAGCTGCTTGGATAATTTCATCATTATGTAATTTTTTATTGACAATTTTCCGAACTTTTTCCGAACCACTTTCCACCGCAATTGTCAATGATCTTGTATCTCGTTTTGCCAAAGTTTCGGCTAATTTAACTGTAACTGTATTGGTTCTTACAGAAGCCACACTCAACCGCACATCATCATATTTTGGTTGACCAATATAATCTAATAATTCTGTAAATTCTGGATGTTGAGTAACAGAAGCCCCCAACAAACCCAACCGACTTGTAACTTTTAAACCCCGTTCAATCCCAGGAATTAAAGAATTTTCCAAACTCGCAGTTCTAAAAGGCAACGTTAAATAACTAGCTAAACAAAAGCGGCACATTTCGGGACAACTCCGCACCACTTCCACCATATAAATATTTTCCCAAGCCGCTTTTTCTGTCACCACAGTAGAAGCAGAAAGAGTATTGCCTCGATAAGTTTGCTTTTGGATAATTGGGGGAATTTCCGCCGAAATCGGATTAATTGATTTTATTTCCCCATCTGGGGTAACATATTCTATTACATATAAACTAGGAATATAAATTCCCGGAACTTGGGCTAAAGTTTTTAACTGAGTTTCTCTATCAGCATTTCTGACTTTTTTATAAGTATCTATAAAATCGCCAAGCAGATTTTCACCATCTCCCAATAAAATCACATCGAAAAATTCGGCATAAGGTTCAGGATTAGCCGTCAAAACTGGTCCACCACCAAAAACTAAAGGATAATTTTGATTGCGAGAATCAGCCCGAATGGGAATTTCTAAAGATTCCAAAAGATTAAAAATATTCACATAATCTAATTCCCAAGACATCGAAAAACCTAATAATTCTGGATGTCTAGGAAGTTGTTCCCGAATATCAGTAAATAAGCGACTTACCTGCAAATCATCACGCATGGCCAAAGTCGCCCATACCACCTGATAACCCAGGCTAGTTATCCCCACAGTGTACTCATTGGGAAAGGCGAAAATTACGGGAATGGCATCGTGCTTGGGGGTTGCAGGGGTAAATAGAAGGCGTTCGCAGTCAAATACAGATGATGTCACAGCTTTTTTAGTAAGGTTATCTATATTTAATTTTAAGCCATAGAATAATCAAGTTAAAACATAATGTCACCCCATTAGCGAGAATAACGGGCAAAGCACCGAGAATAATCCCATAGACTAACCACAGAAACAAACCACTCATGAAGACTATCAGCATCACATAAGAAACATCTTTTGCTGATTTCGTGCGCCATATTTGGAACATTTGTGGTAAAAAAGCAATAGTAGTTAATGCCCCTGCAACTAAGCCTAAAATGGTGATAAAATCCATGTTCAATAATATATCCTGATTTTAAAGATTATACTCCATTAATTGCAGATATTTAGCTCAATAGTAGAAATTAAAAATTGAAAAAGTTTGTTAGATTATGTTATTTGAATCTTAGATCCGGAAAAAATATTATTTGTGAGTTATTGTTTTGATGATAATGTGGGCATTCTATGGGAACACCAAAAAATAAATTACCCAATTTCGTGGGATGGGCATCCTACCCGTCCTTGATGATTAGCGGGCAAGATGCCCGCACCACAAGAAATTTTTGGGTATTTTTTTAATTGGAAGTCCCTATAAGAATAAGTAGGTGAACACAATAAAACCAAACTGTGTAAAGAAACGTAAAATCGCTGAAAACTTCTTTACTCTTGCCTCTTGCCTCTTGCCTTGCCATAACAACAATTTTCAACGCCAACCTACTTATCCATTAAAAAAGCTAAAAACCGAATAAAATAAATCCTTTGCTGACAAGCCTTTCAAGACTTAACGGGAAAAGTCAGAATTCTACATGAGGCGTAATGCGATCGCCTAAACAGATCATATAAATATGTGTATGTGTAGACCCCGTAGTTGCCCTCATAATTATCGGGTTAATGATTAATATCAATTCTACATGATGCGATCGCCCAAAAAATCCCATAATATATGTAGGGACGATCCCCCCGTGGTTCCCCTAATCTTTACTACAATTATATTTTACATAAGGATAAATCTTTGTGGATGATACTCTGACAATAACTAATGCAAATATTCCCCATGCACCAGAATTAGCAATTATTCGATTAGAGGATATTTTCAAAATTTATGGAATTGGGGAAATAGAAGTTAAGGCACTGAATAATGTAAATTTGGTGATCACACAAGGCGAATATTGTTCGATTATGGGACCCTCTGGTTCGGGCAAATCTACAGCTATGAATATTATCGGTTGTTTAGATCGTCCTAGTAGTGGAAATTATTATTTAGATAATTTGAATGTCGCGCAAATGAATGATACTGAATTGGCGCATATTCGCAATAGAAAACTCGGTTTTGTCTTTCAACAATTCCATTTATTAAATCAATTAACAGCCCTAGAAAATGTCATGCTGCCAATGGTATATGCTGGTGTTAAACCTGGGGAAAGAAAAGATCGGGCGACATCCGCATTAATCAAAGTTGGCTTAGAAAAACGTCTCAACAACAAACCTACCCAATTATCAGGGGGACAACAACAAAGAGTAGCGATCGCTCGTGCCATTGTCAACAATCCTGTTGTTCTCCTCGCAGACGAACCCACTGGCGCACTTGATTCTCATACTACCCAAGAAGTATTAGACTTGTTCAGTGAACTTAATAGCAGTGGTATTACCGTTGTTATTGTCACCCATGAATCAGAAGTTGCGCGACAAACTAAACGGATTGTTTGGTTTCGTGATGGTGAAGTTGTTCATTCTCATCTGACTCCCCATGAATTACATGAAGTTGTCACATCTTAAATACAGCAGGAGGGAAAAGATAAGAGTTTGATGGCTTAATTTTCTTACTTCACTAAATCAAAATTTGCACTGGGAGTAAATCTAAAAAGATGTCTAACACCCTATATGATAGCGATTTGCAATTATGGATTGAGCAAACAATTCAGCAGTTACAAAATCATGAATTTGAGTCGCTAGATATTCAGCATTTGATTGAGGAGTTAGTTGATTTGGGTAAATCGGAGAAGAATACGCTCAGAAGTAATCTCAAAATTTTATTGGCTCATTTACTCAAGTTAAAGATTCAACATGATGCACCTGATTCGATGAAGGGAAGTTGGTACAGTTCAGTTGTGGAACATCGTCAGCGGGTTCTGGATAATTTAGCCGATACTCCCTCTCTTAAAAGTTTCTTGGTTGAAGCTATAGAAAAAGCTTATCCCGACGCTCGTAAGTTAGCAATTAAAGAAGCTAAATTTGCCAAATTTGGGGTGCGGATACCGGAAGAAAGTGAATATCCTATCACCTTTCCTTTTTCGATTGAGCAAATTTTAAATGAGGACTTCTACGGATTGTAAATGACAGGAGAAGTTTCATTTCACAAAAGTAAGGTGGGAATTACCCACCATAAATTATTAAACTTGAATTACACCTTAAACTTAGCGGTGATTCGCTTCATGGCTTCTTCCACATTTTCCCGACTATTAAAGGCAGAAATGCGGAAATAACCCTCACCCGCAGCCCCAAAACCAGAACCAGGAGTTCCCACTACATTCACTGTTTCTAATAACTTATCGAAAAATTCCCAACTAGATAAACCATGAGGAGTTTGCACCCATACGTAAGGAGCATTTACACCACCATAAACATTTAAACCAGCATTTGTCAGTTCTTCACGAATGATTTTAGCATTGTCTAAATAGAAGTTTACCAAAGCTTTGATTTGTGTTTGTCCTGCTTCTGAATAAACCGCTTCTGCACCGCGTTGAATAATATAAGAAACGCCGTTAAATTTGGTAGACTGACGACGATTCCAGAGTTTCCAAAGTTCGACATTAGTACCGTCAGCAGCTTTAGCTGTGAGGTTTTTGGGAACAACAGTTAAAGCGCAACGAGTTCCGGTAAACCCAGCATTTTTGGAGAAAGAACGAAATTCAATAGCACAATCTCTCGCACCTTCGATTTCAAAAATAGAATGAGGTAAGGTAGGATCTGTAATAAATGCTTCGTAAGCAGCATCAAAGAAGATAATTGAACCGTTAGCTTTGGCATAATTTACCCAGGCTTGCAAGTGTTCTTTAGTTGCAGTTGCACCTGTAGGATTATTAGGAAAGCAAAGATAAATTAAATCAACTTTTTGGCTAGGAATTTCCGCTGTGAAATTATTTTCAGCGGTGACAGGTAAATAAACTAAACCACCATATTCGCCTTTTTCATTCGCGTCTCCCGTGTTACCTGCCATGACGTTGGTATCTACGTAAACGGGGTATACTGGGTCTGTAACGGCGATAATGTTATTTTTGCCAAAAATATCGAGAATGTTGCCAGAATCGCACTTAGAACCGTCGGAAATGAAGATTTCATCGGCTTCTATGGCTGCTCCCCGTGCCTGGAAGTCGTGGGTGGCGATTTTCTCCCTTAACCAAGCATAACCTTGTTCTGGTCCATATCCTTTAAAAGATGAGCGATCGCCCATATCTTCTACAGCTTTAATCATGGCTGTGCGGCAAGCTTCTGGTAAGGGTTCAGTGACATCACCAATCCCCAAGCGAATGATTTTAGCATCAGGGTTAGCTTGGGCAAAAGCATTTACCCGTCGCGCAATTTCTGGAAACAGATAACCAGCTTTGAGTTTCAGGTAGTTGTCGTTAATTGTAGCCATAGTAAATTTTGAGAAAAAAGACAATCATACACTATCTTACTTTGAGTAATGTCTGATAGAGCAATTTTCCATAAAATCGAGTTATAATTATTTTAGAAAATTCCCATATTTGAGAAACTATGAGTCTCATTAATGAAGCTACTAAACAACGAATTATCCAAGAGGTTTTAGAGGCTAGAAAAAATCGTCCTCAGTTTCTAGTTGCTATGCAAGAACGCCAAAAGCAAGGTTTAAAAATTGCTCGACAATGTGCCAAAATATTGAAAGAAAGATTTGGTGCAGAAAAAGTTGTCTTATTCGGTTCTTTATTGGATCATCAACAAATGAGTTGGCGTTCTGATATTGATTTAGCTGTTTGGGGTTTACCAGAAAAAGATTATTTTAAAGCGTGGGCTGCTATAGATGAAGGACATACTTTTGAAATTGATCTAGTAGAAGTTCAAAATGCCAGACCTTATATTGTAAAAGCAATTTATCAAGGAATAGAGCTATAATTGGATTAAGGAGAAAAATTGCTGAAGAACTAATCAAGCTTGAAGAATTGGTGAATAGAGTTAATGGATTATTATTAATTCAGCAAAATGATGATCCTAAATCAGGGTTTTTATTGTCTGAATCAGGATTTCCAGGATTAGATGATTTTCAGGATTTTTATTTGAAGGTTAATCAATAATACTAATATGATCAGATCATAAATAATAATTAAAAAACTTCATCCTGTACATCCTTAAATCTTGAAAATCCTGATTCTGACAAATAATAAATTAATAACTTTTTACCAATCCCCAATTACCTAATTTACAACTTGGCTACCGTGACTGCGAGGATCATCTTGATTACTATCTGTGGCGACTCGTGCGGAAAATTGGGAGGTTTTGCCATTACCTTGAATGTGGGGAAGGGTTGAACCGGTAATTAAGGCTTCTAAATTACTAGCCATAATGGTGCGGGGAATATCACCAATGGTTTCAGCGATGGTTTCTCCTTGTTTACCCAAAAATACAAAGTGGGGAATGCCATCTACTCGATATTTGAGCATTTCTGGCAACCATTTGGTATTATCAACATTCAACATGACAAAATTCAGGTTGTTATTGTACTTTTCTCGGAGTTTGGCCATGTCGGGAGTCATTTTCTGACAAACTGTACACCAATCGGCGTAGAACTCGACTAGAGAAGGTTTTCCATTGCTGACAGCTACTTCTAAGGGAATAGCAGTTTTACCCAATTCCGCCAGGGAAACTGAGGTAGAATCAGTTTTAAGTCCCAGGAAGAGGGCAACTCCCAAAGCGATCGCTACAATGGCAATTAAGAAGTTTTTGATGCGGTTACTAGAATTTACAGGGGCTTGGGTACTCATAATCAATTTATTAAGACTTATTAACTTAGTTCATCATCTAGTTTACTGTTTTCTAACATAATGAAAAAAAGAGTTACCCTGACTTTTCCCAAACGGGCGATTCAAATGCCTGTTACCTACCGACTAGCAAAGGATTTTAATGTCGCTGCGAATATTATCCGCGCTCAAGTTGCGCCGAATCAAATTGGTAAACTAGTAGTAGAATTATTGGGGGACATTGATCAGTTAGATGCAGCAATTGAATGGATGCGATCGCAACATATTCATGTTTCCCTGGGTTTAGGTGAAATAGTTATTGATGAGGATGTATGTGTTCACTGCGGTTTATGTACGGGAGTTTGTCCCACTGAAGCCCTAGCTATTAATCCAGAGACATATAAACTCACCTTTGTGCGATCGCGCTGCATAGTCTGTGAACAATGTATTCCTACTTGTCCAGTACAAGCTATTTCCACTAATCTTTAAACAGCAATTAAGTATTAATTCAAGTTGTGAATTATCTACTTGAGGCTGGTAATTGGTAATAAAATTCCTGGTTTCATCCTGTTCATCCTTTAATCCTGGACATCCTGTTCGCGTAGCGTGGCGTTAGCCATTTCTGACAATGTTCATCCTTTAATCCTGGATATTGGTAATAAAATTCCTGGTTTCATCCTGTTCATCCTTTAATCCTGGACATCCTGATTCAGACAATGTTCATCCCTTAATTCTGGACATCCTAATTCTGACAATGAAAATTCCCTCGGAAACATCAATCAAAACCCTCGGTGAAACTGCACACCAAGCTATTGAAAACCACTTGACAAAAACTATAAGGTGGGAAAAAGCAGTTAAAAGAGACGAAGATCCAGAACCACTTCACCAAATGCGAGTGGGAATGCGACGGTTAAGAACTGCTGTGAGTAGATTTGAAAGATATTTATTTTTACCAAAATCAGTTAGTGATAAAAATATTGGTAAATTTGCCCGCATTTTAGGTAGTCTCAGAGATTTAGATGTCCTTGCAGAAATTTTGGAAAAGAATTACAAACCGCATTTACTTGAAAAAGAACAAAAATCTCTAGAAACAGCTTTTACAGAATTGCATAAACAACGAGAAATTGCCGTTTCTCATGTGCAGAATATATTTAAAGATGAAGTTTATAAATCTTTTAAAAATGAAGCTGAAAATTGGTTAAAAAATCCTAGTTATCGAAGTTTTTCATCTGTACCAATTTATCACATCTTACCAGATTTACTCTCACCAGAAGTGAGTGAATTTTGCTTACATCCAGGATGGCTAATTGGCACTAAAATTGTTAAATCAGAAATAGTAGTCCAAACAAAATGGACACCCAACCAATTAGAAGAACATCTGAAAACAGAAGGTAAAACTCTCCATGATTTGCGAAAACAAGCCAAACGTCTCCGCTACCAAATGGAATTATTTACTGAATTATATGGTGAGTCTTTTACTGCACATATTCATGATATTAAAAATATTCAAGAAATCTTGGGAATGATCCAAGATAATATGGTTTTACATGAATGGTTAGAGAATATATTCAAATCAGAACTGGATACTCAATTACGTGGATTAACGACGCTATTAGCCGCAAATCGTTATCAATTGTGGCAAGAATGGCAACCACTACAACAACGTTATTTGCAAGCAGATATTAGATATAATTTACATTTAGTAGTATTACAACCGACGTTGGTAAATCTTAAACAAGCTCTTGCCGATTCCTAATAGTATTAATATTTAGGGAGAGAATTGAGGGTGAGTACAATTGAGATAGTGTGTTATCCTTGGGCAAAAGTTTTGGGATAAATATAATCTAATTTAATAACCGCTTGCTGTTATGATATTATCAATCACCAGTGGTTGATATTCTGGACTAGAAAAAGGGCGAAAGTCATCTTTACACAAAGTAGTTATGTGACACAATAGGCGAAACTGAAGTGGTGTAGGTGGTAGATTTACACGCTCTACTTCCAGCCTGACTGAACTAGGGTCTTTCCAAATCAGATCAAAAACTTCACTTCGTAAGTAACGCGGACAATAACCTACAATATGATGATCTTCTGTGTTTAAAGTTAATGCTTTAGGATCATGAGGGTTTTGAAATTCATGAGCTAACCATAACTTTTCTGTTGACACAAAATGATTAATTCTTTCAATGGCACATTTAGGTAGGTGTCGTAGTCCGTGAGCAAAAAAGTGTAATTGATATTCTCCTTTTTCATCTGCTTCTGGACAGGGGAAAACAGCAAGACTATCTGTTTCTCGTTGTCCACCACTTCGGGCTAAAATTGCGAGGGGATCATCTTCTAGTTCTGAAATATTTAACCATTGCAGAAAATTAGCATAATCAGGACGGGAACGAGACATCAAACGATTAGAGAAAATTGGAAATAAATGGATTGATGTATATACTTTTTCTAAATCAGGAAATGAATATAAAGGTTCAAAACCACAGGTATTTTGTGCCTCTTTAACACTTTGGGTATACACAAATTTGTACTTTGTGCCATCATAAGTCAATCTACCAATTGTAAACCAAGAGCGACTATGGGTATCTTGCCAAGCTAAAAATAGTGTTTGAGGTGTTTTCACTCTAATAATTCCTTTAAATTAAGTAATCTATTTTGGTTCAATTCCAGAATCTTTTGTGCAAATTCGACTGCTATATTTGATATCCGCTTTTGTGGAATTCGGTTTAAAATTAAGAGAGTATCTGCTTTAGATATACGTTCAAGATGTTCTAGCCAAATCATAGCAGATTGGGGATAACGAAGCGCAGACCGATAAAATACATCAAGAGTTTTCAGTGGCTTTTTATCTTCTGCACTACTATAAAAAGCAGATTTGCACTTGTTGATATATGAATCCACCGAGCATTTTTGTCTCTTTTCGTCATATAGTTCCCGTCCTAAAGAAGATGCATGATCATAAGTTGGTGCTAAGTGTATAGTTTCTGTTATATTGGGTGTCAATTTACTTCTTACTAAACCCCAATTGTGATGGTGACGATCTCCATTACCAATCCAAGCATCTAACATGAGGTAGCCAACAAACACTTCTACAGCTTTCTGAATACCACTTGGTGCTGTCCAACCAATAGGGAGATTAATATGATCTGCTTCTAGCACTTTTAGCACAATATCTATTGTATGTTGTGAAACGCCATATTTTTCAAATGTGGGATAGTTCGGCACAATTGGAGTGAGAATTTCATTGCCATGAATTAGTGTCTCACCTTTTGACAAGAATGAAGGTGAAACTACACCAAGATTTCCTTCCCAAGTTTCTGCTAGATCATAAATAGCATGGGGTAATCCTAAAAGCTCACACAATTCAGATGCAACTTTTTCTGCCCAGTCCTGTCCGATATATTGTGATTTTATCTGTTTATATAAACAATAGTCAAGTTCTTTATGCTTAAACCAAAATTTTGTATTAGTTCCTATTACCTCATCATGAGAAAATTCATAATACTCTTGGACGACAAAAATAATAGGAAATTTTGGCTTAAATTCCATGAGATTATTAACAGTAGATATTATTTGGATTCAGTCTAGCCTGTTTATTAGTTTATTATGTCACATAGTAAGTAGGTAAACAAAATAAAAATGAGGGGTATTGCGTTTTGTAAAATGGCTGAAACTCAATCAGAATCTCGCATTGAGACAACTTTACATACCGTTATATACCTTTAAATTTTTCTGTTCACCTACTTATTTTATTATTCCAAGAATAGCCGCATCCCCAATGTATCATTTTTCCATCTCTCGACGAGAAATAGATTCCCATTAAAGACTGATACTCTCAAACTGAGATTCACATTTTCAGAGAATTTATGCACTAATATCTAGACACAAGCCAAATTAATTTTCCACCAATCCCCAATTCTTATGAGTGATAATATTAATCCTGCGAATTTTCCTGAATCAGATGTAGCAAATAACAGCCAGTCACTAACCTTACAACGCGGTGGTGAAGAGTTAATGCTAGAAAAAACGCTTTATCGTTTTACTATCCGTCCAAATGTTAACTTTCCCCATGAAAAATTAACACAGATTCCTGGTAGCGTATGGCGGCGGAGTATTCCTCAAGCGAAACTAGAATTATATACGGTTTTTCCTAATCAGCTAGATGCGGTTATGTCTCAACTCCGTGCTGATGAAAATGTAGATTTTGTAAGTCATGTTTATACATTGGAAAATAATCCTGGAACTTTTGTTTATCTCAGTGACCAAATTACAATTCAATTTGCTACTTGGGTAGATAATACTAAAATTAATACTATTACCAGTACATTGAATTTAGTTCAAGATCAACCAGTAGTTGGCATCCCAAATACCTTTGTTTTTCTTGTTAGTAAACAATCCACACAAAATCCCGTTAAAATTACCAATTATTTACAAACATTGCCAGAAGTTTTAGCGGCTGAACCCAATATTCTCATTCAGCAAGAACCCCATTATAAACCCAAGGATTCTCTTTATTCCCAGCAATGGTATCTCAATCATAATAGTAGTAATCAATTGGTAGCTGGTTCGCATATTTCCGTAGAACAAGCTTGGGATACTACTCGTGGTGTGCGTTCTATAGTGGTGGCTGTAGTAGATGATTCCTTTGATTTAAAACATCCAGATTTTCAAGGTACAGGTAAAATTATTGCTCCTAGAGATCTAAAAGAAAATGATTTTTTACCCTTACCTGGAGAAAAAGAAACCAGTCATGGAACTGCTTGTGCAGGATTAGCTGTAGCTGAAGAAAATGGTTCGGGAATTGTGGGAGTTGCTCCTGGTTGTGCAATGATGCCCATTCGCACTACTGGTTTTTTAGATGATCAATCAATTGAGGATATTTTTGATTGGGCAGTAGAAAAAGGCGCGAGTGTAATTTCTTGTAGTTGGGGAGCTTCTGCTGTTTATTTCCCCCTTTCTATTCGGCAAAAAGCGGCTATTAACCGGGCTGCTACCAATGGACGCAAGGGGAAAGGATGTGTGATTGTTTTCGCAGCCGGAAATGCTAATCGTCCGATTAATGGGACTGTAAATGAACAGAATTGGCCGAAAAATATTGTCCAAGGTAAGACAAATTGGTTGAGCGGTTTTGCTGTTCATCCTGATGTGATGACTGTATCTGCATCTACTAGTTTGAATAAAAAGGCTGCTTATAGTAATTGGGGAGGTAATGTTTCTGTTTGCGCTCCTAGTAATAATGCTCCCCCAGGAATGTGGTTTCAAGAAACTGGTTTTGTGTATACACAACCGGCAATTGTTTCTTCTCTATTTGGATTGGGAGTATTTACAACAGATCAAATAGGTGCGGCTGGTTATGATGCTGGAAATTTTACTAAAAACTTTGGCGGCACTTCTAGTTCTACTCCCATTGTGGCAGGAGTAGCGGCTTTGGTATTATCAGCTAATCCTGATTTAACGGCTCAACAAGTTAAACGGATTCTGCAAGATACGGCTGATAAAATTGTGGATAATAACCCTGATCTTCAGTTGGGTGTGAGTGGGGGTACTTATGATAGTAATGGTCATAGTCAATGGTTTGGTTATGGCAAAGTCAATGCAGCTAAGGCTGTGAGACTAGCGCAGCAGATGGGTGTGGTTGCCAAAATTACGAATAAACAAATCCAGGTCAAAAATTCTCAAGTTGTGAATATTCCTGATAATAATAGACAGGGGATTAAAAGTACGATCGCTATTAATGAAGCTGTCAATGTCACAGATATCCAAGTTACCGTGAATATCACCCATGATTTTTTAGGAGATTTAGAAGTTTATTTAATTGCTCCTAATAATCAGCGGATTTTATTACAAAGTCGCACATTAGGTCGTCGTAACCAATTACAAAACACTTACACAGTGCGATCGCATCCTGCCCTTAAACAATTACTTTCTTTACCCGCAAAAGGCAACTGGCAATTACAAGTTATTGACTACGCTACCCTAGATGTCGGCAAACTTAATAACTGGGAATTGGTAATTGGTTTCGGGAAGTGAGGGAGTAGGGGGAGTAGGGGGAGTAGGGGAGTAGGGGGAGTAGGGGAGTAGGGGGAGTAGGGGAGTAGGGGGAGTAGGGGGAGTAGGGGAGTAGGGGGAGTAGGGGAGTAGGGGGAGTAGGGGAGTAGGGGGAGTAGGGGAGTAGGGGGAGTAGGGGAGTAGGGGGAGTAGGGGAGTAGGGGGAGTAGGGGAGTAGGGGGAGTAGGGGGAGTAGGGGGAGTAGGGGAGTAGGGGAGAAATTTCTTCCTTCTGAACTCCTGAACTCCTCTCAATTATGAATTTCTATGAAGATGCGATCGCTAATTTTTACTTCTTGATGACTTAATTGTTTTAATTTATGGGTTAAATCTGCCGTCAGCCTTTTGGCTTCTAGTTTTAAATTTCCATTCATATAATCTGCGGCTTTGATAGGTTCACCAATATGAATATTCACATCAGTACCCCAATTAGGATAGGGTTCACTGTAGTGGATACCGACAGGGATAACCTTAATATCTAATCCTGGATAGGTAGATTCAGCAGTCACAGCTAAACGAGCGATTCCCGGCTTCAGGGGGTGAAGTTGACCATCACGATGAATGCCACCTTCGGGATAAATAACTAACATTTCCCCCTGCTGCATTAACTCTACTGTATGCCGGAGAGTTGCGATCGCCGGACGTTCAATATTCACAGGAAAACCACCCATTCGCAGCACAAACCAACCTTGCAACCCTTGACATTCATTACTCGTTACCATAAATCGCATATCTCTACCCGTCACACAACGACCAGTAGCATAGGGCAAAACCAAGGAATCCCAGCGGGAACGATGGGTAGGGGCAAGAATTACCGGTCCACTTGTAGGAATATTTTCTCTTCCAGTCACCTTAATATGCCCAAAGAAAGATGGCAAAACTATGTAGTGTCCCAGAAAATAAGCAACACGGATTAACAAAGGCGAAACCCGCGAGGTATTCTGAAGCACCGAAGGTTGCCGAGGGGAGTCGAGGTGAGGATTTACAGGCGTATTTCTAGTTTGAGAATGGCGGTTAGTAGAAGCAAAGTATGATTTGATCATGACGGTGGCTGATTTTTTTGCGAATAAAAGATGACACAAACTTGATTATGTCCACCGTAGATTTTCTTGGGTAATTTGTGTTTTTCCATTTGGACAGTTTGATCTGTGTCTGTTATTTTTGCTGACGTTGGGTAACAAACCAACTTTGTAATTGTTCTCGACATTCTGATTCTAGAATACCCCCCACCACTTTCACTCGGTGATTAGATGCTGGGTGATCAGGAATGTTAATAACAGTACGAATAGCACCAGTTTTGGTATCGTCCACGCCGTAGATCAATTTTCCTAATCGGGCATGAACTATAGCACCAGCACACATCGGACAGGGTTCTAGAGTGACATATAAAGTACATTGATGCAAGCGCCAACTTTGTAAAACTTGACTAGCAGCCCGAATCGCCATAATTTCTGCGTGTGCAGTAGGATCTTGATCTCGCTCTTTGCGATTTTCACCCACAGCAACCAATTGATTATTCATATCAACAATCACAGCCCCCACAGGAACTTCACCAGCATCACCAGCCACTCGTGCCAATTCCAGAGCGTGATTCATCCATTTTCGATGTTTTAAATATTCTGGGTGTTCAAGCATGAGGGGAAGAAGGGGGTAGGGGCGCAGGGCCTGCGCCCAGGAGTCAGGAGTTAACGAACCACAAAGGCACGAAGGACACGAAGGAAGAAGAGGAAGAGGAAAATTACTAATTACCCATTACCCATTACTCGCAACCTGAAATAACAGCGGGTCAAGTTGAGCTTTTGCATCTAATTGATACAGGTCATCACAACCACCAATATGTTGATTATTAATAAAAATTTGGGGGACGCTACGGCGACCGTCGGCGCGTTCTGCCATGATTGTTCTAGCTGTTTCGTCACCGTCAATTTTGTATTCGGTGAAATTAACACCTTTCCATGATAGTAGCATTTTAGCGCGAATGCAGTAGGGGCAAGTTTGCCAAGTATAAATTTCAACATTGGCTTTGATTTGCTCTGGGTGGCGACCGAGAAGAGAGTTGAGAAAATTTAGCATATTCTTAATTAAGAGGTTTTTTGTAGGTAGGTCGGTAAAATTGATTATATAAAAGATTTGAATTTAATGTAGGGGTAGCGCCCCCGTGCCTACCCCGGTATTTGGGGCAACTATAAGGGGTTTGCCCCTATGTAATTCACGGGTTTAGGTATTTTCAAAATGTTTAATTTTGCTCTCCTAAGAAGATATATTTGCCACGAGTATCAATAAATGTTTCAATTATGTGGAAACATCCAAAGAAGATTCTTGGGAAAAACAATTATGAAATTTAGTAAATTATCTGTAATTTTACAGGGGATAGGGATGCCTTTAGCGATCGCCCCTTTAATCATAATTCTGAGCGCCTGTAATGATCAACCACAAAATAATCCCAACACACAAAATCCCGACAGCACCCCCCAAGGACAAGTTACTCGCGTTCTCTGGAATCGCATTAAAAGCCGTGGACAGCTTGTTTGTGGCGTTAGCGGTGAACTACCAGGATTTAGTTTTGTCGGCACTGACGGCAAATATAGCGGCATTGACGTTGATATTTGTCGGGCTGTTGCAGCAGCAGTATTTGATAATCCAGATGCGGTAGAATATCGCAATCTCAACACTAAGGAGCGATTTACAGCTTTGCAAACTGGAGAAGTAGATATTCTCAGTCGCAATACTAGCTGGACTTTTAGCCGTGCAACTTCCCAGGGTTTAGATTTTGCCCCTGTGGTATTTTATGATGGTCAAGCGGTCATGGTGCGTAAAAATAGCAATATTAAATCTATCAAAGACCTGAAAGACAAAGCCATTTGTGTGCAAACTGGAACTACTACCGAACAAAATTTAGCAGACCAAATGCGGAAACGGGGAATTACTTATAAACCCGTTGTTTTTGAAGATGTGAATATTACCTTTGCCACTTACGCAGAAGGACGTTGTGATGCTGTCACCACAGACCGTTCTGCACTGGTTTCTCGACGCACAACCTTACCTAAACCAGAAGATAATATCATTTTAGATGATGTTCTTTCTTCTGAACCTCTAGCGCCAGCAGTTGCTAAGGGTGACACCAAGTGGAGTGATATAGTCACATGGACTGTTTATGCTTTGGTGAAAGCAGAAGAATTAGGCATTAATTCTCAAAATTTAGCAGAGTTTGCTAATAGTAAAGATCCCGATATCAAACGTTTTTTAGGAACAGAAGGAAACCTGGGCGAAGGAATTGGTTTAACAAAGGATTTTGCTGCCAAAATAATTAAGCACGTTGGTAACTATGGCGAAATTTATGATCGCAATTTGGGAGCAAAAACAAAACTAAATCTCCCCCGGGGACAAAATCAAATTTCCACGAAAGGAGGATTACTCTATTCTCCACCTTTCCGCTAAGGAAGCAAGAGAAATTTCTTACTATTAACAACTGACCAATGACTAATTCAAAACCTCCTTTCTGGCGTGATAATCGCTTTTGGCAAAATGCTATACAGCTAATTTTTGTATTTTTAGCAGTAGTTATAGTTTTTATATTCTGGGGGAATGTCAGCCGAAATTTACAGCAATTAGGAATTCAATTTGGATTTAATTTTCTCAAGCAACAGGCATCTTTTGATATTGGGGAAACTCTCATTAACTACAAACCAACGGATGCTTATAATTATGCTTTATTAGTGGGATTAGTTAATTCTCTAAGAATAGCAATAATGGGAATTTTCCTCACCACAATTGTGGGAATTACTGCGGGAATTGCAAGATTATCAGATAATTGGTTAGTAAGAAATATTACGGTTATCTATGTAGAGGTTTTTCGGAATACTCCATTATTATTGCAATTGCTATTTTGGTATTTTGCAGTTTTCTTGAGTTTTCCCAAAGCCGAAAATAAAATTTCCTTTTTGGGTTTTGCTAATTTTAGCCAAAACGGAATTGAACTTCCTTGGTTTACCTTGTCTCCAGAATTTTCTAGTTTATTATTGGGGTTAACTTTTTACACAGGTGCGTTTATTGCGGAAATTGTGCGCGGGGGAATTCAATCAGTCCCGACAGGACAACTAGAAGCAGCCAAATCCTTGGGGTTAAACCCAGGTTTAGCAATGCGATTGGTTATTTTTCCCCAAGCTTTGCGGGTGATTATTCCCCCATTAACTAGTCAATATCTCAATTTAACCAAAAATTCCAGTTTAGCGATCGCTATCGGTTATCCTGATATTTATTTCGTAGCTTCTACCACTTTTAACCAAACTGGGAAAGCTGTAGAAGTGATGCTGTTAATTATGATTACTTATCTGACTTTGAGTTTGATAATTTCTCTAACTATGAATTTATTTAATCGTTCTGTGCAAATTAAGGAAAGATAATGTTGAACGCAGATAAACGCGGATAAACGCGGATGAATACGGGTGATGATTATTCTATGCAGTCTCACATTTTTATGATGATTAAACTTAGTTGGCTCAGAAAAAATCTTTTTAATAATTGGTACAATAGTTTACTAACTGTTGTTTGTTTTATATTTCTATTTTGGTTAGTTCAAGGATTTGCAATTTGGTTAATTACCAAAGCACAATGGCAAGTAATCCAAGTTAATTTACATTTATTTTTAGTAGGAAGATTTCCCCAAAGTTTATATTGGCGGATTTGGGTTGTTTTGGGAATATCTACAACTTTAACCGCAATTACAGCGAGTGCATTTACCAAAAAAGCAATATTCACAAACCGCAATTCTTTGATTGCTGTTGTGATGATGGGGACTTTATGGTTTATTTTCCCCATACCATTAACAAGCCGTTTATGGTTATTATTAATTACAGGTTTAATAGTTGTAGGTTTGATAATTGGTCAGAAATCTACTAAAATCATTACACCTTGGCTTTCGCTAACTTGGTTATTATCTTGTCCCCTAATTATCTGGTTAATTGGTGGTGGTTTAGGATTACAACCTGTATCTACAAACTTATGGAATGGTTTATTACTTACCCTATTAATGGCAATAATTAGTATTGTCCTTTCCTTCCCCATAGGAGTTTTCCTCGCATTAGGAAGAACCAGCAATTTACCCGTAGTCCGGTGGTTTTCTATTCTTTATATTGAAATCGTCAGAGGATTACCATTAATTGGGATTCTATTTTTAGCCCAAGTCATGTTACCCTTATTTTTACCAGCAGATTTACGTTTAGATAGATTACTCAGAGGTACTACCGGATTAATATTATTTAGTGCAGCATACATGGCTGAAAACGTACGTGGCGGACTACAAGCAATTCCCAGAGGACAAATAGAAGCAGGAAAAGCATTAGGATTAAATACACCTTTATTACTCATATTAGTAATATTACCCCAAGCCTTACGCGCAGTTATTCCTGCAATTGTGGGTCAATTTATTGGTTTATTTAAAGATACTTCTCTTTTATCATTAGTAGGATTAGTAGAATTAACAGGAATGGCACGCTCTATATTAGCACAACCGCAATTTTTAGGAAGATATGCAGAAGTATATTTATTTATCGGTTTGATTTATTGGGTATTTTGTTATTCAATGTCCTTAGCTGCTAAAAACTTAGAAAAACAATTAACATCGTAGGTTGGGTTGACGTAAGGAAACCCAACATTCTTAAAATTTTAACCTACACAAAAGGAATATATGACAGAATCAGGATACCCAGGATGAAAAGATGAACAGGATGAAAAACAATGATTTTATCACCAATTACCCGTAGGTTGGGTTGACGTAAGGAAACCCAACATTCTTAAAATTTTCAACTACACAAAAGGAATATATGACAGAATCAGGATATCCAGGATTAAAGGATAAACAGGATGAAAAATAATGATTTTATCACCAACTACCCGTAGGTTGGGTTGACGCAAGGAAACCCAACATTCCTAAATATCTATTTAAATCTTAAACTACACAAAAGGAATATATGACAGAATCAAACCCGATAATTATTGCTGAAGATGTTCACAAATGGTATGGTAAATTTCATGCCCTCCAAGGTGTAAATTTAACTGTACAACGAGGAGAAGTCGTTGTTTTAATGGGACCATCTGGTTCAGGAAAATCAACCTTTATTAGAACATTTAACGCTTTAGAAGAATATCAACAAGGAATTATTACCATTGACGGAATTACCCTTAGTCATGATTTAAGAAATATTGAAACAATTCGTCGAGAAGTGGGGATGGTATTTCAGCAATTTAATTTATTTCCCCATTTAACAGTTTTACAAAATATCACCTTAGCACCAATATATGTCCGCAAAATATCCAAAGTTAAAGCGGAAGAATTAGCAATGCAATTATTAGAAAGAGTGGGAATTTTAGCACAAGCACAAAAATATCCAGGACAATTATCTGGTGGACAACAACAACGAGTAGCCATAGCGCGTGCATTAGCAATGCAACCGAAAATCATGTTATTTGATGAACCAACATCAGCATTAGATCCAGAAATGGTAAGAGAAGTTTTGGACGTAATGCGAAACCTCGCTAATGACGGAATGACAATGGTAATTGTTACCCATGAAGTCGGATTTGCGCGAGAAGTTGCTGATAGAGTAGTGCTAATGGATAGCGGTTTGTTAGTTGAATCTTCTACCCCCGACACCTTTTTTACTAATCCCAAAGAAGAAAGAACCAGGAAATTTTTATCCCAAATTCTCTAGGGTGATTCAATTCAGGCTAAAGATCCCCGACTTCTTAATTTAATCTTTTGTAAATAATGATAATTTATCAAAGAAGTCGGGGATCTAAATGCAGGTTTAACGATGTCCAAATATTGGGAAGATTTGATAATATTCTTTACCCATAGACATCGCTAGGCTAACCGTATATATGGTATCTAAACTTACATTTATAAAAATTGTTTACAGGATTTACAAGTATATTTGTACTATAAAAGAATAAATGTGATCATTCCATAGAGATTCCCACTGAGATTTTTTCCAACTGTAGGCTCTCTGAAACAAGGGAACAACATACTGTTTATTACCTTCAATAATCTCTTGCAGCTTAGTTTCTGATGCTTGCATGGTTAATGTACTCTGATTTACTCGATAGTTATGCTTTTAGTATAAAAGAATCTTGTATAAATAGCACAAGATAGCGTAACAAAATTAAACATCAAATATATCCAGGGAATAAATTCCCTGTCTAAAAGCAAAGGTCGGTTAAAACCGACTCATAAAAAATATCGGTTCTACCGCTCCCCTTATGGAGAAGAATATTAATTTTTGTAGGTTGGGTTGAGGGACGAAACCCAACACCCCTTACTATCCTACCGCTAATGTTGGGTTTCACTTCGTTCTACCCAACCTACAATAAATGTTGTTTTACATAAAGGGAACGGTAGAGCCAAAATATCTTTTCCTCTTTGCGTGAGAAAATATTTTAACTTTGATTCACCATCCAAATTACCAAATTATCAGGTTGTGAAAAATCCAAAATAGCTTCCGAAATCTCATCTAAATTTTCACCTGATAACTCTTGAGTCATATATCTATGCTTGCATACAAAAGGGAGAAAACTCGGTTCAATTCCGAGGCAGTCCATTTACATTTTGCGTATTTGCTTGGGAAAAACCCTAAACTTTCATAAACTATCTAACTTGGCCAAAGATATTTTCACACAATTACAAACACCAAGCCAATCACGCTCTGACAAATGACCAATTAAACTAAAATTAGCTGAAGGTGGCAGTGTCACAATATAACTGCGAAAAATAGACGCAACTCGTAAACCAGCCTCATTCCAATCTTGAAGTATATAGTCAGTAATACCTAATGCAGTTGTTTGAGAAGTAATTAATCCAATGATAACATCAGGACGATTTGCGTGATAAATTACAGATGATAAAACTACAGCCGGACGGCGTTTAATACCTGTAGCGCCAGGAAAATCAACCGTTACCACATCCCCAGGATTAAATTTCACTGTGTTATTTCCTCACTTTCTGGAAATATCGAAGCAGCATATTGTAAAGAAAAAGAGGTGATATCAAGTTGGTCTTCTTCTGTCCAAGTATGACTTTCATCAATAACAGACAAATTTTTCTCAGCTAAATTATTTTCTAAAGCGTTGAGAATGAGTCTAGCAATTATATCTTGTTCGGTTTCAGGAAGTTGCTTTATTTGTTTAATGGCTTCTTCAAGTAATTGAGTCATAGTTTTTACCGCTAATCATTATCTATTATACTAGATATAAGACAGCCAGGGAATAAATTCCCTGTCTAAAAGCAAAAGTCGGTTAAAACCGACTCATAAAAAATATCTTTTCCTCTTTGCGTGAGAAAACATTTTAACTTTGATTGGCTATCCAAATTACCAAATTATCAGGTTGTGAAAAATCCAAAATAGCTTCCGAAAGCTCATCTAAATTTTCACCTGATAACTCTTGAGTTTATGACTCTAACTTTGCAGATTTTGATTGTGATATTTCCTCAAAGCCGCAATAATTTCCCCATTCGCTTCTGGAAAAGTAAAATTATCCAATTCATCCAAACTCACCCAACGAATTTCATCGCATTCTATCGCTTGAGGAACACCCGCTAAATGCTGAGAATGATGGACTGTTAAAGTTACTCGTAAATGAGTGTAAGTATGATCAATAGTAATTAGATGTTCTCCAACGGCAATTTCTATGCCTAATTCTTCAGCAATTTCTCGTTTAATACATTCTTGAATAGTTTCACCAATTTCAATTTTTCCCCCTGGAAATTCCCATAAACCACCCATTGCACCTGTAGGTAAGCGTCTATCAATTAATATCTGTTTTTGGTCATTCCAAATAACAGCAACACCAATAATTTTATGAGGGATAGAAATACTTTCATTCATATAATTACCAATTATCAATAAATAACAAAAAAAACTCGGTAGATTAATTATATCTCTACTGAGTTGATATTTATTTTGATAATTTTCCTACAAAAATACTATTCAACTTCGCTACTGTTAGCTTCTGTTCCTTGAATAACTGTATCAAAACCCATTCTTTGTTCTGCATTGCGTAAAAAATAGCCACTAATCATAGCTGATGCTAATAAGCGACCCAAGTTTTCCCGACTAGTAGAAATAGTAATCCCGAACTGTTCAGAAGGGAGATTTCCTAAAAGTCCGATAATATTCCGTTCCATTACCTGCAAAACTTCCGTAGAAGTAGGTTTAGATAATTGGTTAACTGTTTCTGGACTTAATGATTTAACATATTGCCATAATAAATTACTTGTTTCCGACTCACTATTAAAAAATTCTGATACTCGATTAGATTTGTTACTCACGTTTGACCTCCTGTACTGCCACTATTAACGACGGTGTTTGTGACTGGAATAACTTGTAGTTATTGCTTATTCGATCTAGTTGACTATTATATAATTCATGTCAACCAATCTAACAGTTTATTCCTTTCGAGGGAGTCGGTTTAACCGTACTAAAATGGGAGTGTTTTTCACATATTGAGTGAGTATGGGTGGGGAAACTCCACCCACAAAGCAAAAAATAACTGACCATTAACTGATAACAACTGACTAACTGGCAAGATACTCATTCATAGTTGCTTTAGATTTGCGAAGTTTGTTGAGGGCTTCACGTTCAATTTGGCGGACTCGTTCCCGGCTAATATTCAGGATTTCACCAATTTTAGCCAAAGTTAAGGATTGCCCATCTACTAAACCAAAGCGGAGACTAATGACTTCCTTTTGCTGGGGTGTGAGTTCTGACATCATTCTTTCTAAGTCATAGGATAGGGAAGTTTGCATGACAAAATCTTCCGGTGTTGCCCCTGTGTCTTCTAGCATTTCTCCCAGTTCAGTGTCATAGTTATCTCCCAGACGTAAATCTAGAGATAATGGTAGACGGGCTTTTTCTAGGTACTCTCGCACCTGTTTGGGTGTTAAATCTAGTTCTTGGGATAATTCCGCTACTGTGGGCGCACGTCCTAGACCTTGGGATAGTTGCCGCTGGGCTTTTTTAATTTTGTTGAGTTTTTCCGTAATATGAATGGGCAAGCGAATAGTCCGGGCTTTTTCGGCGATCGCCCGAGTAATGGCTTGACGTATCCACCAATAGGCATAGGTAGAAAATCTGTACCCTTTGGTAGGGTCAAATTTTTCTACACCCCGTTGCATTCCGATACTGCCTTCTTGAATCAGATCAAGTAAGTCAACATTACGTTTAATGTACTTTTTGGCAACGGACACGACTAAACGGAGATTGGCTTCTACCATTTTCCGTTTGGCTATTTCACCAACAGCGATCGCTTGATTTAATTCTGATACTTCTATACCAGAGGCTGCTGCCCATTCTTCTACAGTTGGTTCATGACCTAACTGGGTAGCCAGACCTTCCCGGATCTCATGCAAGGCAGTAGATCGTTGCACCTGTTTACCATAAAAAATCTCTTCTTCGTGGGTGAGGAGTGGCACACGGCCAATCTCACGCAGGTAAGTCCGCACGAGGTCGGTGGCTGATTGAGCGGTCTTCATGGCGCTACTCTTGGGTAATGGTGGGTTTGCTGATAGGGTCGTTAACGAAATAATGTTTTGAGATTTGTCGCACCCGATAAACTCAGGTTGCCCATATTTGGGTAAATTAGGTACTTCACTGCCAAACGTTACATCTGTCTCCTTGTTTCCACAAGTATCTATAGTTAGATACACAGTAGCAAGTCAAACATTTTTTGTGTTTTCGGGAATATTAATAATTGTAACATTTATGAGAATAATTTGACTATAGGGAAACCCGCACTTCGGCAGTAATGTGAGATGACCTCAGACTCTGAAATTACTGAACGGCATACATTTCCTTAAATAACGGCTAATCCTCTAGCGGAAAAATAGCTTCCTCATATTTGTTAAAATATCTCAATGATAACGATAATGATTTTTTTGTAACAATTGCTTAATAATGTCGGACTATGATTTTTAGGATTATTTTGATGAAGATGAGGAAAACGTCTGAACTATGATTTTTCTGATTATTTTGATTAATATGAGGGATTTTCCCGATAAATCCGCAGGATTCATCATAAAAATCATCAAAGGTCTGAACTATGATTCTTGTGATTCTTTTAATTAAGATGATATATCTGTCGTAAAAATCATAGATTTATGCGAAAAACTAGCCAAATAATCATAAAAATCATCAAAATCACAAAAATCATAGTTTAGACAATTAACTCCTTGGACAGTATTCTTGGATCACCTTGACATCCAAAGTTGTATTTTGCAGAGAACGGATAGCTGCGGCTGTGGCTCTAGCACCTGCAATAGTGGTAATAATGGGGATTTTGTAGCCTAATGCGGTGCGACGAATTAACTTAGAATCGGCATGAGCTTCTTCTCCAGAAGGTGTGTTGATGATCAGTTGAATGTTGCCATTTTTAATGGCATCCAGGACATGAGGACGACCTTCATGGAGTTTGAGAACTGATTTTACCTCTAACCCTTGTTCTTGCAAGACTTGGCGTGTCCCTTGGGTAGCCATGATTGTAAAGCCTAACTTAATAAACTCCTTAATGACATCTGCTGCGAGAGGTTTGTCTCTGTCACTCATGGAAACAAATACAGTTCCTTGAAGCGGTAATTTTTCCCCTGCGCCTAATTCTGCTTTGGCAAAGGCGCGACCGAAATCGCTGTCAATACCCATTACTTCGCCAGTTGAGCGCATTTCTGGACCCAAAATGGTATCTGTACCAGGGAACTTACTAAATGGTAAAACCGCTTCTTTAACAGCAATATGAGAGGGAATGACTTCTTTGGTAAATTTCACTTCCTCTAAGGTTTTCCCCGACATAATTAAGGATGCAAGTTTCGCTAATTGTACCCCTGTAGCTTTAGATACAAAGGGAACAGTCCGTGATGCTCTGGGGTTAGCTTCTAAAATATACACTTGGGGAGAATAGCCATTTGCACCGACTACGGCAAATTGAATATTCATCAACCCAACTACAGATAGAGCTTGTGCTAGTTGAACTGTCCATAAACGGATTTGGTTGAGGACTGCGGGAGAGAGGGAAATGGAAGGTAAGGAACAAGCTGAGTCACCGGAGTGAATCCCCGCTTGTTCGATGTGTTCCATGATGCCACCAATGACGACATTACCAGTATGATCGGCGATCGCATCTACATCCACTTCAATGGCGTTTTCTAAGAACTTATCAATTAAAATCGGGTGATCTGGTTCTACTTGCACAGCAAAGGTCATGTAACGTTCTAATTCAGTATCGGAATAAACGATTTCCATCGCCCTTCCCCCCAATACATAACTAGGACGGACTACTACAGGATAGCCAATGCGCTTGGCAACAATTAAAGCATCTTCATAGCTTCTCGCCATACCATTAGGTGGTTGGGCGATATTTAATTCTTGCAGAATCTTTTCAAACCGTTCCCTGTTTTCCGCCATATCTATAGAATCGGGAGATGTTCCCCAAATCTTGGTGATACTATTGGAGTTTTGTAAATACTCTTGCAGGGGAACGGCTAATTTTAATGGTGTTTGTCCACCGAATTGGACAATTATCCCCACGGGGTTTTCGGCTTCGATGATGTTGAGAACGTCTTCTTTAGTTAAGGGTTCAAAATACAGGCGATCGCTGGTATCGTAATCTGTAGAAACTGTTTCTGGGTTAGAATTGACCATAATTGTTTCATACCCGGCATCATGTAGAGAATATGCAGCATGACAACAACAATAATCAAACTCAATTCCTTGACCAATGCGGTTTGGACCACCACCCAAAATCATCACCTTGGGTTTATCTGTTGGTAATACTTCCGTTTCTTCTTCGTAGGTAGAATAGTAATATGGAGTCAGGGCTTCAAATTCAGCAGCACAGGTATCAACGGTTTTGTAAACTGGGATGACTTCTAGCTGTTTGCGATATGTGCGAACTTCATCTTCTTTGGTTTTTGTAGCATAAGCTATTTGGCGATCGCTAAAACCATTTCTTTTGACATCATACATTTGCGCTTTTGTCAACTGTTTTAGAGGAGTGCGTTTGAGAAATTTTTCTATTTCTAAAATTTCTTGTAATTTATCTAAAAACCAAGGGTCAATTGCTGTTAGTTCGTAGATTTCCTCATTACTCATTCCTAGCTGCATAGCATGACGCACAGAAAAGATGCGTTCTGGGTTAGGAGTCCGCAATTGGGCGCGAATTTGTTCACCACTGGGCAATTTTTCCGCCTTATCACAACCCCAACCAGCGCGTCCGGTTTCTAAAGAACGCAAAGCTTTTTGAAAGGATTCGTTAAATGTCCGGCCAATAGCCATTGCTTCCCCTACAGACTTCATTTGGGTAGTTAAAATCGCTTCTGAACCAGGGAATTTTTCAAACGCAAACCGGGGAATTTTCGTAACCACATAATCAATTGTCGGTTCAAAGGAAGCGGGGGTTTTTTTGGTGATATCGTTTTGTAGTTCATTCAAAGTATAACCCACAGCTAACTTCGCCGCGATTTTGGCAATGGGAAACCCTGTCGCTTTGGAAGATAAAGCCGAACTGCGGGAGACGCGGGGGTTCATTTCAATTACCACTACGTCACCATTCACGGGATTTACCGCAAACTGAATATTAGAACCGCCGGTTTCTACACCAATTTCCCGGATAATTTTAATGGCCATATCCCGTAACCGTTGATATTCTTTATCGGTCAGGGTTTGGGCGGGGGCGACGGTGATAGAATCCCCTGTATGAATCCCCATAGGGTCGAGATTTTCAATAGAACAGATAATGACGACGTTATCGGCTAAATCCCGCATTACTTCCAATTCATACTCTTTCCAACCCAATAAAGATTGGTCAATGAGAATTTGGGAAACGGGACTAGCATCAATTCCTACTTGTGCCATTTCTTCAAATTCTTCTTGATTGTAGGCGATACCGCCACCAGTCCCCCCCATTGTAAAGGCTGGACGGATAATTAAAGGATATGTGCCAATTTGCAGAGCGATCGCTTTTGATTCGTCTAAAGTGGAAGCTGTACCACTGGGACATACTGCAACCCCAATTTTAGCCATAGCCTCATTAAACAGTTTCCTGTCTTCGGCTTTTTCAATTGCGGGTAATTTTGCACCAATTAACTCGACGTTGTATTTCTCCAAAACGCCATTTTTTGCCAATGCTACAGCCAAGTTGAGGGCGGTTTGTCCTCCCATTGTTGGCAATAAAGCATCTGGGCGTTCTTTGGCAATGACTTTTTCCACTATTTCCGGTGTCAACGGTTCAATATAGGTGCGGTCGGCGGTTTCCGGGTCGGTCATGATTGTCGCTGGGTTGGAGTTTACCAGCACGACTTCATAGCCTTCTTCTCGCAAGGCTTTACAGGCTTGAGTTCCAGAGTAGTCAAATTCACAGGCTTGACCAATCACAATTGGTCCTGAACCTAACAGGAGAATTTTTTTGAGGTCTTGACGACGGGGCATAGTTTTTACCTTAGATGACAAAAATACAAATCTTGACTATTTTAAGGGTCTTTATGTCATGATTATCAACTTTTCCGGGTAGCGGTTGCGTTAAGGAGAAGAATTTATGGGAATGGGGGATTTTTGGGAATGGTTTTTACGTTTTTTTTCTCACGCAGAGGCGCAGAGGCACGGAGAGAATTTAATTGTTTATTTATTCGTTATGGATTATAACAATAAAGCTGCACAGATAATTAATTTATCTTTCTTTATCTGCGTTTATCTCCGTTCATCTGCGTTCGATAATTTATTTTTAGATATATAAAATAGGCAATAAAAATAAATCGTTTCAAATGGCTAACATAAAAAATGGCAGAAAGTGTAAATTATTCTTTCTGCCAAAATGATTAAGTTTGTGAAATTCTCAATTACTAAAAATTTATTCAGTCTTGATTTAGTTAAATCGAGATTATGAAAAGTTTAATTTTCAGCCCTTTGCACAAAACCCAAGGTTAAACTATCTTTCGCTAGGAAGTGAGCTAAGTGATAAGCTCTTTCTTCAGTTTTTAAGAGAATTTTTTCGTACAAATAGCGTGTGCCTCTATCGCCTAAACTCTCAGCCTGTGCGGCTTGGCGGCGAATTACTCCAATTAATGCTTGTTCGGCAACTAGGTTATTTTCTACCATCTTTCGAGCAGAAAATACGCCATCTGCTTCTGGTTCAAAACAGCATAATTCAGCTAATTTGCTGAAACTTGCTGCTGGAATTCCACCTAAACCATTCAAGCGCTCGCCAATTTCGTGGATGTGATCTTGTACTTCTTTGTAGCTGGCGTTAAAGAATTCATGCAGTGAATTGAATTCTGCACCTTCAACCACAAAATGATGTTTTTGGTATTGTAAATATAATGCCTGAAAACTAGCTAATACGACATTAAATCCTTCGACAACTGGCGCAGTGACACTGTGATCTAGTAAGACGGGATTGTCATAAACCTGACCAAAGTTGTGTAATATAGTTTGCGTATCAGACATGGTTCTCCTCTTTTTTTTACAGTTATGATTTTTAACTGCTTACTCCTCACATATTAGCATTTTCAAAATAAAATCAAGGCTACTAAATCTAAAAAACTTTGGCATTATTAGTAATCGTAAGTATCAATTTTTTTTCATATATCTGTGCTTAAAGATATATATTTGGTATTTATCTTGACTTCAATCTCAAAGTGTGCATATCTCTCAACAAAGAAAAAATGAGATTTTTTCTCAAAATTAATGACAATATTTTGCAGTTAGTGTATCCTAATAAAAGAGGCTAAACTCCGACTAAATCACAAATTTAGACGATGAGTTTTTAGTTTTACTGCAACTTTATGGCATTTTGAGGGCTACTCGCTTGAAATCTTTCAGTTCAGACACAGATAGAAAGCACGTTATTGATATAAATTGGGCAGACCGTTGGCAGGTTTATCAACGCTTACAAGAATTAGATATAATTTGTGTTTGTCAGACTAATCAGCCCTTAACCGTAGAAATAAATAACCCTGCCGCAGCTATTCAGCTTTGGAGTGTAATTCAACAATTCACTGCTTCTCGTCAAGACTTGATTGGGAATCTTGAAAATTGTTGGCGTTGTCGTTACCAAAAATTTTAGTGAGAAAAATAGGTTGAAAAATGAATATATCTACTAATTCAGCAGTCACAGAATTTTGTTTTGAAGGCAGATTTCTAGATTTTGTGATTAAGGATGGATATAAGCTGAGAGGATTGTTATTAGGGACTTCTGAGGGTGAATTTTATATAAAATTAGCCAAGCATTTACGGAGTGCTTTTGATTTGCGGTTAGCTAAAGGGACCTGGCTGCAAGTTGTGGGGACAAAACAATATAATCCGAAAAAAGATCAGGTAACTCTCGTAGCAGAAAGAGTTATGGCTGCAAGTTCCGATATGGGAATAGTTGCAGCACAGAATCAAATTAAGACGAAACCTGCTAAAACACAAACAATTTTAGTTTGTCAAAAATCTGATTGTATGAAGCGTGGTGGTAAAGCTTTGTGTCAAGCTTTGGAGTCGGAGTTAATAAACAGCGGGTTAGAAAATTCAGTCACGATTAAAGGTACTGGCTGTATGAAAAACTGTAAATCTGGTCCTAATTTAGTTATGCCCGATAAAACTCGTTATAGTAAAATTCAAGCTGTCCAAGTTCCCGCTTTAATAGATAAGCATTTTTCTGATAAAAGTCAGGACAAAGCAAAAAATATGCCAGAAAATATACACACTCTTGTTAAAGTTTAGTTATCTTGAGGATGCAATACGATTGAGGGCGCAGTCCCTGCGCCCCTACAGGTTTTACAATTTGCTTCTGACTCCTTGACAACTACAACTTATTTTTAGTAGGGATAATAATCATCGAGAAATAAGGTACATCAAGAGGGTCAACTTCGTCAAGAGGTAATATGCGCTGTTGTGTAGTTGTAGCGCGTTCAATGTATCTAGCCCGTGAAGCTAGTCCTAATTCATGGAGAATATCCCTGACTTTGAGAAAATGGCGACCAAGTTTCATAATAGCCGCCGCGTCAGTGGCTAGGAGTTGGCTAATTAAGGCTTCTCTGGGTAATGGTGCAGGTAAAACCGTGAGGACATCATTGTAATAGGTAAATGGTAAACCTAAAGCCACGGGACAAGCCATGAGAGAGGAAACTCCGGGGACGACTTCTGTTTTATACTTATCAGCCAATCTGGTAAAAAGATACATGAAAGAGCCGTAGAAAAACGGATCTCCTTCACAGATAACTACCACATCCCGACCTGCTGCTAAATGGTCAGCAATGGGTTGAGTTTCTTGGTCATAGATAGATTTAGCCTTTTCTGGTTCTAAGGCGCGAGGAAGATGAAAGGCTACCTCAATCTGACTATGATCCAAGTATGGAGAGACAATTTTTCTGGCGATACTTTCTTTATTTGTTGCTGATTGATAAGCAATAACTGGGGCAGAACGGAGGAGACGCAAGGCTTTTAAGGTGATGAGTTCAGGGTCTCCAGGTCCCACACCAATTCCATAAAGACGACCTCCAGGGTTAGTCATTATTCTTCCTCACTAGCTAAGGCGTTAACAGCAGCAGCAGCGATCGCACTTCCGCCCCGTCTTCCATGTAAAGTTAAAAATGGTACGTTGCGGCTATCTGCGGCTAATGCGGCTTTTGATTCGGCTGCACCCACGAAACCAACAGGAAAGCCCAAGATTAACGCCGGTCGAGGAACTCCCTCGTCTAGCATTTCTAATAACCTAAATAGGGCTGTAGGTGCATTCCCAATCACCACAATTGCCCCTTCTATGTGGAAACGCCAGAATTCTAAAGCTGCTGCTGACCTTGTATTTCTTAATCTTTTGGCTAGTTGTGGTACTTCTGGATCATTGAGGGTGCAAAGAACTTTATTATTTTTGGGTAATCTTTTTTTGGTAACACCTTCGGCTACCATGTAAGAATCACACAAAATCGGTGCGCCGGCAATTAGGGCTTTTTTCCCGGATGCTACCGCTGTAGATGAATATTCTAAGTCTTTGACAATATCCGTCATTCCACAGGCATGAATCATGCGAACAGCAACTTTTGCTACATCTTCAGGGAATCTTTCGAGATTGGACTCTGACCGAATAATTTCAAAGGAATTACGATATATTTCGCTACCATCACGGATGTAATCAAACATGATATTTTCAGGTTGTAAAGGTTAAATTGGGCGTTGTTTGGCTAAATAGTTGATTTAATTGATGGCTATGACGATCAATAAATTGTCCAAAAGTTTCGTGTAAACTTAGACGTTGTTTTTGATACACTGCCAGCATTTCTTGAATCAAAATCGGAATTTTCGCTATAGTCACATATTCATAAAGTAAATGACCAAGAACATACACTTGATAAGCGGGAAAAGTTGCTTTTGCGGTTTCTGTAATAATACCAAGTAAGGTAATATCAGCTTGAGTGTGTTGAGCGCAAGATTTACTGCAACCACTAAAGTGAATATTCACAGGTGAGTCTAGAATCATCAGATTTTCTAGGTATTTTGCCAAGTTTATGGCATCATCTTTAGTTTCTGTGGCCGCAGCAGCACAACCCTTTTTACCGGAACAAGCTACTAGGAAACTTTTGATGTTGGTTGGTGATGAGTTTAAACCTAAATTGGCAATTTGTTGATCAACTTCGCTAATTTGATTTTGGGGAATATCGGTTAATAGTAAGTTTTGCCAAGGTGTTAACCTGATATTATCATCGCCATACCTTTTGGCAATATTAGCTAAACCCCTAATTTGCGAAGTTTCTAATCTTCCCAGGGGTAAGACTATGCCGATATAATATAATCCGGTTTGGCGTTGGGGATAAATACCAATATGAGTTTTTTCTCGCAGAGGCGCGGAGGCGCAGAGAGGAGTTTTTGTAAAGTTCAATATATCTGAGTTGAGGTTTTCTTGGATTTGATGAAGATATTCTTTGACTGTGATCTTATTGATTATTTCTCGTAAGCGTAGTTTACGGCGGTTTCTAGTATCTATGTGTTTGAGGTAAGTTTGCGCTAAGGCTGCTAAAGCTGTTGTTGTCTCTTCTGGTTTGAATAAGATTCCTGTATCCTGTGCTGGTTGTCCTTTTTCTCCATAACTGAGATATAACCGCAAATATACATTACGGTTAATTATTTCTGCTGCCAATATAATATCATTGGGTTGATATTTTACAGCAACTTTGCCTCCACCATCAAAGCAAACGCTAAATTTTGCCGATAATTCGGAAAGTTGAGAATGTGCGGTAATATATTTTTCCCAGGCTTTCACTAAGGGACGAGTATCTAGTAATTCTTCACCATCAATACCCGCTGTGGGATTGGTCATGATGTTGCGGATATGATCTATTTTGGCATTGGTAGAGGCTAAACCTAATGCTTGTAATTTTTTCAGAACCTCAACATTTATGCTGTTTTTAATTTCTCTAATTTGAATATTGGCGCGGTTAGTAATATCAATATAACCACTGCCATAATTATCAGCAATATCTGCGATCGCCTGAAATTGGTTATAATTGATGATTCCCCCTGGTATTCTCAACCGATAAAGAAGACCATCCTGGGCGGCTGTGTTGTAAAATAATCCTGGACAAGCGGTAAATGGAATTTGCAAAATCATGACTCCTTCTCTGTGTGACGCAGAGACAGAACGGAAGTGAACACTTGAGAGTTAGCATTCTGACTTACTCAACTTGGGATTTTGGATTTTTAGTTAAACTCCAATCATCTCTAAATTGCTTTACAGTTGCGGCACAGTCCCGGAATTGAACCGAAGTTTCCTAACTCTAAGATTTAGTAGCTTACCATGAGATGGTATTTTTGGCTATTGTCCATAAATTTTGTTTCGCGCAAAGGTGCAAATGCAAGAGTTTAATTCCATACTTTACAAATTTAATCAAACCTCTTTGTGAAGAGGTGCGTTGGTAAACGCACCCTAGAAAATATTAACTGTCAGTTTTCATTTTCCAATCTGGTTTGACTACCTGACGACTTCTAGCAATTACCAAAGAATCATCTGGGACATCTTCTGTCACCGTTGAACCTGCGGCTATGTAGACATCATTACCGACAGTAATAGGTGCAACTAACACAGTATTAGAACCGATTTTGCTGCGATCGCCTATAGTTGTTCTATGTTTCTTCACACCGTCATAATTAGCAGTGATTGTCCCCGCACCGACATTGACCTGAGTTCCTGTTGTGGTATCGCCTAAATACGATAAGTGTGCTACATTAGTGCGATCGCCTAATTGGGCATTTTTCAACTCCACAAAATTACCAATTCTGCAACCTACACCCACCTCAGCGTGACCACGTAAATGTGCGTAAGGTCCAATTCGAGTTTGAGATTGAATCACACTATCTGTAATTACAGAATAGAGAACCGTGACATTTTCACCCAACTCACTATTCTCAATTAAACTTCCCGGACCAATGCGACTACCAGCTTGAATTACCGTTCTTCCTCGCAAATGAGTTTGCGGTTCAAGAATCACATCCGGCTGTAATTCCACCGTTTCATCAATAGTAATACTTGCCGGATCAATTAACGTCACACCTGCTAACAACCATTTTTCCTTAATCCGTTTTTGTAAAATATCATTAGCAGTTGCTAATTGCAATCTATCATTAATTCCCAAAATTTCTTGATTATCTTTCACATCTACAGCCATTACCTTACCAACTTGAGTAACAGCATCAGTTAGGTAATATTCTTTTTGAGAATTATTAGCTTGCAAATCTGGTAAGATCTTAGCCAAATCAGGCCAATGAAAACAGTAAATACCAGCATTTACCCGATCATTTTCTCTTTGGTTAGGAGTACAATCTTTATCCTCAACTATTTTTTGGACAATACCCTCACTATTCCGAAAAACCCTACCATAACCTTGAGGATTTGCTAGTTGTGCAGTCAGAATAGTACAGGAATTTTGATTTTCTTGGTGAGTTTGTAAGAGGTTTTTTAAAGTTTCTGTCCGTAACAAAGGCACATCACCATTTAAAATCAATAAATCCCCAGTATAACCCTCTAAATGGGGAAGTAATTGTTGGATAGCATGACCTGTGCCTAATTGTACAGCCTGTTCTACAAATTCCACACCATAAATAGAATCCATAGCTGTTTTTACTTCTGTGGACTGATAACCAACAATCACTAACTTACGGGCAGGTGAAAGAGGTTCAGCACTTTCAATAACGCGTTCAACTAAAGATCTTCCACCCAAGCAATGTAAAACCTTGGGTAGATTAGATTTCATTCTTGTTCCTTTTCCAGCGGCGAGAATTGCTACAACAACCATAATTAAATATCAGTGAATTTGCGATAAATGCTTTTTTAATTTGCTTCCTTCCACGCCAGATCATATCAGTTAATCATTGCTAACTGTTGACTGTTCAGGCAAAATCTCCTGCGGTGTTGACGATCTTAACCACCTTTTGCGCCACTGTGAACTTGATTCCAATGTAGAGACTTGAATTTCTTCTTGTCGTCGGTTGAGTATCATTGCCGCAGTATCACTCAAATTAGGATCTCGATAAGGAATAGCAGCACGAGTTAATAAATGTTCGGCTTCAGTTTGGGAAAGAGGCGGCAAATAGGATATAGTTGATTCCTCTTCATGTTGAGGATGTCCCGCAATAGTCCCCGGAGTCCGTCTTCCTATCGGTGGAGTAGAACTGACAACCAAACCCGCAGCTAACAGCGCAGTCCGTACCGCCGCAGCACAGGAATAAGTAGCTAGTAACCCATTCTCCTGCAAGCATTCGGATACTTTTTGTATAAATTCCAGAGTCCATAATTGTGGACATTGCGGAGGTGAAAAGGGGTCAAGAAAAATTGCATCTGCTTGAAAGCCTGATTCATGTACTTGGAGGATTAAGTTTCTAGCATCACCAATTAGTAAAGTAGCTTGCAAATAATCTATGTGGATTTGATGTTCAAACGCTATTTGAGTTAAAATTTTTATATATTTGTCGTCCCAACCATTAAATAACTGATGGTTAATTGCCGCTTGGGGGACAATGGGATTTAGTTCTAACCCAATCAATTCCACATGGCAACGAGGATTTACTTGCCAAATTGTCTGTAAAGCTGCCGCTGTGTTGTATCCTAGACCATAACAAATATCTAACAGCCGCACAAATCCTGTTTCGGCTAATATTGGTAATCGAGTCGGAATCGCAAATTTCAGCAAACTTTCCTGTTTTGCTCCATAGTGACTATGAAAGGCTTCATTAAACTCTGTGGAAAAAAAGGTAAAAGAACCATCTTGCGTTTGTTGGGGTGTAAACATTTTAGGATTTTAGGAGTCAGGAGGTAGGGGCGCAGGGCCTGCGCCCAGTCAGGAGAAAGAAGAAAGAAGAAAGAAGAATAGTTTTCACCAATTACCAATTACCAATTACCCATGAATAATCAATTTATTGTTTCTCCAGAATGGCTGTTTGAAAATCTCAATAATTCTCAAGTTGTGATTGTTGATTGTCGGTTTTCTTTAGCTGATAGCCAATTAGGAAAACAACAGTATCAAACTAATCATATCCCAGGCTCTTATTATTTAGACTTAAATCAAGATTTATCTAGTCCTGTGCAAGAACATGGGGGCAGACATCCTTTACCAAATATCACAGAATTAGCTGAAAAGTTATCAGCAATTGGGGTAAATTCCCAAAAAACTTTAGTAGTGGCTTATGATGATTCTCGCTTGGCTTTTGCCTCTCGTTTATGGTGGTTATTGCGGTATTTAGGACATGAACAAGTAGCTGTTTTAGATGGCGGCTTTGACCGCTGGCAAAAAGCGGGTTATGCCATTACAGATGTTATTCCTACTGCGGAAAGAGGAACATTTATTCCCCAATTACAAGCGGATAAAGTTGTAGATTTTACTTATGTCAAAAATCACCAAGATAGTCAAAGTGTGGTTTTAATAGACTCTAGGGAAGGAGAACGTTATCGAGGAGAAAAAGAACCAATTGATAAAATTGCTGGACATATTCCCGGTGCTGTTAATTATCCTTGGCAAGAAGTAACGGACGCTTCTGGGTGCGTAATTCCCCAGTTAGAACAATCTCAACGGTGGCAAAATATAGATACAAATAAAGAAATTTTAGTTTATTGTGGTTCTGGTGTCACAGCTTGTGTAAATTTACTTTCTTTAGCCATAGCTGGAATTCCCACCGCTAAACTTTACGCTGGTAGTTGGAGTGATTGGATTAGTTATTAGTCAATTCTCAGATCCCCGACTTCTTCTTTGATAATGTCAATAAGTGATGAATCAATCCTAGAAGTCGGGGATCTGGTTTTATATTTTTAGTTGTCAGCTACGCTAGATTAAATCTAGGCAATCTGACTATATATAGTTCAACAGCCTATTTTTAGTTAAAAAAGTAGAAATTTATGACTTTTGATTACGACTTGTTTGTGATTGGTGCTGGTTCTGGGGGTTTGGCGGCTTCTAAACGGGCGGCTAGTTATGGTGCAAAAGTGGCGATCGCCGAATATGATTTAGTTGGTGGTACTTGCGTAATTCGTGGTTGTGTCCCCAAAAAACTCATGGTTTATGGTTCTCACTTCCCCGCCCAATTCCAAGAAGCCGCCGGTTATGGTTGGACAGTAGGAGATGTAAAATTTGACTGGGAACATTTCATCACATCCATAGATAAAGAAGTTAACAGACTATCAGCACTTCACATCAGCTTTTTAGAAAAAGCCGGAGTAGAATTAATTTCCGGTCGTGCTACCTTCATAGACCCCCACACAGTTGAAGTCAATGGAAAACAATATACAGCCGCGAAAATTTTAATTGCTGTCGGTGGTCGTCCCGTTAAACCAGAGATTCCAGGTATAGAACACGCCATTACTTCCAATGAAATCTTCCACCTGAAAACTCAACCCAAACATATCGCTATTATTGGTTCTGGTTATATCGGTAGTGAATTTGCCTGTATCATGCGCGGTTTGGGTTCAGAAGTCACCCAGATTATCCGCAAAGAGCAAATTTTGAATGGTTTTGATCAGGATATTTGCACCAGTATCCAAGAGGGAATGAGTAATCATGGCATTCGCATTGTTGCAAATACTGAGGTGACAGCCATAGAAAAAGTGGACGCAGGACTGAAATTAACTTTATCTGGAGACAATCAAGAACCAATCATTGCTGATGTATTTTTAATAGCAACCGGTCGCAGTCCTAATATTGAAGGATTAGGCTTAGAAAATGCCCAACTTGATTGTGTTCCCAGTTCTGAAGAAGAACCAGGATACAGCACCTCAAATGCTATAGCCGTCAATGAATATAGTCAAACTTGCCAACCCCATATTTATGCTGTTGGTGATGTCACAGACCGCCTAAATTTAACCCCCGTCGCCATTGGTGAAGGACGTGCCTTTGCTGATACTGAATTTGGCAACAACCGCCGCGAATTTAGTCACGAAACCGTTGCTACGGCCGTATTCACCACCCCAGAAGCTGCAACAGTCGGGTTAACAGAAGCCCAAGCTAGAGACAAATTCGGTGATGATAACATCAAAATTTATCGTACCAGCTTCCGCCCCATGTACTACACTTTGGCAGGTAAGCAAGAAAAAACCATGATGAAGCTAATAGTAGATACTAGCACTGATAAAATTCTAGGCGCTCACATGGTAGGAGATAGTGCCGCAGAAATTATTCAAGGTGTCGCTATTGCAGTAAAAATGGGTGCAACCAAAGCTGATTTTGATGCCACTGTAGGTATTCATCCCTCCGCAGCAGAGGAATTTGTCACTATGAGATAATTGTATTTGGTAGGGGTTTAGCAGTGCTAAACCCTGACAATTGTGATAGATTTAGTTTGCGTATATTTCATCAAAGTGAAAACTATTGGTATTTAGTTTCAGCCAATTTTTCTTTAATTAAGTTCTCCACTTGCTGCAACTCATGATTTGATTTTGGTATATCAAAAATCTCGCTGGGAGTTTCTGAAGCAAAACGATCAATAAATGTATGAAATGCTGCTTTATCATTGGGGTGAGCAATTATATAAGCTCTTAATTCAGTTTTAGTCATGCTAATAAAGTTAGGTATAATCACAAAAACCTCCATAAACCATTAGGATATATTTCTATTTCTATGTTATCTCCTGCCAAGATAAACAGATTACCTGTGCGCTCATCTAAACGGACGATGAAAATAGGTGTAAATGTATTTGTCAAGGTTTGACAGAGAATAACACATCTAATACTTTGTTCGGAAGTTGGCAAGATATATTTACCTCCTAATTATATAACTTAAATAATTATATTGCATCAAGGTTGATAACCGCTATAAAGGCGTGATATTATTTTCTTTGAATAAATGATGATAACAAATGATCAAATTTATAGACTTATTTAGTGGTACAGGTGGATTTAGATTAGCAATTGAAAAGATTTGTCATAATTATAAAATTGATTCTCAATGTGTTTTTTCCAGTGATATTGATATAAATGCCCAAAAAATCTATTCAGAAAACTTTGGAGAAACACCCATAGGAGATATTACCAAAATTGACGAAAATGATATTCCTGACCATGATATATTATTAGGTGGTTTTCCTTGTCAACCCTTTAGCATTTGTGGAGAACTAAAAGGATTTGAAGATACCAGAGGAACATTATTTTTTGATATTGCCAGAATTATTAAAAATAAACAACCGTCAGCCTTTATATTAGAAAATGTCAAACAATTACAAGGACATCAACAGGGGCAAACATTAAAAATAATTATTAATACCTTACAAGAATTAGGCTATTATACAGATTATAAAATTCTCAATGCTCTTAATTTCGGTTTACCACAAAAACGAGAAAGAATTTTAATCGTCGGCTTAAAAAATCAAAATCATTATCATAACTTTAATTGGCCATTAATCAAAATGCCCATGCAGCCCTTGTCAGAAATATTAGAAAAATCTGTTTCTGAATTTTATTATGCTTCCGAAAAAATTCGCCAAAATCGGTTACAAAAAGTCAAAACTGAGCAAAAATATGAGCAACCAACAATATGGCATGAAAATAAATCTGGTAATATTAGTATACATCCTTATTCCTGTGCATTAAGAGCAGGAGCATCTTATAATTATTTATTAGTCAATGGCGAAAGAAGATTAACCGAAAGAGAAATGTTGAGGTTGCAAGGTTTTCCAGAATCTTATAAAATAGTGGGCAGTTACCAAACTATGCGAAAATTAACTGGTAATGCGATCGCTATTCCTTGTGTTGCTACTGTGATTGATTCTGTAATTAATGCAATATTAGTAAATCTGAATGTTAAAAAAATTTCTCATTCCCATACTCTGTATGGGAATGAAGTCTAGAAAGCTCTGCCTTCATTTTCTCGTTTTCTCATTCCCATACTCTGTATGGGAATGAATTATAGAAGGCTCTGCCTTCATTCTCCATAACAGTAGAGGCAGAGCCTCTGTGATAGTATTCCCAGTCAGAGACTGGGAACAAGATATATAATCACCAATTATCAATCAATGACAAATGCTTAAATTTATTCGTTCCGATTTATCCCAACTTAACGCTTATAAAGCTCATCCTGGTAGTGATAGTGCTGAACCAGTCGCTATCCAATTTGACAGATTAGATACTAATGAAAGTCCTTTAGATTTACCACCGGAAATCAAAGAAAAATTAGCCTGGACTTATCAACAAATTATTGAAACTAATCGTTATCCTGATGGTGGACACGAAACTCTAAAAAATGCCATTTCCCAATATGTCAATGAATCAGCAAATCTAGAAAATTCAACTTTCACCGCTGCGAATATTTCCGTCGGTAATGGTTCAGATGAATTAATTAGATCCCTATTAATTGCTACCTGTTTAGGGGGAGAAGGTTCTATACTAGTCGCCAATCCTACCTTTTCCATGTATGGAATTTTAGCTCAGACTTTAGGCATTCCTGTAGTTACAGTAGGCAGAAATCACAGCAACTTTGAAACTGATTTAACAGCCGCAAAATCGGCAATTTCCCAAACACAAAATCCGCCCATTCGCGTCGTTTTTGTTGTTCACCCCAATTCCCCTACCGCTAATTCTTTAACAGCAGCGGAACTAGAATGGTTAAAAAGTTTACCAGAAGAAATTTTAGTAGTTATTGACGAAGCATACTTTGAATTTAGTCAAACCACCTTAGCTGGAGAATTATTACAGCGTCCTAACTGGGTAATATTACGCACCTTTTCTAAAGCCTTTCGTCTGGCTGCCATGCGTGTAGGCTATTGTATCGCTCATCCAGAGGCGATCGCAATTTTAGAAAAAGTTCGTCTTCCCTACAATCTTCCCAGTTTTTCCATCGCCGCCGCCCTCATGGCATTAGAAAATCGGCAACTTTTGCTAGAGTCAATCCCCCAAACCCTCAGCGAAAGAACGAAAATGATCACAGCCTTATCTGCACACCCAACCCTGGAAATTACACCCAGCAGCACCAACTTTATTTACTTGCGGATTAAAACCGATGACTCTCAATTATCAACCACCGTTTTAACAAATCTCAACCAAAAACTGAGAAATCAAGGGACTCTGATTAGACTTTTACCCAATGGCTTAAGAATCACTATCGGTACACCCGCAGAAAACACCCGCACCCTGGAGCGAATACAAGCATTATTGTAAAAGTAGCAACTAATTACCACTCATTTATTTTTGGTATCAATGCCTACGCGACGAACAATCGTTACAGTTTGTGTTAACACACCTACTAACATCGCAAAAGCCTCATCTGGGATACAAGCCACTATTTCAGACGGGAAAAATACCTCAAACTGATCAAGAATCTTTTGTACTCGTTCTTTAGCAATTGGACTCTCAGTAATTTGTTTAATTAAACGTATCCATTGTCGCCTAAGCAAATAAGCTTTCTGACGATGTTCATGGGATTCAGGAGTCAACAAAGAAAGATTGCCTATGGGTAAAATCCCTTGGCAATCACTATCATGATCTCCACCAATCGCTGCTCCAGGTCCGGCAAACTCCGCATGATATTCTTTAAAAAGTATTAACCCATTCCTTCTCCGACTATTAACCATAAAAACCTTGCCACCATGAATTAGTGTGAGGAGATTAGAGCCATTAAATTGCCCATTTCCATCTGGCATGATAATTTGGTTAATAACACTGTTTTGAATGTGATAGTTTGATATAAGTAGGTGAACACAATAAAACCAAACTGTGTAAAGAAATGTAAAATCGCCTAAACCTTCTTCACTCTTGCCTCTTGCCTCTTGCCTTTTGCCTTGCCATAACGACAATTTTCAACGCCAACCTACTTACTGTTCTCTGATATTACTTGAACAGTATCATTTATTTCAGAAATAAACACGCACTTTTAGTTATTTTAATTATCCTATTCTATGGGATTAATGCTGGATTTCAATCAATCCAGAGTCAATACTCCTCGGTTAAGCCTAAAAAGTCATTATCCGGTAGGTTGGGTTGTGGAACGTATCCCTGACGGGAGGCGTATCCCTGCGAACTGCTTGCAGCAGCGCTTCGCTATCGCCGGAGGCATCAGCCATAACCCAACATTATCAAGGATTTGGTTGGGTCTTGCTGTCGCTCAACCCAACCTACATTTCCTTAACTTTACTTTCCGTTACTTAGAGGGTGTTTGAAAAAGTTGTCTGTGAGGGCTAGAAGTATGGCTAACGCCACGCTACGCTATCAGGAGGTAGGGGCGCATGGCTTGCGCCCATTCAGGAGTATGGCTAACGCCACGCTACGCTATCAGGAGGTAGGGGCGCAGGGACTGCGCCCATTCGGGAGTATGGCTAACGCCACGCTGCGCTATCAGGAGGATTTAGAAGAAGTTATAAGTAATATCAAGTCTGGAAAATTGAGCGATTTTTGATGCTATGAGATATTTTTCTTGCACCTCATTTACCTTTTATACAGATGAAACTCTTCATGTGTCTGGGTTGTAGGTTTATATGGCTAACGCCACCCTACGCTATCAGCAAACCCTACTTAGGCACTTTCATGAAATCCAAAATGTGACTTTCTTCTGCCTTCCTTCTCTCCGACTTCTCCTATATACGTTTATGCAGTAATATCTCACGTGAGCGATTAAGGAAAAGCGCATCCCAGGGAGATTCAACCTTATGTACGCGATATGCCAACTTAAAATAAAGCTGACGGGCATGATGATTATGTTCTAAAACGTGGAGATATAAATCTTGAAATCCCCATTCCTGGGAAATTTGCTCACAGCGAATCAATAAACTAGAGCCTACACCCAGTCTACGGCAACCCGGATCAACAGCTAAATTAGATATATAAGGGAAACCCGGATTTACACCAATCCAAGGATAATTACCCCTAACACTCATTTCTATAGTTCCCATAATTTTCTGATTTTCAGTGGCAGTATCAACAGCAACTAAACAAATATGATGGGGTGTGGGAGAATTGATCCGATGCCTTAGATCCTCATAAATACCTATACGAAACAAAGGGAAAGCCCAACTCCACAAACCCTCTTGGGAGTGGAAGCTTTCAGCCACAATTTGGGCAATACTTATTAGATCATCAGGCGTAGCTACGCGAATTTGGAGTTTTCCAATAGTTAGAGTCGCAGTTTCTCGGTTTACTGGGGGTTGGGTAGGGTTAAAAAACCAGGATTTCAAAGCTAGTTAGGGATTAATTTGATTGATTGCAGGAATAAGGTTGAAAGCCTTTTGGTGGCTGTTAATCCACAATATACTAGCCACTCAGCGGCTTGGCTCCCTGAGAGAGTGAAGGTTCATTACATAATTTCAGTTTTTTCTGTTCACCTACCTAGTTAGGATAACTTATTAATAACGTAGTAAAATCTATCTAAACTAGATATTTTAGCGGATGAGAGCTAAAAATTTTCCTAATTGAGAACTGGAGAGGCTGATAAGATAAATACTGAGTAGTGGATATGGGAATAATAACCTATAATGATCGCCATGTTCACCACCCTGAAAGTAAGAGACTTCCAATTAAAAAAATATTCGGCTCTTGCGTCTCTTTTATGGTGATTGAGGATTGATTGTTACAAAACCCTTATGGGACAAAGGTTATAAACAATTATCCCCATATTTTTAATGAAATGCTCACACAATGCGGCTGCCAATGATTTTGAACCAGGTTTGTAGTTATTCACTCCCCCCCTCTAAAATTATCGAAATCCTTGATCTCTCTTTAAAGATAGGGGGGAGTGTGAACAGTTACCCAGATTTTCTATAAAAAGAACCGAACTACTAGTAGTCTGTCAACCCGAAAATGACGGGTGAAGGCAAGCAGGGGGAGAAGAGAGGCACCGGGGGCAGGGGAGGGAAGAACAGAAGTTTTTTCCGCTCATTACCCGTCAAAATAAATTTGACGAACTACTAGAATATTCAAGTTTTGAATTAACATGATGCCAACGTTGATCAATAATCATTTAAGCGATAGTTCGATTACATCTCAACCATTGAGACGACATAGTGATCCACCTTGGTTATGGACTGTTGTATGTATTGGTTCTGTCTCTATTCATTTGTTAGTATTTTGGTTAATGCGTTCATCTAATGAATTTCAAGCTTGGTTTCCTCGCTCTAACCAAAGTTCGATTCCCATTGATATTATTGAAATTGCTTCCGAACCAAAATCCACAATTAAACATCAATCAACAACTCCAAAGATTAAACCGCAATCTTCTTTTTCATCTTCACCAAAATCACCACCCACTACACCCAACAATCAAAATGATGGTGAGATAATTTCTAAAATTCATTTAACAGAACAAGATAAAACTCAAAAGCCTGAAGTTAGAAAAATTGAAGTTAGAAAAATTGAAGTTAAAAAGCCTGAAGTTAGAAAAATTGAAGTTAAAAAGCCTGAAGTTAGAAAAATTGAAGTTGAAAAGCCTGAAGTTAGAAAAATTGAAGTTGAAAAACCTGAACCTGAAAAAACCGAAGTTGAAAAATCACGAGTTAGACAACAATTCTATCCCACAAACCCAATACCAGAAGCAACACCAGAAGCAACACCAATAATTCCAGATAGTGAACTTCCCTGGAATCGTCGTCAAGAAGTGAAACTAGGAAAGGGAACTCTCCTCCGTCAAGACATTCCTACTGATTCCCCAACTCCCACAGCAGAACCTTCCGTAAATCCTAACCGAGAACCAGAAGCGTCCCCAACCACCAATGGAGGGGGTGCTATAGCTACCGTCAGTCCTCTACTCAAAGAAGAAGTTAGTGAATTAATACAACAAAAACAACTCATAACCGATGCTTTACCAGATGTTCTAGCTGAATACAAAGGAAGTACAGAAAAAGATTTAGAGGCTAGTATACTTCCCAGCGATGAGGATCTCAAACCAGCAAATATACTGGCTAGTTTAGTAATTGATAAAAATGGAAAATTTCAACAAGCGATAATCATCACGATTGAACCCGCCGCACTCCGCAGCCAAGCAAATATTTATGAACAAGCACTTAACCAGATATTTGCACAAGAAAGTTTTCTTGCTGCTTATAATCAAGACGGATCAAAACCAGATTTAAGCAATTTATATATTCGTCTCAAAATTAAATCCATAAATTCTCCATAACTACTTGCAATTTTATAAAAGCCATGTTATCTTAATTAAGTCAGAAGCACGCGGGTGTAGTTTAGTGGTAAAACTCCAGCCTTCCAAGCTGATCATGCGGGTTCGATTCCCGCCACCCGCTTCTTGAGAAAAAAATAGTTCGACTGCTCACCTTATGGAGAAATAGGAGGGAATTCTTAGCTGGGAACAGATAAGAAACACTCATTTGCTGAGTTTAGAGATTCAGTCAAGAAAAAGATGTTTTTAAAAGATGCGTAGCACGAAAAAAAACAGTGTCATTATTTCAATCTCATGTTTTTAAACATGAGTTTTTTCTGTTCCCTGTTGCCCGTTCCCTGTTCCCTCTGAATGAATTTTCAATATATAATTGTCATTTTTTTCAAGAATTTATAATAAGTAAAATGTCCGCAAGGGCGGACATTATCAGGGCTTCTGTCACTTTTATTGGCTACAATCATGTCTGAAACATGATGTTTTTATTGTTGATGATGAGAATAAAAAAATCAAGTCTTTCTCAGATATAAACTAGACATAATTAAGAGAGTTATATCTTAAAGGAGTCAGGAGAAAGGAAGAAAGAAGAAGGATATTATGTTTAATAGAAAAAACATCATTCCTGAGAATTATATCGGCGGGAAGTATAAACCCAAATATTATGATCTTGCTGGATTTGTCGAGTGTGGGAAGAACCAATAATAATGACAGTTCGCATATCCGCTAATGCTGGTTCTAATTCCTTTAGAGTCGTAACCTGGACTTCTTCTCCCTTTCTTCCTAAATTTCGTCCCAACACAACTGGGGTATCAGGTTTGCGGTGTTCCATTAAAATCTTTTTCGCGGCGGCTAGTTGCCAAGTGCGTTCTTTTGATACAGGATTATAGAAAGCAATGACAAAATCACTTTTAGCCGCAGCGGTAATTCGTTGAGCGATAATTTCCCAAGGTTTCAAAATGTCAGAGAGAGAAATCACACAGAAATCATGACCCAAAGGCGCACCAATAGTGGCTGCTGCGGCTTGCATAGCCGAAATACCAGGGGCGACTTGAATATCAATGGTTTGCCATTCTGGTTTGTGATATTGCTCTAAAACCTCAAACACTGCCGCCGCCATTGCGTAAATACCGGGATCGCCAGAAGATACAACTGCTACATATTTTCCCGATGCAGCCAAATCTAGCGCCTGATATGCCCTTTCTGCTTCCACGCGGTTATCTGATTCATGAACACGCTTACCATCTGCAAGATGTCCAATTAAATTAATATAAGTTTTATAACCGACTAAATCCGTCGCTGCTGCCAAAATTTCCTTTACCTGGGGTGACATCCATTGAGATGCACCAGGACCCGTACCAATAATCGCTAATTTGCCCTGGGGTTGTCCAATGGTGTCAGGGTTGATAATTTGCGTGGAAATGGCAACAGCTATCTGGGAAAATGGGGATGATACAATTCGACTATCTGCACCTGTAGCCGCCAAAACCAATTCCGTTAGTTCATTGGTGGGTAGGAAACGGGTAGGAACTCCCAAAGTTGTCGCTATAGAGTGAAGTTGGGAATTATTCGCCAGTTGTAGCGGTGCAAATATTCCTGCCACTGCGGCAGGTGCTAAATTAGATTCTGCGAGGATTTGGTGAATTTGAGTGATTGTATCTGGTTCTGGCTTGGTGAGAGCGTTGCCTTCGGCGAGCAAAGCTATCGCAATTTTCCCAGGATGATAAACTAAACAATTAGGATCAGAATTACCCAAATTTTCAGTAATTTGAATAATTAACTCACCATTTTCATCAATAGGTAAATTACTCTCACTCAACCAAGGCGCTATTCCTTGTAATTTAACCTTTCCCCCAGCCAATAAATCAGCAATAAATTTTTTCCCATGTTCTGGGTTAGCTAAATGATATCCAGCAGGAGGAGATAACAAAGCAGTGTGAAAACGGATATCTCCCGTTGTGGTAATTGCTGGTTGGATATTCAGTGCTGAACCCACTTGACGTGCTAAATCATTTACACCACTTAAACCACCCAAAAGCGGAACAACAGCACTACCATCTTCAGCTACAGCTAAAACTGGCGGTTCTTGTCCTTTGTCAGTTAACAACGGTGCAATTGTTCTAATTAGAATCCCCGCTGCACAAATACCAATTATCGGTGTACCAGCAGCGAATAGTTCTCGTAAAGTTTCGCCAAAATTGGTAAAGCTAATATCAACATCATGAGTGCGATTAACCAAACCATATAATTTCGCACCAGCTAAGACACTAGTAATTCTTCGCCCCACTGTAACGCTATTTTGACTCAAGACCACAACCGCAGGGCATACCCTAATATTCATAAAAATTTTTAATCTTGTAAATCCTTAAATTTTGGGCGTTGCTGAATATACTCTAAACGGCTTAATCGTTTGATTCTATGGGTAGGGGTAAAGCAAAAGCTCATTGGTGTCAACTTAATCTCAAATCCTGATGATATCTCGTTCCCAGTCTCTGACTGGGAATGCTATTACAGAGGCTCTGCCTCTGTTTTCATAGAAGGCAGAGCCTTCTAGAATTCATTCCCATACAGAGTATGGGAACGAGAAAGGGTGAAACTGATATTTTACAAGGCTTTCACGTTAAGTTGACACCAATGAGCTTTTGCTTTACCCCTACACATCTAGCTTTTTTGTTATTTTGTAAAAATTCAAATCTCCGCCGTTTTTAGTATAACTTTAGATAACATCCTGGCTCAGTCAACGACAAAAACTTAGGAATGTGAATTAAGGAACTTCCAATTAAAAAAATACCCAAAAATTTCTTGTGGTGCGGGACGAATTGCCCGCTAATTATCAAGGATGGGCATCCTGCCCATCCCACAAAATTGGGTAATTTATTTTTTGGTGTTCCCTAAATTAAATAAATTGCAAAAGTAGGGTGTGTTAGCGACAGCGTAACGCACCATTCCCAGTTTAAATCAGAATTGCAGGTTATTAAATTTGCATTCCTAACTATCCATCAGCTTGATCAAAATTGCTTCTAGTCTTTCTAAAGCAGCATTGGTTGATTTTTGATTCTCTGCAAAATTGCTTTGGAGAGTAGCAAGGTTAGTATCTAATCTTCCTACCGTTTCATTTAGTCCTACTACCACATCGTTAAGGATGGCATTTCTCCCCAAAACACTGGTAGCAGTTCCCATAAAGTCATCAACCTTATATATCAGTTCCGTCAGGTTAACTGCTGTAGTTTCCTGTTGAACTGCCACGCGCTCTAATATCGCTTCTATCCGGTCTAATCTATCTACTGGTGGTGTATTCATATTGTTTTTGAGTAGTTGACGATACCTGCGGACTTAGCCTGGCGATCGCAAAATGGTTAACTTGCTTTTTGATCTTCCGGTTTGTAAATCTGAACTGCTCTTGTCACAAGCCTTTCTACAAGATTTGATAGTGTCCTGTCTTCTGAACTTGCAATACTTTCTAACTCTTCACGTAGTTCATATGAGCAAGTAAATGTAATTTTTGCTTTTTTAGTTTGACCCATAGCTTCTAACACGATAGATAACTTTAGATTACATCCTGGCTTAGTCAACGACAAACACTTAGGAAGCCATCAGAAGTTATCTATTGCTTCAGAAGCTATAGATAAACATAACACTATAACCAAGGTCACGCAACCCTCCTTGCAATATAAAACCTTACGAAGGCTTGACGATAGGGAATTTAAGCCAATTTTAGATATTTCAAAAACTATTTTATACCTTATTTTTTATATGCTATTTATTGATTGATGTGTGATACGATACTTTGGGTGTGGAAGGTGGGATACAAAATATAATCAGTAGAATTATAGTCATCCCTGCTGTGATGAGGTACAGTTTTTTATCATCTAATCCTTAGTAGGGGCGGGGTTTTCCCGCCCTTCATAGTATTTTATGAGATCAAAAAATGCTGTATATATAAGAACAATAGTTGATTTTTGAAATTATTTGTGTAGGTAGCCAAAAGGCAAGAGGGTTTTAGAGTATTTAGGTGTACGGAGTTTTGTTCAACAATCAAGTATGAGTCCTACATAACATATTTGTGTTAATCTGTCACCATTAAAGAATAAGGAATAATTTGATTTAAAATTTCTCCTAAATTTCTTTTCGCTTCCATGATTTCATAAGCATTTTGCAATCTTAAAAAATAACCATCTGAAAGTCTAAAATAGCGACAAAGGCGCAAATCTATATCTGCCGTCATTTTCAGTTTACCTGTAATAATTCCTTGAATAGTAGGATAAGTTAAACCTAAATTAACAGCTAAAGTATTTTCGCTGATGTCTAATTCTTCTAAAAATTCATATTTTAAAATTTCACCAGCATGGGGATTATGTAGTAAGTTATTTTCCATGACATTTTCTCCTAATGGTAATCCACTATTTCTACATTATAAGCATTTCCATTTTCCCAAAAGATCCCCGACTTCTTTTCAAGATTTTTCTATTCAACAAATAATTAATCTTAGAAGTCGGGGATCTGAAAAATGATGTTGGGTTTCCTTGCGTCAACCCAACCTACAAATATATAGTTAGTTAATTGCCACAAAAGACGGAATAAGTGATGATAAAAATTCTATTATTTCTTGTATTAATGAATGTTGTTGTAATATCTTAATTTCTTCATCATTGATATTGCTAAATATTTTCTCACTAATTGATTGTTCTTTACCTAAAACTGTCTCTAAAAATTCTTTAGGTTTACTTTGCGCTAGTTGCCATTCTAAATCATTAAATTCACGTTGGGCGATTTTTTCAATTAATGGTTTATTTTGGAGAAATATAATTTCTATTTCAGGAATAGCTAAAGATACTTGAAAAGGGGTTTTAGCCGCAGCACGACGTAATAAATAATTAACTAAATCCCTTTTTTCAAATACTTGAGATTCGTTATCTGTATTAGCATCTAAAATTAATATTACAGGAATATGTCTAGTAGCAATCAGGGAACTTGCTAATGATCTTACTTCATACTGACTTTCACCTACTACTATTTTCACATCTTGAATTAAATTTTTGGGCAGTAATTTTTCTAGGATTTCTTGGTTTTTATTACCTTCTAATACTATATAAGATGAAGTCATGATAGAACCTCAGTTTTAATGTTGTAATTAGCTAGTCCTTGTTCAACACAAATACGATATTTTTTGATTAATGCTCTACGTATACACTCATTTTCTAAAGAATATTTAATTTCTTCTCCTCCCCACAATAGAATAGTTTGAGGTGCAACAAATCCAGCTAAGGTTTCCGATGCTTCTGTAAATCCACTACGACTAAATATACTCCCAATAGTTGCTGCTGGTCTGCGTAATAGTTGATTTCTCAACTTGGCTATAGGTTCAATTTTAACAGGTTTTGCTGTGTCTTTACATTCTATTATACAAGATAAGCCATCTGCATAAACTACTCCGTCAATTTGTTCTATTTCTTCTCCATCTAAATACACGCTGTAAGGCCAAGTTACTTCGGCATTGTTGAGTTGAAATGCTCGTAAAACGAGATATTCTAATGCTTTACCTGCATCCCAATTTGGTGTATTACCTGATTCAATTTCTGACCATAATTTGATTAAATCATCCCATTTATAGCTAGTAATTCTTGCTTTATATTCTGCATTTGTGGTCATGATTCTATCTGAAGTTTCGTATGTTGTAGCTTATTATCATTAATTCTACGTTACGCTGTTATTGATTATTGTTGGGTTTCCTTGCGTCAACCCAATCTACTAAATTACAAAAACCTAATTACCAAGTAATTCTCTTTTACGTCGCTCCTGTTCCTGCTGCCGAACCCTTGCGCGTGTTTCCTGATATTCTTTTACTGCTTTTTGAGATTCCTCATATAATAACCACCTCAATCGACCAGCTTTATCAGCATTTTCTAAAAGAGAAAATACTTCTCTTCTTTGTGGTTTATCAAGTTTAAGAAACCATTCGATAAAAGATTTTAAAATTATCTCTCCTGAACCTGATACTTCGTCATGAGCTACAATGCAAGAAGGACAGACATATACTATATATTGAAGATCATGATAATAATAAGGATCAGCATTCCTGATTTTATATCCTGTAGAAATTGAATTCTTTGTCGTACTACATTCTTGGCTAGAGGCATCCTGAGTTACAAGACAGTCTAACAACTGGTGAGGATAACCATGTATCCTTGCTAATTTTCCAATAGCTACAGAACTGGGATACCCTGGTAGTATTTCTCCTGTTGAAGCGAGTTCAGGAAATTTATCCAAAATTAAGGAGTAATGATATCGAGATTCGATACATACTTCTAAATTAGGGAATCTAAAATACTCATTATTCCACCTATCAACATTGAATAGCATTTGTTGATAGTATTTTTTAGAAGGAACATCTTTCTGACAACTATCAGCTACCTCAGCCAGTGATTTCATATTAACCTGTGCATCACTTCTCATTGGCGTTAAAAACAAAGCCGAGCCAGTTACAAATAAAGTAATTAAACCTTTCACTGTGAATTTCATTATTGATTTCCTTCTCTGATTACCTGTTCTAATTCATCGGAAGCTTTAGGAATGGGATGTGTATTTTCCCAAGGTTTAGTCACATCAACTACATTATCATGTGAACGTGGTGTATTTTCTTGTTTTTTCCTTGCTTTTTGTGGTTTAGCTGGTAATTGTCGTTTCTTTGGAGTTACCAAAATTGTTTTTGGTGGTTTTCTTCGCAAAGCTTGTTTAGCCTTTTCAGTTTGTATTGCTGCTTGTTGTCTTTGTTTCTCTCGCAGTGCAGCTTGTTCTTTCTGTTGTGCTAATATTGCAGCCTGATTTTCCCTTTCTCTAATCACAGCTTCTAGCTTTTCCTGTGCTTCTTTAGCTGCTTGTTCTTTCCTAATAGCCTCTACTCTTTCTTGTTCGGCTTTAGCGGCTGATTCTAATTTCCTTTGTTTCTCTATAGCTTCTTTTCTCTCTCCTTCAGCTTTTAAAGCAGCTTCACGTTTTTCTATTTCTTCCCTCTTCGCTTGTTCAGCTTGCAAATCTTCAGATGAAATTACATTTACAGGACTTGGCTGAATTTGCGTTTTAGCCTTTGGTGTAGATTCGGAAAAGGGGATAACTGGTGATGAATTAGAAATACTAGGACTAACAACAGGTATTTTTTCTTCAGTTCCAACTATGTTTTTATTATTAGGTTGATTCAATGCAGCAATAGCAAAATATCCCACACCTAAACCAATCAACCATTTCCACTTTTTGCGATTTTTCAGATTTGGTTGAGCCGCAGGTTGTACGGGTTTACCTGGACTAACGGAAACAGTCGGTAAAGAACTATTTTTTGATTGAATATTGGTGGTATTTCCGAAAATGTAAGGTTGATTTAAAGCCTTTTCAATTTTCTGCAATCTCTGTAAAATAACTCTCGTATTTTCAGGACGCTGATTTGCAGTAGGAGCAATTAAATTATCAATTAAATCTGCTAAAAGCGGAGAAATATTAACTGCATATTTCCGCCAATGTAACTCATTAGTCAGAGGATCATAAATAGCTTTATCCTGGGGTTCTTTACCTGTCAGCAAAAATATAAAAGTCCGTCCCAAAGCAAAGAAATCAGACTGTTGTACAGAATAACCGTTTTGTTGTTCTGGTGGTGAATAACCTTGTGAAATAATTCTCGTATGGGAATTTCCGGCTAAAATTGTGGTTGTGATTTGTCGCACAGCACCAAAATCAATTAAGACAAGTTGCCCACTTGGTCGCAGCATGATATTCTGAGGTTTAATATCACGATGAAAATATTTTTGAGCGTGGACTAAAGCCAAAATTTCTACAATTTGTTTTAGCCAATTCAGTGCTTCTTTTTCAGAAATAGTTTGATAATTACGAAATTCCATCCATTGCTCTAAATTTACCCCTTCAATTTTCTCCATTACTAAACAATGCAATGGTATAGAAATATTTTTAGGTAAAACCGTAAAATAACCATCTGCTTCTACTTTGGGAATACCCACACTATTTAACTGACTCAAAACCTTGGCTTCTTGTTGAAACAATTCCACAGCTTTAGGGTTATTCTCAGTTAGCACTTTTAAAACTTTGGTTTTTCCACCGTCGTCAATTTCAAAGGTGTTGCCAAAACCACCTTGTCCTAGTTGTTTAAGTACCCGATAACGATTTTGCAGCAGTAGTTGTGACCCACAGTTACGACAAATGGGATTATTTGCATTTGCTAGGTCAATGGGTTTGGGACAGTGAGGATTGATACAATAGGACATTACGCAAAAATCCGCCCTATCAATAAATGACTGTTATTCATACCCAATCCAGGATTTAAGAATGTAAGGCAGTAATAATATGTTTCAATAAGGTGTTAGTATAGTAACCCATACTACGTCTCTTTGGCAACTGGTTATACTATTTACTCCTAATTATATCTAAGCTAGATTTTATTTAACGTGAGTTCGATGAACCTCACCCCAACCCCTCTGCGACACGGAAAGGGGCATTTTAACCTCTTATTAGAATCTTAAAATCAGGTTTTTAAGCCTCTCCAATATTAAATGTTATTCCTCTCCTCTTAAGTAGGTGAACACAATAAAACCAAACTGTGTAAAGAAACGTAAAATTGCCCAAACCCTCTTCACTCTTGCCTCTTGCCTCTTGCCTTTTGCCTTGCCATAACGACAATTTTCAACGCCAACCTACTTAGAAGGTGTTTGAAAAGTCATGATTGCTGTATCGAATATTTTACCCCTCCCTAACCCTCCACTTATAAAGGCTATCGTGTACACACAAGTTAAATTACCCCCCTTAATCCCCCCTTATAAAGGGGGGATTAAGGAAAAATTAGTTCCCTCCCCAAAGCATCGGGGAGGGTTAGGGTGGGGTAATTTGAGGAATAATTGTGATTCGATAACTTGTGTGTACACCGTAGCCTTGTAAAGGGGAAAGGGGGTAACAATGTGATGAAAATTACGGGATACCACTTTTCAAACATCCTCTTAGGGACTTCCAAATAAAAAAATACTCAACCACCTAACGCAAAAATCTCTCAAACCCTTATTCCTCTGTGTCCTCTGCGCCTCTGTGGTTCGTTAATCAGGATAATTTATTTCTTGGAAGTCCCTTAGAAGAGGGTTAGGGAGAGGTTCACCAGAGGGGTTAAAAATTATTGGTCGAACCCACGTTTATTTAATTAAAAGCATAAGTGCTTATGCACAAAAGATAATTCTTCACCCCGACTTCTAACCCTAACGAAAAGACTTTTTTAACAAACTCTATTTAGTAATTTTACCCATATAACTACCCCAAAGTTGTGCCGCTTGGGCGCTGCTGCCAGAGGTAGGTGAATTATTGTCATTTCCTAGCCAAATGCCGGTGACAAGTTGACGACTAGGAATAAAACCAATAAACCAGAGGTCAACATTATTATTTGTTGTTCCGGTTTTACCTGCTTCACCTAAACCAATAGCTGCGCTACGACCTGTACCACTAGTAATTACTCCTCGCATCATAGTAGTCATTTGATTGGCAACTGCTGTTTTTAGAACTTGTTTAGAACCATTTGGATCTGTATCGAAGGAGTAAATCACCCGACAGGTTTCAAAATCTTTAAGATCCTTGCAATCACTACTATCACGAATTTTACTAATAGCATGAGGGGGATTCCAGACTCCACGATTACCAATCGCCCCAAATGCGCCAGTCATTTCTAAAACATTAACCACACTTTGACCTAATACCAAACCAGGTACTTCCTCAAGATTTGATTTAACACCCAAACGCTGCGCCATATCTACGACTTTATTCAAACCAATTTCCTTGGCTACCCGCAAAGCAATGGGGTTTTCTGACATTGCCAAACCAGTGGCTATGTCTAAACTACCACCAGCACCAGCCCGACAGGGTTTATAGGTAAAACCTTGCCAAGTTAAAGGACTGCAAGAATAACTTCTGTAGGTCGAAAACCCTTTTTCTATAGCCGCAGCGTAGGCAAAAATTTTAAAGGTAGAACCTGGTTGTCTTTGGGCTTGAACGGTGCGATTAAACTGGCTTTTTTTGTAATCAGTCCCGCCTACCATAGCCACAATACTCCCGGTTTTTGAGTCCAGAGTTACCATTCCTCCTTGAGAAAATCCAAAATTTGAGCCGGCTTTGGTGACGGAATTTTTTAACTCAGCTTCGGCTTTGGCTTGGATAGTTGGATCAAGTTGGGTTTCGATGATATAGTTACCCTCTCTAGCTGCTGCTGGACCTAGCCTTGATGTGAGTTCTTGAAAGACGTAATCATAGAAATAGGGGGCAATGGTTTTGGCTTGCCTTTCGCAAACTTTGGGGCTAACTTGAACGGTAGAACGGCGAGCGCGGTTGGCTTCTTCTTGGGTAATTTTGCCCATTTCTAGCAGTCGTTTAATGACTCGATTGCGGTAGTCGGCTGCACCGAGTTTCCGGGGACCACTGCCACAAAAATCGAAGGCATTGGGGGCGGGTAAAATCCCTACTAGGGTGGCTGCTTCGGCTAGGGTTAATTCTTTGGCGGATTTGTTAAAATAATATTTGGCTGCATCTTCAAAGCCGGAGGTGTCTGCACCTAAAAATACCCGATTTAAGTAGGTTAGTAAAATATCGTCTTTGCTGTAAAAGGTTTCTAGTTTGAGGGAGACGACGGCTTCTTTAACTTTCCGTCCTAAAGAGTCTTGACTGCCTACATATTCCCGGAATAAACTTCGAGCTACTTGTTGGGTAACTGTACTTGCTCCCTGTTGAACGTCACCGCTCCGACTGTTGATAAGTACGGCTCGCAATACACCCAAGGGGTCTACGCCAAAGTGCCAATAGTAGCGACTGTCTTCGGAAGCTACGACCGCAGCAGCTAAATAGGGTCCAAAGTCTGATAATTGTTTCAGGTCTACGTGGGCGATATTGCGGGGTTCACGGAGTGGGGTTGAGCCATCACGGGCATAAACAACGACAGGGGCGCGAGTGGCTGTAGGTAGGGGTCTAACGGAAAATTTCAGCCATTCTGCACCTATGGCTAGGGCAATTAAAGCCGTGACACCACCGACTCCATAGGCTGTCCAGGTGGCAGCTTTGATGTACCAAGCTGGTGGGTCTATGTATTGAATACTCACAGCATCAGCTAGATCCTGTGGTCCTAAGTTAATAACATCACCATGACGCAGTTCTAGGGTATTTATCCGCCTTTTGCCAAGATAAATACCGTTGGTGGAGTTTTCATCTTTGATTGTGAAAACGGGGGTGTTTTGGGTGGAGTCCCGCGATAATGAGAGGTGAACTGTGCTGACAAGTGGGTTACGGACGACGATATCAGAGGATTTTGAACTCCGTCCTAGTATATAGCGATCGCCTAATAAATCATATTCTTCTTCTTGGTTCCCGCCGGCATCATGGACCAATAGTTTTGGTACTTTCGCATTGGGTTTGAGCTTCATGGAGAAGTTGACTCTAGCATGAATGGTGCTGACCGCTTGAGTTACTTGACCAATTATAGTTTTTGGCTTTTGAGGAGGTTGGGGAGAACTCATAAACAATTGCAAGTTAAAAGTTAAAAATTAACGGGAAAGTAGGGGAATTTCCAAAAGAAGAATTAAATTTTTTAATTACTTGGTGTTTTTTTCCATGAGGCAATTAACAAGCAGACTATACCAATACTAATAAAAGAATCAGCCATATTAAACACGGCAAAATTAATTAACCGAAAATCAAGAAAGTCAATGACATACCCTAGTATAAATCTATCAATACCATTGCCCATTGCTCCCCCTAAAATCAAACCATAACCCATTTGCTCCCAAAAACTTAACAATGGTCCAAATAATGCAATGGTTATCAATACCAAACTGACACCTAAAGATAGCCAGCGTAACCATTCTACTTTGTCACTTAATAAACTAAAGGCTGCACCTGTATTAGTAACATAGGTAAAATGAAATATCCCGCTCAACAGTGGTAGTGTTTGTCCTGGGTTAAAGGTCTTCACTACCCAGTATTTTGTCAGTTGGTCTAATAGAAATGCTATCAGAGCGGCAATCCAGAAGAAGCGATTTTTTATACGCATGATAAATTTGTCGGGTGTCAGCTGTCAGTTGTTCTTCTTTGCTACTGACCAATGACCAATGACCAATGACTAATAAAACATTATATGTCGTAGCACATAAGCTACTATGGTAACGGCACAAACAACCACTAGTTGTCCTGGCAGTGCAAAGCAGGAGTATTTAAGAATAGCTTGAATCAGTGATAGATTGTCTGTTCCTCTCCAGGGTAAGATATAACTGATGATTAAATAAGCAATACCGCAGATGTGAACGGTGAATAAGCCACAAAGACAACTAAAAGCTAGAGTTTCTAGCCGAGGTCGAGCTTTAAAGGCTAAATATCCACAAATCCAAGCTCCGGGAATAAATCCCAGTAAATAGCCAAACTGAGATAGTTTAACATAACCGATACCGCCTCCTTCGGCAAATACAGGCAATAAGGTTAATCCCATGACTAAATAGGCAATTTGCGAGAGCGCACCAGCATTTTGACCTCCTAAACAGCCTACCAGTAGGACTGCACCAATTTGATAGCTGACACCTAGTGAAAGGGTTTGAATTCCGTGCTGACTCCAGTTCCAAGGTGAGGTAACACCATAAGCTTCCAGGAAAGTACCACCCATTGTGAGGAGCAAGCCTATCATAGACCATAGCAGTTGATTCGAGGCAGCAAACATTGATTAGGCGCAAGGGTTAATTAACAGTAGGTGCAAGGTCAAGAAGTTTACAATTACACCGTCATTCTCGCAAAGGAGAAAAATGGAAATGATCATGCTTTTTGTCCTCTTTTTCAGGGCTGTCTTTCTCAAGGAGATACTTTTGAAGAAGCGATCGCTAATATAACAGAAATTGTAAAATTATACATTGAAATTCTCCTAAGTAGGGTTTGCTGAATAAGTTGCCTGTGAAGGCAGGGAAAAGGGAACAGGCAAGAGGCAAGAGGCAAGAGGCAAGAGGCAATAGGCAAGAGGCAAGAGGCAAGAGGCAATAGGCAATAGGCAAGAGTAAAGACGTTTTCAGCGATTTTACGTTTCTTTACACAGTTTGGTTTTATTGTGTTCACCTACTTAGGGACTTCCAATTAAAAAAATACCCAAAAATTTCTTGTGGTGCGGGACGAAAAGCCCGCTAATCATCAAGGACGGGCAGGATGCCCATCCCACGAAATTGGGTAATTTATTTTTTGGTGTTCCCTTAATGGATAATCAACCTATCTTTAAGAGGATGTTTGACAAGTTTTCAGTGAATATAATGAAATCCCAGACGCACTGACCCGAACTGGAGGCTTGATCAACTCAAGCCTTTATAAATCAATGGTTTCAGGAGTAAGTTGGGGGAGCAAGAAGCAGAGGAAAAAAAAGATTTTAGTAAATTCAACTCAAATAGGATTGCTCTACTTAAAATCAGTTTCATGAAAAATCATCGCCTGATAGTTGCAATATCTCTATTAACAGTAGTAATTAGTCTATCAGCTTGTGGAGAAACTAACTCAAAGAATCCAATTATAAGTGAGTCTCCTGGTAAAACGACAAATACAACTACTGCCAATTCTCAGAAACTAGATTTAGGAGGTAATGTAGAATTAATAGGCGCGGGTGCTTCTTTTCCTGCACCACTTTATCAAACTTGGTTTACAGAGTTAAACAAAAAATATCCCAATTTAAAAGTTAATTATCAGTCTGTGGGTAGTGGTGCGGGTGTTGAGCAGTTTACCCAAGGAACATTAGACTTTGGTGCTAGTGATGTAGCGATGAAGGATGAAGAAATTAACAAAGTTCCGGCGGAAAAAGGTGTGCTACTATTACCTCTAACTGCTGGTAGTATTGTCCTAGCTTATAATTTGCCAGAAGTTCCTCAACTCCAGTTATCACGAGCAGTTTACACGGATATTTTGTTAGGTAAAATTAAATTTTGGGATGATCCGGCGATCGCTAAAATCAATCCTGATGTAAAATTACCAAAAGAGGAAATCAAAGTTATTTATCGCGCTGATGGTAGTGGAACTACGGGCGTTTTCACCAAACATCTTAGTACCATTAGTCCAGAATGGAAAACTCAGGTAGGTGAAGGTAAAAGTGTAAAATGGCCGATAGGAGTTGGTGCTAAAGGTAATGAAGGTGTCACCGCCCAAATTCAACAAACTCAAGGTTCTATTGGTTATGTAGAATATGGCTATGCTAAGGAAAGTAAACTCAAATTTGCATCTTTAGAAAATAAATCCAACCAGTTTGTTTTAGCTTCTGAAGAATCAGCATCTAAAACTCTAGCATCAGTAACTTTACCAGAAAATCTTCGTGCTTTTATTTCCGATCCTGAAGGTGCAGAATCCTACCCAATAGTAACTTACACTTGGATTCTCGCCTATAAAAAATATGCTGATACCCGCAAAGCTAAAGCAATGGAAGCAACTATTGAGTATGCTTTAACTGATGGACAAAAGATAGCTAGTGAATTAGGATATGTACCTTTACCAGCCAATGTAATTGCTAAAGTCGCAGCAGCGGCTGATCAAATTAGTCCTGATTATCATATTTCTGTTGGTGCTAATTCTCAAGGTAAGAGGTAGGGGCGCAGGGCCTGCGCCCTCTGTCAGGAGTCAAGAGTCAGGAGTCAGGAAAATGACTACAAGTTTTCAAGAAGATCCATTAACTACGAAAAACCGTTCAGAAATAGATAGAAATCTAGATCGGAGTTTTATTTGCATCACTCGAATTTTTGCCCTAGCGATCGCTGCTATTCTATTATGGATTACCTTGCAAATTACTATTAGTGCTTGGCCAGCTATCCAAAAATTTGGAATTAATTTCCTTGTTAGCAGCAATTGGAATCCTGTTAATAATGAATATGGGGTACTCCCAGCAATTTACGGAACTCTCATCAGTTCTTTAATTGGACTGATTTTAGCCCTCCCTATTGGTGTAGGAACAGCAATTTTATTGAGTGAGAATTTCCTCCCCCCCCAGGTAAATTTAGTTCTGGTATTTTTAGTAGAACTCCTAGCGGCTATTCCCAGTGTTGTTTATGGAGTCTGGGGAATTTTTGTGTTAATCCCTGTGTTAAAAAATCTAGGCACATGGCTACATACTTATCTAGGCTGGTTGCCAATTTTTAGTTCTGCACCCACTGGACCAGGGATGTTACCAGCAGGAGTAATATTAGCAATTATGATTTTGCCAATTATCACGGCTATCTCTCGTGATGCCTTGATTTCTGTACCTTCAAGTTTGCGTCAAGCCGCTCTAGGAATAGGTGCAACCCGTTGGGAAACCATTTTTCAAGTTATTATCCCTGCTGCCTTTTCTGGCATTGTCAGTGCAGTAATGTTGGCACTTGGGAGGGCAATGGGTGAAACAATGGCTGTGACAATGTTAATAGGTAATGCTAATAATATTAATATCTCTTTCTTAGCACCATCAAATACGATTTCTTCTTTATTGGCAAATCAATTTGCTGAAGCTAATGGGTTGCAAGTTGCTGCTTTAATGTATGCAGCTTTAGTTTTATTTATCTTAACAATGATCGTCAATATTCTGGCGGATTTTATTGTGGCAAGAGTACAGCGAATTTAGAATGCATAAGATCCCCGACTTCTAACATCAATTTATAGTTTCTGGACACAATAAATAAAAGAAGTCGGGGATCTGAGGATAAACGCAGATAATTTTGTGTTTTATGAAATTAGTAAAAGTTATATTGGTTAAATTATGAATTCTTTGTTTCCGCAAGGAGGCCTAACTCGTTCTCTTTCGTCTCCTCGAACATTGGTTAATATGGTCATGACTGGATTAGCTTTTGTCTGTGGAGTTTTGGCACTGATTCCTTTATTGGCAGTGCTTTATTATGTAGTAATCAGAGGGTTTAGTAGTTTAGATATCAATGTTTTTACACAGTTGCCCCCTCCTCCCTTTGGTAAAAATGGCGGTTTTGGAAATGCCATTTTGGGAACATTATTAATGGTAGGAATAGCTGCTATAATTAGTGTTCCTGTTGGTGTGTTGGCGGCAATTCATTTAAGTGAGTTTAGTTCTCGAAGAATTGCCAGATGGATACGTTTCGCTACTAATGTTCTCAGTGGAGTTCCCTCGATCATTGCTGGGGTATTTGCCTATGGAATTGTGGTTTTAACCTTGGTAAAGCTGAATTTAGGTTCTTACTCAGCCCTGGGTGGTGGAGTCGCCCTAGCAATTTTGATGTTACCGATTATTGTGCGAACTACAGACGAGGCGTTGCAATTAGTGTCTCAAGATTTACGGCAAGCATCTATTGGACTAGGAAGCACTAATTTGCAAACTGTGATCTTGGTGGTATTACCAACTGCATTACCTGCAATTGTCACTGGTTCTATTTTAGCGATCGCTCGTGCGGCTGGAGAAACTGCACCATTAATATTTACGGCTCTTTTTTCTTCTTTTTGGCCAGATAGTATCCTCAAACCAACTGCTTCTCTAGCAGTTTTAGTATACAATTTTGCCACTTCTCCCTATCAAACTTGGCAATCTTTAGCTTGGGCTGCGTCTTTAATTCTTGTATTCATGGTTTTAATTACTAGTATTATTGCTCGCTGGGTTACTAGAAAAAAAGATTTAATTTAGCTATCACCAAAAAAAACTTTTTCATCAAGCCCGATTTTATGAATACTATCATTAGCACAATTAATGGAACTGAATCGGTTTTACGCACAGAAAACTTAAATATCTATTATGGCAATTTTTTGGCTTTACAAAATGTTTGGTTAGATATTCCTAAAAATCGAGTCACCGCTTTTATCGGTCCTTCCGGTTGTGGTAAAACTACCTTATTGCGATGTTATAATCGGCTAAATGATTTAATTGACTCATTTAGACCCGAAGGTAAAGTTTATTTCTACGACAAAAATATCTATGCACAGAATATTGATCCTGTAGAAGTGCGAAGACGCATTGGTATGGTATTTCAAAAACCCAACCCCTTCCCCAAGTCAATTTATGAAAATATTGCCTTTGGTGCGAGAATCAATGGCTACAGAGGTGATATGAATGAATTGGTGGAACGGAGTTTGCGACAAGCAGCTTTGTGGGATGAAGTCAAGGATAAATTGCGACAAAATGGTTTATCCTTATCCGGTGGACAACAACAGCGTTTATGTATTGCGCGGGCGATCGCTGTGCAACCAGAAGTTATCCTGATGGATGAACCATGTTCTGCCCTTGATCCTATCTCTACTGCACGGATAGAAGAACTAATTCACGAACTCAAAGAACAATATACCATCGTCATTGTCACCCACAATATGCACCAAGCATCACGAGTATCTGATAAAACCGCGTTTTTTAACGTTAAAGCTTCCGAAACAGGTGGACGTAGTGGCTACTTAGTAGAGTACAACTCAACTGAGATGATTTTCAGTGATCCTCAACAGGAAGACACCAAAGCTTACATTAACGGTAAATTTGGTTAATTCTTTTATCAAAAATTAACTTAAATTGAGCATCTATGTTAACCTTGTGGCTGTAATCCTTGATTTAAGGTAATTTAGAACTTATTAGATACTAACTTGCTGCCAAACATGATTTTAATAGCAGATTAATTGTGATGAATATAGCTAATTTCCCGTGGCTGACGACGATTATTTTATTTCCCATAGCCGCATCACTACTCCTTCCCATTATCCCAGATAAAGATGGAAAAACCGTGCGCTGGTATTCTCTCATTGTCGGGTTGATAGATTTTGTCCTCATTGTCTGTGCTTTTTATACTGGATACGATTTCTCTAATCCCGATTTGCAACTGGTGGAAAGTTATCCCTGGGTTCCGCAATTGGGCTTAAATTGGTCTTTAGGGGTTGATGGCTTATCCATGCCCCTGGTTCTCTTAACAGGATTCATCACCACCCTGGCAATCTTAGCAGCTTGGCCTGTAACACTAAAGCCGAAATTGTTTTATTTCCTAATTTTGGCAATGTATGGCGGTCAAATTGCCGTTTTTGCCGTCCAGGATATGCTGTTATTTTTCCTGGTGTGGGAACTGGAACTTGTCCCCATATACTTCCTTTTGTCAATTTGGGGAGGGAAAAAGCGCCAGTATGCAGCGACTAAATTTATTTTGTACACCGCTGGTGGTTCGCTGTTTATTTTGCTGTCTTCCTTGACAATGGGGTTTTATGGCGATACAGTGACATTCGATATGCGATCGCTCGCCTTAAAAGATTTTGGACTCAATTTACAACTTTTACTCTACGCTGGCTTCCTGATTGCCTACGCTGTCAAGCTGCCCATTATCCCCCTCCATACCTGGCTACCAGATGCTCACGGTGAGGCTACAGCCCCCGTGCATATGTTACTAGCAGGTATTTTGTTAAAAATGGGTGGTTATGCCTTAATTCGCATGAATGCCCAAATGCTACCCGATGCCCACGCTTACGTTGCACCAGTGTTAGTGGTTTTGGGGGTAGTAAATATCATCTACGCTGCCCTAACTTCCTTTGCCCAAAGGAATTTAAAACGGAAAATTGCCTACTCTTCAATTTCCCACATGGGCTTTGTTCTCATTGGGATTGCCTCTTTCACCGACTTGGGTTTAAGTGGCGCAGTTTTACAAATGGTTTCTCACGGCTTAATTGGGGCAAGTTTGTTCTTTTTAGTCGGTGCAACTTACGATCGCACACACACCCTCATGTTAGATGAAATGGGTGGTGTCGGCAAAAAAATGCAAAAGATTTTCGCCATGTTTACAACTTGTTCAATGGCTTCTTTAGCATTACCAGGAATGAGCGGTTTTGTCGCCGAATTAATGGTATTTGTCGGTTTTGCCACCAGTGATGCTTATAACTCGACATTTAAAGTCATTGTCATTTTCTTGATGGCTGTTGGTGTGATTTTAACGCCAATTTATCTCCTTTCAATGTTGCGCGAAATTTTCTACGGACAAGAAAATGAAGAGTTAGTTTCTCATCAGAATTTGATAGATGCTGAACCCCGTGAAGTCTTTATCATTGCTTGTTTGTTGATACCTATTATTGGTATTGGTTTTTATCCCAAATTGCTAACCCAAATGTACGACGCTACAACTGTACAATTAACAGCAAGATTGCGTGATTCTGTACCAACCTTAGCCGCAACCAAAGCAGTACAAAATGTCTCTTTGAGTGCGCCGATAATTGGTAATTAATTTGTAATTACAACTGGGGTGGGTTTGATACCTAAACCCCCTGTGGTTGCCCCAAATACCGGGGTAGGCACGGGGGCGCTACCCCCACATCCAAATGTAAACCAATTAATTTTAATTTTCGCCAGAAATTGACCAAATTATTAATTCACCTTGTTCACCACCAGCGGCTAATAATTGTCCTTGGGGATGCCAAGATAGAGTAGAAAAACCGGCTTCAGTGTCAGTAAAAATCTGTGAAACTTCTTTGTTTTCATTCCACAAACATAGCCAACCGTCAGCACCAGCAGAAGCGAGAATAAAACTTTGGGGTGCAAAAGCGATCGCATTAATGATATCCAGATGATTAGTTAATACTTGCGCCTCCCAGCCTACAGATTCATCTACCGACTTCTCCCATGCTACTATGCCATCAACGCTAGAAACAGCCAAAATGGGCGCATCTGTGGGAGTTTTTATGTCTGACCAAGCTAGATGACGAATTTTCCCTGGAAAACCCCGCATCACCCAAGGATCAGGATGTTCCCATTGTAAAACAGTCAGAGTCCGGTCCATATTTCCAGATGCCAAATACTTACCATCATCAGACCAAGCCATTGCTGTACTGACGGTAGACAGAGGAAGAATAAATGGTTCATCATCCCAATCTTGAGTAGACCAGATTTTTATGCCTTTATATCCATTAATAGCCAAATATTTGCCATCTTTACGCCAATCAATTCCCAAAATAGAGGAATCATTAAAGTTAAGAGTTGTAACAACTTCTAATGTGTCTGCATCCCAAATTTGCACATAACGACCTAAACTAAAAGCTAATTGGTTATCGGTGTGACTCCATGCTAATTGGTCAACCCAAATCGGGGCATTTTCTAAAGTGCTAATTAATTTATTTCCGCACCAAATTTTCACTTTTCCATCTTGTCCACCAATAGCTAAATATTTACCATCGTGGGAAAAAGCCAAACAATTTACCGCTTTATCTGTCGCTGTTTGTAAATTAGTTAATTCGCCATTTTCCCATAAAACAACTTCTCCAGCAGCCGAACTAGCTGCAAGTATTTCACCGTCAGCAGACCAAGCCAAAGCAGTCACATAATCTGCAAGTTTTGTAGAATAATGTTTTGTAAATTCTGGAGATTTATTAATTGTTAAGTTCATAGTTGTGATATTTTATTTTTACAGCAATTCGCCAAACCTGTAGGGGCGAGGAAACCCCGCCTCCATTGTATTACTAACTCATACAAGCAAAAAAGTCTGCTTTTAATTTGGCTTCATCTAAATTTCTACCAATAAATACAAGTTCATTTTTGCGAGTTTCATTGACTTTCCAAGGTCTATCCGCTTTACCATCAAATATCATGTGTACACCTTGGAAAACAAAGCGATTATCTTCATTTTCAATATTTAAAATTCCTTTCATTCTGAAAATATCTAGACCTTGATTTCTGAGTAATTCTGTCATCCAGGCATTTAATTTTTCACCGTTAATTGTCCCTTCTGATACTATCGCTACAGAATAGACGCTTTCATCATGGACGTGAGCATCTTCTCCTAAGAAATTAGGATCAATTTCTAACGCATGATCTAAATCAAATGCTTGCACTCCTAATAAAGCTGACATTGCTAATTCAGAATTATGGGTGCGGTAGATTTTTGCCATTGCATTCATTGAGCGAATGCGAGTTTCTAATTCATCTAAAACTTCCGGTGTTACTAAATCAGTTTTATTCAACAAAATTACATCTGCAAAAGCAATTTGCTCTTGAGCCTCGTCCGCTTCCCAATGTTGCCAAATATGTTTAGAATCAACAACTGTGACTACTGCATCTAATGACAACTGACTTTGTAAATCTTCATCAACAAAAAACGTTTGAATTACAGGTGCAGGATCTGCTAAACCGGTGGTTTCAATGACTAAATGATCAAATTTATCTCGGCGTTTCATTAAATTGCCAATAATGCGAATTAAATCACCGCGAACTGTACAACAAATACAGCCATTATTCATTTCAAAGATTTCTTCATCTGCATCAATTACCAATTGATTATCAATACCTACCTCGCCAAATTCGTTAACAATAACGGCAACTTTTTTACCGTGTTCGTAGGTAAGAATATGATTTAATAATGTAGTTTTACCCGCGCCTAAATAGCCAGTCAAAACGGTTACTGGTACTGAATTGAATGTTTCTGAAATCATCATAGTCTATCCGTTTACTTATTTTAGGAACAGAGTATTAACGCAAGACGGAATGCAAAAGGCGTACAGGGTAAGTTTTACAGTTATCCGCCGTCTTGTAGTGTCCAAATAATAGCTTAGAAGTCACCAAGATTGAATGTCAAGAGAAAAATGTTTGGCTTTCGGTACTTATTATAAGTAATGAGACAGAATTAATTACACAATGTTATTGTGTAAGCGTTGCGTGGCGTTAGCCATATGGAACGAAGTGAAATGAAGCAATCGCCAGGGTTGTGATTGCTTCCCTTCCCTCGCAATGACTGTAAATATTTTTGTCCAATTACTTACTCAACAGGGTTGGGACATGGACTTTTAAGAATTACGAAAAACCTAGATTTGTAGGGGTAAAGCATGAGCTTATTGGTGTCAACTTAACGTAAAACCCATAGCCCGCCTGGGAATAAATTCCCAGTCTCATAGCAGAAGTCATCTGAAGATGACTAAAAATCCCCATAAATCTTTGACTATTAGCCCTGATAGCGTAGCGTAAGCCATAATTCATTTCTGGGCGGTTGTGGAAGCAATGTCAACTTAACGTAAAACCCATAGCCCGCCTGGGAATGAATTCCCAGTCTCATAGCAGAAGTCATCTGAAGATGACTAAAAATCCCCATAAATCTTTGACTATTAGCCCTTTTTCTAAAATCGCTAAATCATCTAATAAAATAATTTGATAATCTTGTCCAATCTTATTAGAAATTTCTGTTTGTTTAGGGGAATTAATAGCTAGTAAACCTCTCTTGATTTCAAAATAGGTATACAACTTCAGATAAGTTATTAAATTGTTCTTTGGTTAAGTTTTGCTGAACGATATGATATAAATGTTCAACCATTTCTCTTGGATTAAGTTCTTCTTTAAACAAGGGACGTTCTTCCATTAAAATAGCCACAATCTTCTCAATTCTGTTGATCATGGATTCTTGTTGAAGTTCTGTTGATAACATAATATTTCCTCCAGGGAAATGTAAATGATATTCATGGATGTTATATATTCTAGCATTTGTCCTAGAGTTTCAGATCCCCGACTTCTCAGAGAAGTCGGGGATCTTGTTGTTCATAAAGATTTTGAAGTTAATTTTTTAATTATTAAGTTTTATATATGATGCCGTTTTGGTTTAGTATAATATTAAAGTGGGTAATGTTTACCTTGTAATTACAAATAAAACAATGCCAGCAAAGGATACTTACCATGATGCGGTTAAAAATGCTTTAATTAAGGCTGGTTGGACGATTACCGCTGATCCTTATCCGATTAAGTGTGAAGAAATCAGACTTATCGCTGATTTAGCTGGTGAAAAAACGATTGCTGCGACAAAAGAGAGTGAACAAATTGTTATTGAAGTTAAAAGTTTTTTGAGTCGTTCTCCCATGCGTGAATTTGAAACAGCTTTAGGTCAATATCTGATTTATCAAACTTTTCTTTTGGCTACTCATCCTGAATATAAAGTATTTTTAGCAATCGGTAAAAATATTTATGAAAAGTTTTTTGAACAAGTTGCTATTCAACTGATTTTACAAAAATATCAAGTTTCACTATTAGTTATTGATATTAATCAAGAAGAGGTGATCAAATGGACAAGCTAACTCATTATCAAAACTTAATCAAACAAATTTTAACTGAATATGAAAAAATCTCATCACAAGTAATTGATCCTGATATAGATGAGGTGTTAATGTTTGATGATCAAAGAAGTCAATATCTTTGGTTTAATATTGGTTGGAAAAATGATAAACGAGTAAAAACAATTTCTGTTTATATTCGCATTAAAAATGAGAAAATTTACATTGAGGAAGATTGGACTGAAGAGGGAATAGCTACGGATTTATTAAGAGAAGGTGTACCGAAAGAAGATATTGTTTTAGCTTTTTATGATCCAGAAACTCGCAAATTAACTGAGTTTGCTTTTGCTTAATTCTCTGTTTAAAATGATGCGATACCTAATTATCTCATTAATGCTTGAAAACTAGCTTGAATAAAATGCTTATCAAAAGTTAAAGCTTGAGTAACTTTATTTTGTTTCATTACCACAAAAGAAACACAATCAACTAAACCCCATGATTTATCTTGATGTTGTTTGTATAAATTTAATGCTTCCTCAAATAATTCAGGATTTAAGCGGATAACTTCTATATCATCAGAATTTAAAAAAGTTTGCATTAATTCAACTGCTTCACTTTTATAATTACTCGATAAAGCATTACCAACTTCTAATAAAATTGCATCAGTGGTTATCAAAGGATAATTTTCAAATTTTTGAGCTAATTCTAAAGCCCTTTGATGATATTGATCCCGTTTGTTTATTAAATCTACAATAAACAGCGTATCAACAAAAATTTTATCCCTCACTTACATCTCTCCCTAAACTAACACTAACTTGAATCGAGAAATCTTCAGGAGCATCAATTTTAATTTTGCGTAATTTGGACATGAGACTAGGTTTTTTAACAGCATTTTCTGAATCGCTTAACTGTTCAATAATTCCATAAACTTGATTAAGTTGTTCTTCTGTTAAATTTTTGAGTTTCTCTTGAATCATTTGTTTTGTAATCATAGTAACTTACCTCAAATAACTATTTTTAAGTACAATTATAGCAAATGACTCTCTAAATTTTCTAGTTTTGTACATTGTAGCATTTTTTAGTTGTGTGATGTTTGTTCATTACTCCAGTGTTAATTTCTAAGTAATAGATTGTGTCAGATAACGAGATAAATTTTCTCGTTTTTAGGATTAGGTTGCTAATTTTGCTATGATTGATGTATTGTAGACTATATGTCACAGCAAACATTCATGTCAATTATCGAATGCAAGGAACACAAATTTCTTTTTTTCCTAACGAGGATGAGCATAATCCTAGCCAAAAGCAAAAGAAGCCGAAATTAGGACGTTATGAGCGTATTCAGCGCGAACTAGATGAAGATAAATCTGATCCATATAAGATATTTACTGATGTTAGTTCCCCACCCAGTCCATTATCTAAATATACTTTTGTGGATCTGTTTTGTGGTGCTGGGGGAATCACACAAGGTTTATTTCAAGCTGGATTCACACCATTGGCTAGTGTAGAAATTAGTCCAATTGCTTCTGCTACGCACAAAAAAAATTTCCCACAATGTCATCATTTCTGTGGAGATATTGAACAATTTTCTCCCCAATATTGGCTGCAACAAATCGGCTCACCTGATGTAAATGTTGTTGTTGGTGGTCCACCATGTCAAGGATTTTCAGTAGCCGGAAAACGTGATCCAAAAGATCCTCGAAATAGATTATTTTATGAATTTGTGCGTGTTGTTTCCGAAATACGCCCTTGGTATGTAGTGATGGAAAATGTACCAGGTATTTTGACAATTCAAAGAGGGGATATAAAGACGGCAATTATTGAAGCTTTTGAGTCTATTGGTTATCCTCATATTTCTGTGGCAATTCTGGAATCTGCGGCTTATGGAGTCCCACAAATTCGACCAAGAGCTATTTTTATCGCTAATAGATTTGGAATGCCAAATCCTTATCCTCAAGCGCAATTAAACCAAGAAGAATACAAACCTATTGAATCAGCAATTTCTGATTTACCAGAATACACTCGAATATCGGAAATTAATCACGAATGGACCAAACATTCACAGGAGTATATGGAACGTCTTGCTCAAGTTCCTCCTGGTGGTTCTTTATATAC